>NZ_JFJX01000012.1:0-339081 GCF_000611875.2 Tatumella sp. UCD-D_suzukii
ATGAACAGTTCGGGGATTTGAAATTTAAGTATAGAAACAGGGAGTTCTGGTGCCGTGGATACTATGTAGACACGGCAGGCAAGAACACGAAAAAGATACAGGAATATATAAAGCACCAGCTCGAAGCGGATAAAATGGGAGAGCAGTTGTCGATCCCTTATCCGGGAAGCCCGTTTACGGGCCGTAAGTAATCCAAAATGCAAATGTCAGATTGCGATGCGCCTGTTAGGGCGCTGCTGGTAAGAGAGCCTTACAGGCGCATTTGAAAAACCTCCGGCTATGCCGGAGGATATTTATTTTTGTACTTTATTGCCGACTGCCGTCGGATCTCCCGCTTATTTCAGCCGCCTGCCTGTATATCATCATTTCCGGACACGGAATACCTCCCCGTGTTTGTCAACAGGACCGCAGCGTTTCGTTGCCGGGCTTTTATAGTCTGACCCATTTGTACAGACCTGCCTGTGGATCGTTGTTGAGCACTTATCTGCCCCCGGAGACCTGGCCTGCGATGGTACTACAGGAGTAATGCACTCTGGCCACTGTGCACGTTACGATGCTTACCGGGTTAAGGCAGCCCGCATGTATGCAGTCAGTGTCTTAGGGCGGAGAAATGGTGTGTTTTGTCTGAGATGACCGGAACAGGGAAAAACAGAGACTCTTCGCCCGGAACTGATTGAATATACGCCATTAGCTTCACGCTGACGGGGCTCTTTGTACGGTGTGCTGTTGACGTGTCCGGGAGCAGGGGAGTAAAACTCAACGGAGAAGGGGTTTACCGTCTGAGTGTGGGGCTGTCAGTACCCTCTATGCCCAAAGTTTAGCTCTTTATCTCTTTAAATCAGTTGGTTAGTGGTGATAAATTAAACATATCAGCGCGAATATGTTCGCTCACTGAACAGGTTGATGAATTTTCAGTCATTCAGTCGGTTTTATTAGAAAAAATAGGGGATAGCACTTGCCAAGGTCGGGGAACCAGTCCATAATAGCCGCCATTCCGGAGACGAAAGAGAAATTAAGT
Organism: Tatumella sp. UCD-D_suzukii; assembly: GCF_000611875.2. Taxonomy (NCBI): domain Bacteria; kingdom Pseudomonadati; phylum Pseudomonadota; class Gammaproteobacteria; order Enterobacterales; family Erwiniaceae; genus Tatumella; species Tatumella sp. UCD-D_suzukii. Next base: position 1,019 of record NZ_JFJX01000012.1, read on the forward strand.
CTTTCGGAATCAATAAGTTAGGTCGGCGTTTTGCCGGTGCTCAACAAAAAATCAGAAAGATAACATCTTTTAAGGTGTTGTAATTCAAAGAATTAAAGGCGCGTTGGCAGAGTGGCCATGCAGCGGATTGCAAATCCGCCTACCTCGGTTCGACTCCGGGACGCGCCTCCAGATTTGCCCGGGTGGTGAAATCGGTAGACACAAGGGATTTAAAATCCCTCGGCTGTAAGGCTGTGCGGGTTCAAGTCCCGCCCCGGGCACCACCGATTCAAATGAACAAAAATAAGCACTTATGTGCAATGTCGTTTAACCGCCGTCAGGCGGTTTTTTTATGTCTGAAATTCATGCCCTGTGCCCACAGGTAGCAATAAGTTGATCCTACCCACGTAATGTGTAGACAGCTCTAAGTGGATGGTGATGGCTGAAAAACCAAAACCTCAAAAAGTATCCGGAACTCATACAGATATGCTTATACTGCCAGTGACGTATCTGCGTGTCCGTCCGCGCTGGACTCAGGACGATAGTTACCGGATAAGGGGGCAGCAGTCGGGCTGAACAGGGAGCCTGCACACAGCCTGGCCTGGAGCGAACTGTCGAAACGGAATCGCGGTATCCTTTTCCCATGAACCGGTAACGCTCGCCGCAGCCTCATGACTGAACCTGAGTGATCGGATGAGCGGGGAGGTATTATTTCATCTGACCGTACAGAGTACTGCGGTCACTCCTGAGCTACATATCACAACTGCCACATGAAGCACTTTACTGACTTCTGCCCCCATGCCAACATATTAAGCAATGATACACACCGTTAGTGCTACCTGACTGGTTCAGGGCTGCGCACCGAAACCCGCTAAAACCACTGACGCACTAGTGCCTTGTTTCTTTCCACCCGGCGCGGTGTTACCAGGGGGGCCTGATTTCCGGGAAATGTACCCAAATGCTCACCCTGTGGGTGACTGAAGACGAGCACCGACGGCTGCCTGAGCGCTGCGACGGTAAACAGCTTGCAGCCGCGATGTGCCAGACTTACCTGGCCGCGAAACCGGTCCGTGCAGGCATACTTCCCTCGATCTCGCCGGCGTTGCTGCGTCAGCTGATCGGGGGGCGGAACAACCTCAATCAGACAGCCCGCAGAGTGAACCGCGGGCAGTGGTCCGGAAACGAGCGTGTGCAGGTGTTGCATGAGCAACAACAAAAGGATCGGGTTAAAGGCGGGCGCATCCGTAGCTGTAGCGGACGGATTTAGGTTAAGTTTCGTTCGGCATATGATGCTGACATTAACTTTTTAACATGCAAGGGATTAGCATGGAAATTATTGGCGACAATACCTGTTTCACCAGTATCAGGCCTAACAATAAAGTCGTTCAGTGTCGCGGAGAACAGCATAAATACTGGCTTGAACTCCGGTTCGTTGATGAAAACAATACCCCGGTTTCCGGGCTGAACGTGAGGCTTGAGTACCATCCGCTGGCGTCAGCCAGGGATGTGGAGATGTGGCGGCAATCCGGCTACGACTATAATCCGACACCGCCGCCCAATCCTCCGGGGGGCATGACCGATAGTCAGGGCGTGGTGCGCTTCGATAACCTCTACTGGATAGCGGCTGACGTGAAGACCGATGCCCGGCAGCTGGCAGATGAGATGGAAAAGCGCCCGCTGGGCCTGCGGCGTAACCCGAACAGCCAGCCGGTAAGCAACAATATATTCCGGCCGGAAACCCGCGCCCCCAAATGGCGCTCAGACGTGCAGGAAAAAGCCGGGATAGCCGGATACATCCATCACTATGTGACCATCGGGGAGCTTTGCGACCGGCTTCCGGAGATCGAGGGCTGGGCTGAGCCGGAGCCGCCGAAGTTTCATTTCCCACCGGGACGGTCACTGAAAGGCACCGAGATAGCGCGGGAGGCGCTCGATAAGCGGCATGTTATCGAGATCTGTCCGTTCCGCGCGTGGGTGCTGTCGCTGCACGACACGAAAGAGTATGACCTGGCGAACGCGCTGAACCTGGGCATTATGGCCGATCTGGTGTATGCCGCCGAAGCGAAGAACCCGACCATCGATTACTTTTTCCGACAGAAGTGTCAGGATCTGTCCTGTCTCCCGCAGCTTGCAGAATTCCCGAATTATTTTCATACGCTGGCGGTGGACGTGCCGTTCCGGGAGCGGTATCAGCCTCCGCTCTATATGAATACCGGGCAGGGGGCGCAGGGAGAAGGTGATACCCGCCTGTTTACGGTGGAGTGTGCCTCGCACGTTCTGGTTGCCTGGTGCGGTACCGACAGTCTGCTGAATTTCCGGACCGACGTGTCCTTCGGCCCGAAACGGTGCCCTGCAGAGCTGGGCGGGATGGGGAATGTGCACGGCGGTTTTCTGGAAGCTTATCAGCTGGCTAAACGGAAGTTCGGGGATAAGTTTAATCTTCGGGCACTCAGAACATCTTTAGACAATAGAAAGTCATTATTTATTTGCGGCCATAGTCTGGGAGGCGCGCTGGCGCTGCTGTATGCCGCGGAGATGAAGGCATTTAACCCGGTGCTGTACACCTACGGAATGCCACGAACGTTCAGTCGTCTGGCCGCGTACCTGCAGAGGGACATCACCCACTACCGTCACGCCAATGATAATGACACGGTGACACAGATCCCGCCGGAGGTGGATCTCGACAGCGAGCTTTACGAGAAACTGGGGTGGCTGGGTGACAAACTGGGCTTTGACTGGGTGATCACGTCGGCCATCGGTCTTTTACCGCGAACCTTCGGGGGAAATGCGGGCGTGGATATGGGGATTACACAGGAGAGAGATCCCTACTGGCATCACGGAAAAACGGTCCTGTTTTTACGCGCAGAACAAAGCGTAATGAAGTCCGGTGAGCGAAATACGCTGTGGATAGGGGGCGGAACGGTAAGCTATACGGAGAAGGCGGCGGTCAAACTGTATCTTGTGCCTGCCCTTAAGGAAGAATACCTGATATCCACCAAAGAGCATCAGGCGGCATTCATACAATGTCTGGCGCCGGGCGAGCTGGAGAAGCGGTTCCCTAAGGGGGAAAATACGGCATCATCCGGCTGGTTCAGTAAGCTATCAAACCACTCGATGGCGCACCGCTACCTTCCCTATATTCATAATCAGGTGCTGGAGCTTGCCGATCCGGTGCGGGATATGGACCGGAAAGCCATGCGGGACCGGTTCCGGAAGAGCGTTGAACAAAAGGCGAGCTTCAGTCATCCGGATGAGGTTGAACGTAATCGTGAGTTTCTGGCCCTTCAGGACATGCTGTCGGTTGCGCTGAGGCTGACACAGGCAGAGGAAACCGGGAAAAATGCCCTGCTGCGCTTTTCGGCGGTAACGGAGGAAGAAGTTGAATTTTCTCAATAAAACCACCGTCATTGCGTGTGCTGTAACACTGCTTTCCGGGTGTGATAACCGGCCTGACAAAACGCTGTCTCCTCCGGCGGATGCAAAGTGGGTAGACGTCACTTTCCGGGTGCCGGAGGGGATTACGCTGCAGCCCGCCGGGCTGCTGTACCGTTCGGCACAGTGCAAATCTGTGCGCTATAACTCAAGCAATGAACCGCATGATATACCGGGTTATAACGATATTGAGCGACCCTTCGGTGCCTCTGATGGCGATAATATCCGCCGTCTGCGGATTGCCGTGGACGGTGGTGGCCCGTGCCAGTGGCAGCTGAACTCGCTGATGGTGAACTTCAGAATTGCGGATGATGTTCCCCTGGCGAAGGGAAAAGAGGTTATCGATACCAGTTATATTTTCGATTTCGGAGACTACGGACTCAGTGATGGTTACGGGACCGGGCGGGCTAAAGCGTTCAGCGGGGAGCTAATTGAACTAAAAACAGATTTTTTCCCTATGGTGGTTCACCATATTGATAATACGGTAGATCTGTCTCTTTTCGGTGGTAATACAGCGTATGAGCAGTGGCGGAGGAGATATAAAACAGCAGATGTGGAACGCATTAATATTGATCCACAAATACACATCAATAAAGTAGTTTTATTAACCCCGCCTGCTATACGACTGGGAAATTTAACGGCGACCTATCCGGATGGCAGTCGTGAAGATATAAATCATATTTTCCCGGATTATGACAAGTTGCTGTCAATGAAATAGGCGATGTATATACCGAATAAACATGCTGTCGGTTGCGCTGAGGCTGACACAGGCAGAGGAAACCGGGAAAAATGCCCTGCTGCGCTTTTCGGCGGTAACGGAGGAAGAAGTTGAATTTTCTCAATAAAACCACCGTCATTGCGTGTGCTGTAACACTGCTTTCCGGGTGTGATAACCGGCCTGACAAAACGCTGTCTCCTCCGGCGGATGCAAAGTGGGTGGACGTTACTTTCCGGGTGCCGGAGGGGATTACGCTGCAGCCCGCCGGACTGCTGTACCGTTCGTTGCAATGCAAATCTGTGCGCTATAACTCAAGCAATGAACCGCATGATATACCGGGTTATAACGATATTGAGCGGCCCTTCGGTGCGCCTGATGGCGATAATATCCGCCGTCTGCGGGTTGCCGTGGACGGTGGTGGCCCGTGCCAGTGGCAGCTGAACTCGCTGATGGTGAACTTCAGAATTGCGGACGATGTTCCCCTGGTGAAGGGAAAAGAGGTTATCGATACCAGTTATATTTTCGATTTCGGGGACTATGGTCTCAGTGACGGCTACGGGACCGGGCGGGCGAAGGTGTTCAGCGAGAAAATGTTGGTTCTGAATACAGACTTCTTTCCGATAGTGTTTATAAATCATATGTTTAAAAAAACAACGCTAAAATTTTTTGGTGGGGATACTAATTACGATAAATGGGGCAGACGCTATCGCTTATCTTATACTGATGATATTTATCTGCATCCATCAGTGCATATTAATAAGCCCGTAATACTTGAAAGTCCAATATCGCCCCCGGGAAATATCAATGCACTCTATCCTGATGGCAGTCGTGAGGATGTGCCGAATATTTTCCCGGATTATGACAAGTTGCTGTCAATGAAATAGGCGATGTATATACCGAATAAACATGCTGCCGGTCGCTCTGAGGCTGACACAGGCAGAGGAAACCGGGAAAAATGCCCTGCTGCGCTTTTCGGCGGTAACGGAGGGAGAAGTTGAACTTTCTCAATAAAACCACCGTCATTGCGTGTGCGGTGACGCTGCTTTCCGGGTGTGATAACCGGCCTGACAAAACGCTGTCTCCTCCGGCGGATGCAAAGTGGGTGGACGTTACTTTCCGGGTGCCGGAGGGGATTACGCTGCAGCCCGCCGGGCTGCTGTACCGTTCGGCACAGTGCAAATCTGTGCGCTACAACTCAAGCAATGAACCGCATGATATACCGGGCTACAACGATATTGAGCGGCCCTTCGGTGCCTCTGATGGCGATAATATCCGCCGTCTGCGGGTTGCCGTGGATGGCGGCGGCCCGTGCCAGTGGCAACTGAACTCGCTGAAAATGAGCTTCAGAATTGCGGACGATGTTCCCCTGGTGAAGGGAAAAGAGGTTATCGATACCAGTTATATTTTCGATTTCGGGGACTATGGTCTCAGTGACGGCTACGGGACCGGGCGGGCGAAGGTATTCAGCGAGAAAATATTGGTTCTGAATACAGATTTCTTCCCTATAGTTGCTAATCACATCGATAATACGGTTAGTTTGAAGTTATTCGGGGGGGAGACAGGAACAGAAAAGTGGCGCAGGCGTTTTAGTCTAAGTAATACACAGCATATAGCTATTGAACCTGTTGTTCATCTTATGAAAGTTGTTGTATTAAACCCACCAGATCATCCAGGAAATCTGACAGCAACTTATCCTGATGGCAGTCGTGAGGATGTACCGAATATTTTCCCGGATTATGACAAGTTGCTGTCAATGAAATAGGCGATGTATATACCGAATAAACATGCTGCCGGTCGCTCTGAGGCTGACACAGGCAGAGAACATCGGGAAAAATGCCCTGCTGCGCTTTTCGGCGGTAACGGAGGAAGAAGTTGAACTTTCTCGGTAAAACAGTCGTCGTGTTGGCTTTAACACTGCTTTCCGGGTGTGATAACCGGCCTGACAAGACGCTGTCTCCTCCGGCTGATGCAAAATGGGTGGACGTTACTTTCCGGGTACCGGAGGGGATTACGCTGCAGTCCGCCGGATTGCTGTACCGTTCGGCACAGTGCAAATCTGTGCGCTACAACTCAAGCAATGAACCGCATGATATACCGGGCTACAACGATATTGAGCAGCTTAAGGGATGCCATAAGTCTGTTTAACCGGCTCCACAGAAAGGGCCGCCCGCAGCCGGGCCGGTGAAATGACAAAAAAGGCCTGACAGATCTTAATCCGGCGATAGGGTGATTCAGTAATATTATCGGCTGTTATTTCTTATGCTCATCAGGTCATAAATATAAACCGCTATTTTTCACCACTCACCCAATAAGTATCTGTTCCTTTCCTAACGCCTTCTATGAATAAATAATCACAATCCGGGCGCTCCTGACATTGCATAATATCCATAATAATAACGCGGAATATTTAATCCTCAATAAAGAGAGCCCCGAAAAATAAGGCCCTGTTTTTTTCGGGGTTGTCGTTATTTTTTGATGACTATTATTAATCACAACGATCATTTTTTTAAATGGCAGGGGCGGTATTATTTCTTCATTGTCATGAAGATGTAATAAAAATGATTTAACAGCAGTTAAATATACTTTGGTTACAATTTATCCCGAAAGGAACTGTTAGTTAACTAACATAGTATTAAATTTTGTATAAGGATCGTTATGTGATCCTTTTCTCTGGGTGAAGTTGATAAATTACAATAATTAAGTATAAATCACTTAATTTCCTCTCGTAGTAAAGATTGCGTAAATTTCTGTTTGCTTAAGTAAATTCATCTCTCTATGATTAATCTCATTCGTTAGCATTTAGTGCTATTTAATAAATCTACCGATAAGAGAAAATAATAGGTGGCCAGAAAAATATTATATTGCCTGGTGTTATTGTTTGTATTTTCAAGGCAGGATTTGGCGGCAGAGGGTTTTCTGGCTTCCCGGGCAGGCAATTCACCGGAAAACGGTCTGTCTCAGATTTATGAAATATCGTCAGGCACAACGTTGAAGGAGGGATTACAGCAATGGTCTGCCACGAGCGGGTGCAACCTTGCAGGTATTCCTCACTGGAAATTGATTTGGGAAAGCCATGTTAATTATCCGGTTGATGCCCCCCTTATTTTCCATGGGGATTATCTTTCGGCTATCGCAAAGGTCATCGATTTGTACTCAGCGGCTCAGATCCCGCTCTATGCACATATTTATCGCAACCAATGTCTGGTGGTCATCGATACCCGTTAAAGGATGACTTATGTATTACTGGTTACTGTCATTTTTTATCGGTGGATTATTATTTATGGGGCTGTTTCCTCAGGCGCAGACTCAGCGTCAGATTGATGATGAAAACTGCCAGCGAGAGGCGATATTTTTTCTGAACAGCTCAGTCAGGTGGCAGCATTCAGACCAGACACTGCCTGCCAGTGCCGGATATTCTGAAATCCCGTTACATTTTGAACGGCGGGGGTCACAACATTATATCTGGACTGCTGAAAAGCCGGGACTGGCAGGTTGTCTGATGGTGGTTAGCGAACATAGCCGGTTATTTTATATTTTTCGGCATCACCGCTTGTATGACATGTACGGTACAGCGGTAAACATAGAAATTCCTAATGACATGACTGACGACAGTATTCTCTATTATTACCAGGGATAAGATGGTTTATGAAATTCAATAAAAACACCACGCTGAGCCTGTTATCATTCATCTTTATTCAGATATCAGGATGCAGTAGCTGGCAGAGAATTAATGATATTGAAAAAGATAATAGTCAGCTGACATCACAGGCAGATGCCATGATGCCATTCAATAAATCACATCCCTATGTTATTAACGAAAAAACGCAATGGATCAATCCTGAGCCGATAAGCCGCGACTTACAGAAGGAGCAGGGTGAACTGCCATCCTGTAATATGACATTGAACCATCCGGGAAATATCAGCCTTGAGGCGGTTGCTTCACTGATTACTTCTCAATGTCATATTCCGGTGAATATCAGTCAGGATGCACTCAGTCAGCAGGAAAATAACCCTGGTTTCAGTAGTCAGGATCCGTCAATGAATGACCCTTTGCCGGGGAACGGCGCGCCGGTGAATACCGTTTCCTCCGGTACATCACTGAATCATCTTTTCTGGCAGGGGCCGGTTGCTGGTTTGCTGGATGATATTACCGCACGTCAGGGCCTGAGCTGGGAATATCAGGATCACCGGGTCATTATTTCTTATATGACCACGAAAACCTTCCCTGTTTTATTTATGGATAATAATGCCAGTTTTTATTCCCGTACGGTCAGCGGTACAACTTCTTCGCAAAACCAGAATACTAACGGCGTAGCAGGGGGCCAGAGCGCGTCTGACAATAGTGATAAAAACTCAGGCACGACTTCTCAGGCGACCACGATGGAAATAAAGTCCGGACTGTACCGTGATATCGCCAGCACCATCTCTATGATGCTGACTCCGGGTAAAGGACGGATGGATCTGACGAACGGAGAATTGACCGTTCGGGATACACCGCGAGTATTGAGTGATGTGGCGCGATATATCGATGATCGGAACACTCAACTAAACCGGCAGGTTGTTCTGAATGTGCAGGTTTACAGCATCGATAACAAAGATAACGACCAGCTAGGTATCGACTGGAAAGCGGTATTCAACAACAGCAACCTGGGGTTATCACTGACATCGCCGTATGCGGATGCGGCCAGTGAAATGATGAGTAGCGGTATCTCTATTCTGGACGGGAAAGGGCAGGGCAGTACGGCATTAGTGAAAGCGCTGGCAGAACAGACGCATCTGACCGTCGTGACCCAGCTCTCCAGCATGACGACTAACCTTTCAGCGGTTCCGGTTCAGGTGGCGTTACAGCAGGATTATGCCTCTGATACCAGCACAGAGAATACTGCCAATGTCGGTTCTTCCAGCAGTATCAGTAAGTCCACCATCACCACGGGCCTGAATATGACGATCCTGCCATATCTGATGCCGGACTCAACCCGTATGCAGTTGCAGTTTGCCATCAATATGTCCGATGACCCGACCTTCAGAACCTTTACCAGCCAGAATGCGTCGATTGAACTGATGAAAACCAGGATGAAAATTTTCACTCAGCGGGTATTGATGAAATCCGGACAGACGCTGGTGTTAAGCGGTTATCAGTCGGTAAGTAACAGTGATGATCATCAGGGCGTTGACCACTCTCATTTCTTCCTGTTCGGCGGGGGTGACGGCGGCAGCCGCGGGAAATCGGCGCTAGTGATCCTGATCACCCCGGTTCTGATGGGATAACGGTAATGCAACAGAACAGACCCTACAGCATCCGTCAGGGCGGTCGCCAACTGGTGGCCGGGCTTTCCTGGCGCTATCTGCCGGTCCGTGGCCGCAGGAAGATCCGCCAGCGCTTACCGGCGGTTCAGCACACTTACCATGTTGTGCTGACAAATGACCGCACGGGTGATCCGGGATGTCTGCTGGGCAGCGTACAGCTGCTACCGGCAAAACAGGGGCGAGAGAAACGTTATCCGCTGGCCCTGGTGGCTCTGCAGAAAATGCCACCAGACAGCTACGCCGTCTGCCGGCTGGAAGAAGGACTTTACTGGTTTATAGCCAAAGAAGGTCACGGGCTATCACCGTTCAGCGATATTCCCGGTACCCGTGAGGAAACAGAGCACTATCTGCAGCAGTTTTTGTTACTCCACCGCTCAGATAGCCAGTGGCAGGAATTTCGCAGCACCAGCGCGTCAGAAAAAAAAGAGACTTTCGCTGGCCTGACGCTGGACGAGTTGCTGCAAGATACGCCACCGCTGGCCCGTAAATACCGGCTGAAAGGAACAGATAACCGTTACCGGCTAAGGCTGGCCGGCGGGCTGTTGGTGGCCGGGGCTGCACTACTTTCAGCCGTTATGTGGCGGAATAACTACCAGCAACAGCAGCGTATTGAAGCGGCCCAACGCTATTTGTTACTAAAGCAGCAAAGTGCGGCAGCCGATGCGGCTCCGCCCTGGTCCCGTCAGCCTTCCCTTAGTGAGGTGTTGTCTGCCTGTCAGCAGCGTACCGGTGTTTTACCGATTATGATTGCCGGCTGGGGATTAAGTCATGTGAGTTGTACGGCTGATCCCGCCAGGATAACGGCGAAATATAGTCTGCAGGGCAGCGGAACGGTCGATGATTTTTCCCGCCAGCTAAAAGAGCATGGTTTGTCCGGGCTGCCTTACCGGTTCAATCTTCCGGGAGCAGGCGATGAAGCTGAGCTGCTCTTGCCTTTTGTTATGCAGAAACGCCCTGGCCCTGGTGTGGCCTCAGAGCCTGCGTCGCTCACCTCGCTGGCGAGTCTGGCACAACGGACGCACAGTGAATTACAACTTTCGGACGTCGCCGGGACCGGGTCGGATCCGTTCAGTGTGCGGACATTTACTCTGGTGACGCCGATCAGTCCGCGTTTATTACTCTCAGGCCCGGTCATGCAGGCCCGGAACCTGGGGTTTACTCGCCTTGACATCAGCCTGACCGCGGGCCGGTTACTTTTTACGCTTGAGGGACGCTTATATGAAAAGCAGTAATTTCAGGGGAGGTTATCTGTTGATCCTGCTCACCTGTAGCCTGAGAGCGGTAGCCGGAAGTCAGGATGACGGATTTACCCTTGGCTCTCTTGAAAAGATCCAGGAAGAAACCTTATTTGACCAGGCTCAGCTGGAACATGTCCGGGCACGGAATGAGCTGGATAAATACCGGCAAACGGCTCAGCCACAACCGGCAGCAGAGCCTGCAGAAATCCCCGGCCATCAATCGACGGGTATGCACGGCGGGGCGGCTTATGCTCCGGCGCCTCTCAGCACGCCATCAGAAAGTACTCCGCCGGCAGAAGCCGCTCTGCCGATGGTTATCCAAATCTGGGGGAGTCGCCGGCATCTTAATGCACAGTTGCAGATGCCGGATGGGAAACGACTGACGGTGGATGAAAACACGATCCTGCCCGGCGACTTGTATCGCGTCATCGCGATCACTCCCCGTGAAGTCAGGATAAGTACCGGCCATGGCTCACCGAAGAACCTCGCATTTATCGGGGGGAGTGATGATTAATCGTCAGGACAGTTCGGCATACATTTATATTGACCGTTCTGCGGATGAGCCCACGGTTTACTTCTCCGAAGCTCACCGGCATGACCCGTTAACGACCTCGGTGCTGGCCGGCATACTGCGACAGACACCACAGGCCAGGTTTGAACCTGTCCAGCTCGATGAGCTGCGTCAGTTACAGAGTGAACAACAGAGTAGCCAGGTCACTTCGGAGATCAGCCGCTCTGAGCAGCAATCAAGAGTGATCCGTTATTTCCGGCAGGCCGTGACTCTCGGAGCTTCAGATATTCATCTGCTGATAGGGTACCAGGAGGTCACTCTGGTGCAGTTACGTATCCACGGCCAGTTGCGCACCATCGCGCAACTGGAGCGCGAAGAAGGTATGCAACTTGCGGCGACCATTGTGTTATCCATGTGTGATGTAACGGAAAAAAGCTTTAATGCTAACCGTGCACAGGATGGCAGGTTACGCAGTGAATTTGTCCGTCAACTGGGGATTTTCGGTGCCCGTTATGCACATACGCCTGCCGAATTCGGGCTGTATGTTGTCATGCGCGTTTTGCCCGATGACAGTAGTTCATTACCCACCCCGGACCAATTAGGTTTTCTGCCGGTGCAGCAGCAACAGATCACCCGAATGCTGACCCGTCCCGAGGGGATCATCATTATTTCAGGGCCTACCGGCTCAGGAAAGAGTACCTCTCTGCGCTGTTTCAGCCGCTGTTACCTGGAACAGACGTTACACAGTAAACGGCTGTTCACCATTGAAGATCCTCCTGAAGGGATGATCCCCGGGGCGGTTCAGACGCCGGTGATCGCTGATCGCACCGATCCCGAAGCGCTGAGTCAGGCCTGGTCCAGAGGCATTTCATCGGCGTTACGTCTGGATCCGGATGCGATGATCATCGGTGAGATCCGCGATACTAACTCGGTCCGGGCCGCACTCAGTGCCGCGAAGTCAGGGCATCTGGTGCAGACCACTCTGCATGCTAACGATGCTATCGGTATTCTGGATCGCCTGACCGATACCCTGCAAATTCCGTTGCCGGAAATTGCTGATGCTCAGTTAGTGATTGGCCTGATTGCACAGCGTCTGGTCCCTGTGCTGTGTCCGTCCTGCAAGCTGAGCTGGCAGCAAAAGCTACCTTCCTTATCAGCGGAACAACGGGAATTTCTGACACGGCATTGTGATGCAGAAAAACTCTGTTTCCGGCATTCGTCCGGATGTTCAGCATGTTTCCATGGCACGGTTGGCCGGAAAATGATTGCCGAGGTGATCCGCCCCGATGCCCGCTTTATGGAGCTGTACCGGCACGAGGGTAAAATTGCTGCCCGCAGATACTGGCTGGATACCCTGAACGGCATTACCCGAACGGCGCACCTGAAAGACTATCTTCATCAGGGAGTTGCCGACCCGCTCGACGCCGATTTGATAAGCCCGCTGGATGAAGATGACCTGATGCAGCCTTCTCTAAGGAGTCAGGCATGACGGAGAAACGGACGTGGCGGGAATACAGCGAATCTCTCAGTCGCCAGCTGGCATTGAGAACCTTCTCAGGGAATGACCGGATCAGTTTGTATGATGACCTGGCTTTCCTGCTGGAGAATCAGTTCAAACTCGCAGATGCCATCAGCACGCTGATTATCAGCGATCGTTCGGCAAACAGCCCGCGGGTCTATTGTCTGCAGGATATTGCTGCCGCACTGACCTGCGGCATGTCACTGGATAAAGGATTACGTGGCTGGGTCCCGGAGCAGGAACTCTTATTGCTCAGTGCGGGGGTCAGTGACGGTGACCTTGCTGCCGCTATCCGACGCGCCATGACCATCGCGCGGGCCACAAAAGAGATGCGCTCAGCCTGCAGTGCTGCGCTGGCGTATCCGTGCCTGTTACTGATCTCTTGTCTGTTTATGGTGCAACTGGTCAGTCATCGCTTTCTTCCGCGACTGGCGGTTCTGGTCAGTGAAGACCAGTGGCAGGGCTCGCTGCAGGCACTGGCCATTATTTCCCGCGGGCTGAGTGAACACCTGATCCTGATCTCTGTCAGCGCTCTTGTGCTGACGGGCTGGACACTCTGGTCACTGCCTAATCTGACCGGACGTGTGCGTTGCCACCTGCTGGACCACATGTTGCCGTGGAAACTTTACCGCGATATCCAGGGGGTGAGTTTCCTGCTGAATATCTCGGCACTGCTCCGTGCACAAGTGAAAACCGAACAGAGCATCAACCAGTTAATGCAACGCGCTTCGCCCTGGCTGTATGAACGGCTGGAGGCCACTCTGCAGCATGTCTGGCAGGGAAAGCATCTGGGGGCAGCATTGTTTGCCAGCGGATATGCCTTTCCTTCAGCGGAGACCGTTAAAAAACTACGGGTACTGACTGCCGCGGATAATGCAGAAAATATTATAGAAAATTTCGCTAATGACTGGCTGCAAAAAACCGTACAGCGGATTAAGCAAACCGCGACGATGGCCGGGTATGTCTGCCTGGGCCTGAACGCCGGTTACATGGTACTGATCCTGCTCTCCACGCAGGACCTGAATAACCTGATTTCCGTTCATCAATAACCCGAGGAAACTCATGACAACTGCAACACGAATACACCGGGGCGCTATCTCCCTGTTTGAAGCCGGTATCTGGATCACCATTTCCCTTATTGTGCTGGTGATTGGGATCAGTGTCGGAGGGGGGTTATTCAGCCGTAATGATACCAGCACGGAGATGGGGAATATCAGTGAACTGATCACCAATACCCGTAATATGCTAAAAGTCGGCGGGAGCTACCAGTTTGCATCCGACCGGGAAATGACCGGGGCGTTGATCCGTTTCGGTGGCGCGCCGGGGAATATGACCATCCGCGGGGATAAAAACTCCGGTCAGGCCATCCTCAGTAATGTCTGGGGCAAAAATGTCACTCTGGTTCCGGATAACGTGCAGGGAGAGGGCAGCGACAGCGGATTTATACTGCGTTATGAGGGGGTCCCGTCGGAGGCCTGTACAACTCTGGCGACCAAACTGGGTAGCACCAGCCTGATCGATCATATCAGTATTAACGGTCACCGCTATACCAGCAGTCAGGGGGCGGGAGAGGCCGCTGCGGACTGCCAGTCCGCCGGGGGCGGTAAAGATGATAACCGTCTCGAATTTTTCAGTGCGAACTGACACGATGGAGCGCGGGCTTTTTTGTTTTCTGCTGCTGTTATCGTGGCCAGGCTGTGCCGCAGATTGTTTTGAGCAGGCAGCCCGTCACTATCATCTGAATGCTGATCTGCTCAGGGCCATCAGTCAGGTGGAAAGTCAGGGAGAGGCGGGCAGTATCGGACTGAATCGTGATGCACAGGGGCGGGTGATCAGCAGGGACTACGGACTGATGCAGATTAATTCGACCCATATCGCCGCATTGATTCGTGAGCACCGGATACACCAGGCCACAGATTTATTGCGGGACCCTTGTCTGAATATCGATACAGGCGCAGGGATCCTGGCCCGTCATCTGAGCTATTGCGGAAATAACTGGGCCTGTCTGGCCACCTACAACACCGGTTTTCTGCAGGGCCGGGATCAGGCACGCCGCCGTTATATCCATAAGGTTTACCTGGCTTATATGATGTATTCGCAGCGGAAGGCAGGATGATGGCAGACAAGATAGTGCTGTTTATGGTCGCCGGAATGCTGATGGTCAGGCAGGCCTGTCAGTTTATCGGTGATCATCAGGGGAATACCCCGGGCAAGCCAGTGCCTGTGGCAATTATTCTGCTGGCCACAGCCGCTTTTGCTCTGGCACTGTGGGTGCCAGGCATGTCCGCACAGCCTGTGGTACTGGCAGCGTTTCTGTTATGGGGAATTTTATTCACCGTGATTGATATCAGCAATTTCTGGCTGCCCTGGCGCTTTACTCTTAGTTTTACAGTGACCGGTGCATTGATACTCTTTCTGATAAAGGGCAGTGCCGCCGTTATTACCGGAATAATTACCTGGAGTATTCTGTTTTTATTATTCCGGGGAGTCGAAAAAATTTCGCTGAGGATCTGCGGAACCTCGGTAGGTCAGGGGGATGTGTATTTTATCAGTGCATTGAGTTTCTGGATGCATTGGCAAGTCATTTGTCTGGTATCCGGCGTGGGTTTTTTATTATTATTTTGTCACGCACTGATAATAAATAAAAAAACACTACCGTATGCCCCTTATTTTTATGTAGCGTTCTTACTCTGTCAGGTAACGGATGTTGCCGGATTAATTTAACAATAGTGTACCTATGGGAAATATACATCGCGGAGATACGCTGTTTTCTCTGAGCCTGGTGCTGGCGTTAATATTAATTGCAGCGCCGATAGGGTATCAAAGATACAGTGACTATTTACAACTGCAGGAATGGACAGTCACCGCCAGAGAAACTGACATGTTTTCCGGTGCGGCTGAGCGTTACCTGAAAGATAATTATGGTGAATTACAGAAACATTTGCTGGCAGAGAAATTTATTGCGATCGATGTAGAGCAACTCCGGCAACAAGGGTATCTGGATAAAAATATCTCGCTTATTAATAACGAGGGGCAAAGCTATACCGCGTATTTCACTCTGGATAACCTGACGGATAAAAATATTACAGGGTTATTACTTTCCCGGCAGGGCACTGTTCTCAGTGAAAAAGGGATGCGTTATATCGCACGACTGATGCACGGAGAGTCCGGGTATATCAGTAAAGATAATCAGGCGACCGGGGTGGATGGCAGCTGGAAACTGAATACCACGGAGTCCGGCATTCCGGCGGCCCGTGGGCATCTGGTCACGCTGTTCTCCGCCGACACGATGCAGAGTGTATTCAGTGAAAGTGACCGCCTTTACCGTTATACGGTACCAGGCCATCCGGAACTGAATCAGATGCATGCCGATATGGATCTGACGCAGCACGGGATACGTAATGCAGGCGAGATCACAGGAAAAAACATATCGCTCAGCGGCAGTCTGGCGGCAGACAGCGTATCGGCCAAAGGCGGGCTGTGGAGTGACGGTACGATCACCGGTGAAACGGATATCCGTACCGTGACCGGGTCATTGGTGACCCGCGGGGATAAAGGATGGATCAACAGTACCCATAATGGCGGCTTTTATATGGATGATGACCAGTGGGTAAAAGTCTGGAAGGACAAAGGGATTGAAACCGGGGGTGAAATTAAAGGCGGGAAAATATCTTCAGATGGCCGCATGACGACCCGTGAATATTTGGAGGTTCAGGGCAGTGCCTCACTGAATTCTGCCTGCAATGAAGATGGCCTGATGGCTAATGGCGGCAATTCAGGGATTTTATTTTGCTACAACGGCCAGTGGACGGGATATATGAAAAATTCGGTTCAGCTTTCCAGCCTCGGTGGCAGAACCGGAAGCTATCAGGGTGTCAATGGCACGGGTGAAATGGTCTGGATGTCGGCAACCGGGGGGAGTTCTTCACTGAACCGGAGTGCAGGAGATGGCTATTGTTATAATTTTGCGGATTTAATCGCCGCAGTTAACGGAATTATTGTCGCTCACAATAGCAGTCAGGGTAAAAATATTACGCCTTCAACTTCGGTGTTATTTGCTATTCCGCCGGGAGCGAGTTTTTCCGTGTCTTCCCGGCCAGGCCAGTTATATGGCTGCGGATCCGGACAGTTTTCTGTTTCTGCTTATCAATAATCGTTATCGGAAAATCAGGAGGTGAATTAAAAACAAAAAACCGTGTGTATTCCTTATTAAATATAACTATGGAGTCTGTAATGAATAAAATGATGAAAAGCATTCTGGCTTTCCCGCTGGCAGGGTTATTTGCAGCTAATGTTATGGCAACAGATACACCGGCCGATCAGGAGCCGGTGACCACAGTCACCACAACGACCTATTATGCGTTAGGGGATACTGATGGTGGCGTTTTAAATTATTTTAAAACGAAATACACCGCCGGCAGTGCCAGTGATTACGATATTTTATTATTAGGTGATTCACTCAGTGCTGACGCGTCCTTAAAAGCGACTGTGACTCAGGCATTAACGCAGGGAAAAGAAGTGATTTTTGATGGCAGTGCGGGCGGTAAAAAAGCGGCAACACTGGCAGGAGAAGTCCTGGGTTCTTCGGTTCAGGCGGATGCTGTGATGTTTAAAACGGCACCGGAGGGTGATGGTTATCTGATGACCCCGGTGGATCTGAGCTCCGGGCAGTATTCCACAGAGTTATTCTCGGATGAAAAAACAACATCCGCTGTGAATTCAGACAATACGCCGGATCAGATTTTCCAATAATTCAGGGGACAGACAATGAAAAAGATTTCACTAACGTTGTTAGCGGCACTGATTCCGCTGTCGAACAGTTTTGCGGGCACCTGCCTGGTGGGCCATACCGAGGATGTTATATTAACCGGCAAATCTGCCGCCTTTGCCCAGACCCAGTCGCGTACGACCTGGGAAGACTGGATCTGGCGCGGACCTATCTATCTGTGCCCGCAAGGGTCCGGCGGGGTAACCAGCTGCACCTATATCTGGGGGCAGACTAAAACCACCGGGTATCAGTGGGGCGGCACGGTCGGTCTGAATCTGAGTAAAATTCCGGTGATCGGTGGGGCATTGAGCCTGTTCTCGGTAAGTGCGAACTATAGCCACCAGCAGAGCTTCAGCACTAACTATAACTGGAATATCAGCGTTGAGCCTGGCTATTACGCGCAGCCGATCCAGGTGGTGGTTCGTCGCTGGACTCAGGGCAGTTACCGCGGCGGATACGTTCATAACCCGACCACCAGTTGTTCTACCGGTATAGCCGCCACACCAGCACCTAACTGGTATGGCTGGGATAATAGTGTTGTTGCAGGACGCTGGACGGCGAATATCGAGCAATCACGTTACGCGAGTTATTACGTTCATAAATAATCCGCGTCACTGAAGTTAACCACCCCTTACCGGGGTGGTTTTTTTACTTTTGGGTTACGCATAACATTTCTGTCTGCGGGGAGGCCCGACTTGCCGCAGAGCGGAAGCCCGTCACGGACGGCAGATCAATGGGTGACGGATTTGGAAAATAACTGGATGACTACCACGCCCATCACTATCAGCAGGATGCCGAGGATGGCTGCAAGGTCCAGCGTTTGCCGGAAAAACACCCAGGAAATCAGAGACACAAGACAGATGCCCACCCCGGCCCAGATAGCATAAGCTACCCCGACATTCATGACCCGCACCACCTGAGATAATCCCGCAAAAGAAATGATATAACCGGCGATGACTGCCAGGGAAGGGAGCAGGCGGGTAAAGCCTTCGGAGGATTTGATCATCGAGGTGGCAAAAGTCTCAGCAACGATAGAGACCAGAAGGATCAGCCATGTTTTTAACATAATATCATCCTTAAAGTGCACCCCGGGGAAGGACCTCTACGCTGCAGTATCAGGAAGCGTACCGGAGTGGCTAAAACCGAAGCCAGACAGAGAACAGGTTGTTTTAATCAGCAAAGACCTGGCGATAAGTCCGGCAAATTGTACCTTTTTTGTGCCGGAAATGACAGGTATCCTGCCTTTAACGGCTGTCGGTGATCATAGCTATTTATGGGGTCCGCGGATGCTGACTTTCCGGGGAAGGATCACCCGCATCCGGAGGTCCGGGAAAATGCTTGTTTGCCTGAGACACCGGGAATACTTAACTTCAGAAGTTTTAATGAGAAACTGCGTTAAAAGCAGCGATTCCGTACCTGTTACAATTTTAGTCGTTAGCGAGTGACCGGGTGTACTATACTCGCAATGCGAATCAGAGCTCCCCATAACTGACTGTAACCTATGAAATTTTTAACAAAAAGTGCGTTTACATTTTCATTAAAAACGGCACTGGCGGCTTTCCTGGCGTTGTATCTGGCATTAGAACTTAATCTGGAAAAACCCACCTGGTCATTAACGACAGTGTATGTCGTTTCACAGATCTATTCCGCCTCCACGGTGTCAAAATCCTTTTTCAGGCTGCTGGGCACTGTGCTGGGCGGTATTTTTATTTTTGTTATTTACCCGGCCACCGTGATGTCACCGGTGATGTTCAGTTTTTCTGTATCGGCCTGGGTCGCGGTATGTCTGTATCTGTCATTACATGACCGGACACCGAAAAGTTATATTTTTATGCTGGCCGGGTACAGTGCTGCGATTATGGGGTTTCCGGATGTGACGACGCCGTCAGCCATCACTTATACCGTGATCTCCAGGATCGAAGAGGTGGCGCTGGGGATCCTCTGCAGTAGTCTGGTGCACGTGCTGATTTTCCCGGTGAGTATGAAATCGCTACTGCAGAACAGTATCGATAACTGGTATCAGCAGGCAAAAAAAGTCTGTGCTTCTCTGCTTAGCCAGCAACCCCGGTCGGCAGAAATGCCCGAAAGAGAACAGATCCTGATCCAGATGGCGAATTACCCCGTGAGTGTGGAAGTCCTGATGACTCACTGTGCCTATGAGCCCGATCAGGTGAAGCGGCTGGTACGGATGGTATCGGCACAGTATCAGCATCTTTCCTATCTGGTGCCGACCCTGACGGCGATAGAAAAACGTCTGAGCCTGCTGTCTGCAGAAAATATCCCGCTGCCTGAAATCATGATGCATGCTATGGGCCGTTTTCTTGACTGGCTTGAACAGCCAGCCAGCACTGAAGATGTGGCTTCGGTGAATCGGTTACTGGAAGAGACGCAGCAAAATATCACAGAAAACTTCCATTCCGGTGCGTGGGGGACTGAAGAGTGTTTACTGTTTACCGGACTGACCCGACGGTTACAGAACTTTGTCCGCATTCTGAGTGCGTATCACGGGGTTGAGGTCAGGATCTCCCGGCTCAGAAGACGGGGTAAATCCTCCCCTGTGATGCACCGTAAACGCTACTTCGACCACGGAATGATCTCTCTGTCGGCGTTTACGGCGTTTGCCGCGACCTTTATCGCTTGTCTGTTCTGGATTGGCTCGGGCTGGAAAAGCGGCAACAATGCGGCAATGATCGCTGCCGTCACCTGTTCGTTTTTCGCAACCCACGACAGCCCCATTGGCGGAATGCGTGTATTCTTCAAAGGTATCGCCATTGCTATTGCCATCAGTATTTTTTATTCCCTGGCGATCCTGCCGGGCGCAATTACCTTTGAAGCCCTGATCATTTGTTTGTTACCGGCACTGCTGTTGATGGGGCTTATTATTGCAAACCCGGCCACTAATTTTATCGGGTTGATTGTCGCCACCCAGCTCCCTGCCTATATCGGCCTGAGCCATGATTTTGCGCCTAATCCTTTCGCGACAATCAACGCCGCGATTTCCACCTTTGTCGGGATTGTGATCTCTCTGGTGGTCACACTGATGATCAGAAATAAACGCCCGTCCTGGACCGCAAAAAGAGCACTGCGGGCAGGAATTAAAGAATTGTTACAGCTTATCAATGATATCCGGCTACAGAAAGCGTCATTATTGCAGCGTCAGCAGTTCGTGCAGCGAATGCTGGACCGAATCAACGTTATCCTCCCGAGGAATAAAGCCGACCCGGGGAACAGTCTGATCGTGGAAAATAATCTGATCACGGAAGTATGGCTGGGAGCAAATGTCTTCGACTTCTGCGCCCGTGATCCGGAAATTCTCCGTTTAAACGGACTACGGACAGAAGCGTTGCTTTATGAAATTAGTTTGTATCTTAAAAGGCGATTAAAAAATATCCATGAGCAACCCGGCAGCAGGTTGTTACATGAACTGGAGCAGTTGCTGTCCGTCATGGAGCCTATGGCGAAGAATAACCCGCAGTTATTTATGCCATTTTATTTTCTGTTCAACATCCGGTTATCCCTGTTTCCACGTATCCGCTGGAATACCGCGGCAGGGAAAGCCTGGTTTCCGGGTGATGACAGCTAAATGTTTACCGGAAGAAAAGCAGCATAAGAGGAAAAAGAGTGAAAAAAGTACTGGCAGTGATCGGCGTATTTTGTATCTTTCTGATACAACCGGCGGTCCGGGCAAGTGAACTGACCTATTTATTTATGCCGGCCGTCCGGCAGGATAAACCGCAATCGATGCTGGTCATGATGCATGGTTATGGTGCGAATGAACAAGACTTTAACGATTTTCCGGTCATTGTCCCGGGCAATATGATTGTGGTTTCACTCCGGGCGCCGCTACCGGTCGCCGGAGACAGCTATCAGTGGTACCGGGGGTCAGATAAACAGAAGAATGTTGCCGCCGATCAGCAAAGCAGCAGTGATGCAGTGGTTTCGACGGTGAAAACCCTGCAACAGCAATACCACGTCGCCGCCAGCCATACCTATCTGGGGGGATTCAGTCAGGGGGCGGTGATGACCTACAAGGTCGCACTGATGTATCCACAATTGTTCCACGGTGTTGCTGTTTTCAGCGGCCATTTACCGGCAAATTTTTCAGTGAACAGTATTCCGCGTCATCAGGTCAGTCAGCTACATTTCTTTATCGGCCACGGGGATGCTGACCAAAGGATCCCGTTAGCGCTGGCAAGGCAGGCGGTGGATCAGTTAAGCGGCGTCACACCGGATATCACCTTTAAGACGTATCCGGGCATGGGGCATACCATGAGCCTGGATGAAATTAAGGACTTCAGACAATGGCTCTTCAGTCAGGAAGTTCAGTAAGGCGGCTGGCGAAGCATAAAAATGTTTTTATAGCACGGTGCCTGAGGAAATCATCGGTTATTCCCTGTGACAGGCTACGGGCCGTCCTGTGGCTATTTCGGTCACAGAGATCGTTTTGTTCTGCAGGATGGCCGCCTGTTATCCGTGCTTAGGGTAAGGGATAATAACGGACTTCCGGTGCCTCCGGGCATTAGCCCCTGAGTGCGCAGACAGGGTGGGTCAGACCGGCCGGGCGGCAGGACGCATTGAGTAGCTGACTGAACTCAGCCTCTGCCCGGGTTACGGCCTGGAGAAATTCCGCCGGTGACAGGGATTGTTGCTGACCATTTACGTAGGCCAGTGCCAGCTCTTTACTGTTAAAACGATTCAAAGAAAACATAGTGTTTGCAGACTCCGCAGAGAGATAAGATTCAGGGGAAACTATAACCCTGATGGCAACCGCCGTGGATCCGGAAATCTGTATCAATTCGATAGGTGATCCCGTTCCCGGAGATGTGGAATTGTCACTTTTTATTTCCCCTCTTGTCAGACTCCGGTATGTCGTCCGGAGTGGTTCCGGTATCTTTGTGGAGTGTCGGGGCGGTCTCTTCTTCGGGCAACGCCGTGTTATTGCGACGATATCGCGGTTGCGGAAGGGGATGATTTATTAACGTCACCCTTATGAATTATTGGCAACGGCGGATGACACGTCTGCTGAAATATGGCGTTAACGTTATTAACGCAGAGATATTCCCGTACAGATATATTGCGGGGATGAGCACGGGCATAACCTGAATCAATGCTCTATGCTTTTTTTATGTCAAAATTGCGGTTAGCGATGATGGAACACTTTTACTGTGCACAGGAGCAGTTTGCATGAATAAAAAAATAATACTGACTGTATTACTGATGATAGTGATTATTTCACTGGCTGTTTTCTTTCGTGCCAGTAATCAGGGATTGTTATTACAGGGCGAGGTGGATGCGCCGGAAGTTATCGTCACCTCTAAAGCGAAAGGCCGCGTTATTGAACGTGAAGCCCAGCGGGGCGATGATGTCCGTGCGGGTGAAGTGTTGATGAGGCTGGAGGCCCCGGAACTGATTGCACAGCTGAAAGCGGCTGAAGCTGCCCGTGACCAGGCAAAAGCCCGGCTGGATCTTTCCCTCAGTGGTACCCGCGAAGAAAGCCTCCGTAACCTTCGTGCCGTACTGGCCTCATCCACATCAGACTACCAAAATG
Organism: Tatumella sp. UCD-D_suzukii; assembly: GCF_000611875.2. Classification (NCBI taxonomy): domain Bacteria; kingdom Pseudomonadati; phylum Pseudomonadota; class Gammaproteobacteria; order Enterobacterales; family Erwiniaceae; genus Tatumella; species Tatumella sp. UCD-D_suzukii. Next base: position 24,039 of record NZ_JFJX01000012.1, read on the forward strand.
CCCGGGATGAATATAACCGGCAACTGAAGATTGCAGCGAAGGGATATATTTCTGCGCAGGCGCTGGATGATGCGCGTAATGCCCGTAATACGGCATTGCAATCTATGCAAAGCGCGCAGGCCAACCTGGATGAAGGGTTACATGGCGACCGCGCACAGCAGCGGGAAATTTATGCCGCACAACTGGATGAAGCAGAACAGCAATTACTGGAAATTAAAGCTCAGACGGATGACCTGGTGGTCAGAGCCCCTGTGGATGGTGAAGTCGGCCCCATCCCGGCCGAGGTCGGTGACCTGCTGACAGCCTACAGCCCGTTGCTGACATTAGTTCGTCTGCCGGATGCCTATTTTGTCTTTAACCTGCGTGAAGATATTCTCGCTCATGTCAGGAAAGGTGACATTATTAACCTGCGGGTTCCGGCATTAAATAATGAGATGATCAAGGCTGAAGTGCATTATATCGCCCCTCTGGGAGACTTTTCGACCAAAAGTGCAACACGGGCAACCGGCGATTTTGACTTAAAAACCTTTGAAGTTCGCCTGCGGCCTCTGCAGCCGGTGAAAGGATTGCGACAGGGAATGAGTGCATTATGGCAATGGAAGTAAAATATGGACGTCGTTGCTTCAGGCAGGCATTTAACCGCGAGCTGAGAACGGCCTTCAGGCGGCCCATGATCCACTGGCTGACCTGGATTTTCCCGTTATTACTGTTCTGGCTGCTGAGCAGCAACTTTTCGGCCGGAACTCTTCTGAATTTACCGGTAGCGGTGGTGGATAATGACCACAGTGAGCTGTCACGGCAATTAATCCGCGACCTGGATGCCAGCCCCCATGCCTCACTGACGGAGTGGCCGGGCGGTCTTGAACAGGCGGAACAGAAATTACGTACTGCGGCAGATTACGGCATCGTTTATATTCCGACGGACTTTGAGGCCGATGTGCTGGCCGGTCGTCAGCCGCAGGTGGTTTTCTATTATAACGCGCTGTTTTATGCCTCGGGGCTTTACTCCACGCAGGACTTCACCGGCCTGATGACGACCTTAAACAGTCAGTACCGCAGTATTATGGCGGCGAAAATCGGTAAGCAGGTTCCGACGCTGGCTCAGGTATCATTAACCTACCAGAGCCTGTTTAATGCCAGTGGCAGCTATATCTATTATCAGCAGTTTGCCGCGACAATCCATCTGATGCAGTTGTTTGTCGTTGCCTGTATGATCTATGTGTTATCCCGCAGTAAACCGCTGATCTACTCTAATTCCTTCACGATGTCGTTACTGGGGAAGATGGCTCCCTATACCCTTATCTATACCACAGTGCTGATGGCGCAGATTGCGTTGCTGGTCTGGGCGTCAGATGCCAGAGTAGTGGGTAATGCGTTTTATATGTACTGTGTCGCTTTTTTCTACATCATGGCAGCGCAGAGTATCGCCGTGTTTTTGTTCACCTTTACCCGCTCGGCCATTACGGCCTATACGCTGATGGCACTACTGGTGAGTATTGCCATGACATTTTCGGGACTGGCGGTCCCTGAATTATCGATGCCGTTACCGGCTCAGATTATTTCTAATCTGGAACCCTTGACCCATGCATTGTATGCCATGTTCGATCTGTTCCTGCGACAGGTCCCGGCACAACCGGTTGCCAGTGTCTGTGCTTTATTACTGGTTTACCCGCTGGTGGTCGGTCTGCTGGTCCGGAAACGATTACCGGCCCGCCTGAAAGCACAGGAGGCGATGACATGACGGTTTTTTTTCAGACGTTCCGCAAAGTTCTGACCGGCATGTTGCAACGCCCGATGTGGGGGATTTTGCTGATATCGCTGTGTGTTATGAGCCTGGTCTATGCGAACCACACGGTCTGGAACCTGCCGGTGGCGGTGGTTGATCAGGATCACAGTACCGCCAGCCGTTTATTGATCCGTAACCTGGACGCAACTTCCAAGATTGATATGATCAACTATGCGGATCTGGAAACCGCAAGACGTGATCTGGGCTGGCGTAAGCTATTTGCGATCATTATTATGCCGGTCGATCTGGAACAGAAAATGCTGGCCGGAGAATCCGTGGCGATCCCGGTGTTCGGGGATGCGACAAATCGGTTGCCCAACGGGCAGATACAGCAGGCTGTGGTCGCAGCTTACCAGCAGATGCTGGCCCACTATAATAACGAAATCCTCCTGAACCACGGTTTTACCGCCCCGGAAGCCAGTGTGGTGTTAACGCCCATTAAGGCCGTGATACAACCGCTGTTTAACCCCGGCATTAGTTTTGCGGCTATTATCTTTCCGGGGCTGCTGGTCATGTTATTACAACACTCCCTTTTGATCGCCAGTGTACGGGTCAATCTGACCATCAGCGCCAGCGGTAAACCTTCGATGCCGGTCATTCTGGGGGCGTATTCAGCACTATTGCCTATCTGGCTTTTTCTGTCGATAGTCCTGTTTGTCCTCTGGCCGTGGGTCCTGGGCTACCGGCAAACGGCCAGTATGGCCGAAATATTACTGCTGACCTTTCCTTTCCTGCTGGCAGTGATCAGTCTGGGGAATTTACTGACGGAATGTATTCGCCGTGTGGAAATTGTTTATCTGACGCTGTCATTTATGACCATGCCGGTCTTTTACATTTCAGGCACCATCTGGCCGGTACAGGCGATGCCCTGGGGCGTCAGATTACTCTCTGACCTGCTTCCTTCCACCTGGGCCGTGAAAGCCATCGCCGGGGTAAATCAGATGGGGCTTTCCTGGAAAAATGCACTGCCCGATGTGGTGGTGTTGTTGTTACTTTGCCTGTTATTTAACTTGCTGGAGTTTCTGATTAACACTTTCCGCAACCGTCAACGCCGGGAGGCATTTCTCCGGTTTTTCCGCGTAAAACCGGCCAGTGCGGCTAAATAACCTGCCGGAGGCCCGCCGCTCAGCGGGCAACTCTCCGGCCGCATAAACCGTCACTGTTGCGGGCGATACTTCATCAGGGAATTTTTGCTGCCCGTGTTGCTCAGGATCCCGCGCAATGATCTGCGGGCAGGGCAGGCGGTAATACTCGGAGCTCATAAGGGAGAGCCACTCTCCTTCACAAATCTCTCTGCATCAGTCCGGGCCAGGCGGTCACGGATCCTCCCCTGAAAGAAAAGTAGTGGCTGAACAGACGGTTTTCTGAGGAACGCCGGGTTTCACTGCCTCCGCCGATCGGCAGCACTCTTTTTGCACGGTTGCGCCATTTTTGTACCTGTTGATCACACTCCTGCGGTGAGGCCGTATGACAGATGCTGATCATTCCGGCCATCAGGTCACCGGATCCTGACGGCCGTCATGGCCGGTATTCACCGGCGGCAAACGACGGTGGATAGGGAGTGGCGAGGTCACCCGCAGTGTTTTTTGCCGGCTGAGGCAACCTGGCCTGAAAATTGTATGCTGATAACCGAAGAGATAAGTTTACCGGGTCACGAATGACCCACAGGTTACCTCAGAAGTACTTTTCAGCCCGCCTGTGTCAGCAGGTCTGAAGACAGGACAGACGCCGGAATATTGTATTTAATCGCTCCCGGTCACCGTCCGGGAGATAAAAGATGCGGAGCCGTATGAAAAAATTACTGACTTTTTCCGCACTGGCTGCCGGCACGAAAGCAGCAGGGGACGGACGTTACCCGGAAAAACAGGCTGTGGCCACATTGCACCGCGCGATAGATTGCGGGATCACTACTCTGGATACCTCTGCAGTGTACGGGCGCGGCCGTGCGGAACGTATGGCGGGTAAAGTGATCGCGACACGCAGACGGGAGATCTGTCTGGTGTCGGAAATTGCTTCCGGTGCGGCCAATCGCTTGTTATCCCGACGTTATTGCCAGGCATCTCTGAAGCGATTACAAACAGATCATATTGATTTTTACCTTCTTCACAAACGCTATCCCGGTCTGCTCGCGTCTGCGGTACGCAGCCTTGAAAAATTGCGCCAGGAAGGGCTGATCGGTGGCTGGGGTGTTGCGGATTTTGATGTCCGTGATCTCGTACAACTGTTTGCGTTGCCGGGCGGTGAAAACTGCGCTATTAACCGGGTGATGTACCACTGTGCGGCACGGGGAATTGAATACCGTTTACTGGATCAATGCCGGCAGGCCGGTATTCATATCATGGCTTATTCACCTTTCGGTGGCACCGGGGACCCGTTACTGACTGCCCCGGTACTGGAGATTATCGCCCGTGACCATCGCTGTCAGCCAGCGGAGGTCGCACTGGCCTGGATCCTCCGTCAGCCGGGGATGACCGCGATTATCGAAACTGACAGTCCGGTACACCCCGGGCACCTGGCCCGGGCGAAAACCCTGATGCTGACTGCGACAGACCTGGCTGCGATCAACGGCGTATTTCCTCCGCCGGTTATCCGTCAGCCCCTTTCCCGGCAGGGATAGACGGCCGGCGAAGCACTGGCAGACTGACGACATTGACATCACGGCGGATGCGCGCCTGACATCATAAGATGCACGGCGATACTCCTCTCGCGGGAAACCCGGCGGATGACCTGCCCGGGCATCCTTCCGGCTCCTCATTACAGACCTGGCGGTCAACGACTCAGTAATTCTCCCCGGTACTGAAGGAGCAGTTTTTGCAGGTCATTGACGACCAGGGTTATTTTTTCCGGGTCCGGCAGAATACGGATAACCAGCAGATATTCATGCAGCAATTGCTGAAGCTTCAGGTAGGCACGTTCCCGTTGTATAGCCATCCGCTGGTGAGACAGGTCATGAGCAGCCTCGCGGATTTGCTGGTGGAAATCAGAAAGTGTCTGCAGATTAGGAATATTCAGTGCGGTAATACGACGGTAAATAATGATCAGGTTAATACCCAGCCGGTAGCGCATCAGTTTACGGCTATCCATGGTGATCAGCAGCAGCAAATCATCATATAACGCACTCAGTCGGCTGATTTTACGACGTTTAGGGTTAGTCGTCAGCGTCTGTAATGACGTGGTCAGAATACTCCGCAGCAGGGCATTCGACAGGGTGCTCTTACTTAAATCCGGGATCAGCCAGATGATGGTCAGGGTCACTACCGCGCCAAGGATCTGCCCCAGAGCGCTGTCCATATAGTTATTAAAGTTGAATGTTTCCGGGTTAGTGATCGGGATCAGGTTAAAAATAAACATCAGGGAAGCCGCGCTGCCAGGAATTTTCCATTGTACGCAGAGGGAGAAAAAGAAAACCAGCAGACTGATGGCCATAATCAGCAGCAGAAAACTTTGCTGAGTGGACGGTACCACGACCAGGTAATAGAACAGGCTGACGGGCAGGATGTAAATCATGCCGTAGATAAAGTCCATAGCCAGTTTACGCGGGTTTTCGGCGCGCATTGCCAGGGTTGACACGATGCTCGAAATAATCAGAAATCCGGTGATCGCCGAAGAGGTGGTGGTCAGCCACAGGCAACATCCCACCAGTCCGGTCAAAAAGGTACGCAGACCGTTGACCAGTGCATGAGACTTCTGCACCGAGGCAGCGGCATTGATCGCATAGCGGCTGATGATCTCTTTTTCGACCTCATGCAACGGTACTTTCGACTGCACGCCGGTGCACAGAATACGTAACTCTTTCAGGCCTTTTATCCAGGAGGAGAGCGCATAAGGCGTCTGGCCGGGAGAAAGCTGAGGAATAAGCAGGCTGAACTGATGAATTTTTTGGGCCAGGGCAGCATTATTTGCGACGGGATGATTAAACAGTAAATACCAGCTGGTGCTGCGCTTTTCCGGCTGTTGCTGAAAGTATTGCCAGGTTTCATAGGTCAGGGTACACAGATGGAACATCAGACCATTAATGCCTTTTAACCGCTGATGCACTAACGGATTATTATGGGTCGACTCCATTTTTAAAACCTGGCGCATGGCATTAAATTTTTTGCATTCTTCCAGCATAAGTTTAAAACGCTCTTCAAACTCCTGCTCATTACTGGCAGTGAAGCAGCAACTCATTAAGCGGAATAAAGCCAGCGGGCATTCATCAATAAACCGCCGGATCTGCGGTTTAATACTGCGGGGGAGAAACAGTAAGTCGGAAAATATAATGCACAGCAGTCCGAGCGATATTTCCAGTGAACGATATATTGCGATTTGCGGTGCGGCTTGTGGGTCCTGCCAGGCAGTCACCAGAATAATAAAGACGGAGTACCCGGCCAATCCGAAGGCGTAAGAAACCTCCTGTTTAACGACGGTATACACCCAGGAGAACACCCCCGCCCAGAGGCAGCAGGCCAGTAGCATCAGCACCGGTGCCCGTGAAAGGCCGCAGATAATCACCACTGCACCGACAGAGCCGATAGCGGTCCCGATAAGGCGCAGAAAGCCGCGGAATCTCAATACTCCGGTCATGGGTTCACCGCCGGAGGCAAAGGCGGGGGATGCCGCAATAATTGCCACTGTCATCATCGACCATTTCGGGGTGTCCAGTTGCAGGACAAAACTCATGACCAACGCCATCACAAGGGCAAATGTCGTTTTGCAGGCAAAACGAAGCCGGAAAAGTAATGAATTATGCATTTTTTATATTAAATCGTTATTTAAAATAATTGCAGGCCGCCCTGAGGGCGCACGTCGTCTGTTGTCACCTGAAAACAGGTAACCCTTGGGGTGTTTGAATTAACGGAGCATCCGGGATATTTCCACACAGGAATTGGGTGATAAACACCATCTTACGCCTTTGCGGAGAAACACAAAAGTGTGATTTGCATCAAAGTAATAAAAAAAATTTACGACTGTATTGCCGGGAGAGGGCATAATGGCGGTGAATACCGGCGATATTCACCGCGGATTTACTACAAGGTACTATGCGTTACGGATCCTCTCCGCCCACTGACTAATCTCCTCACCGCTTCCCATATCTGCCTGAATTAATCCATTGATCATAAATGTCGGCGAGACATGAATACCGTTCTGACGGGAATATTTACAGTGCCACTTAATTAATTGCTGCAGTTCCGGTTTATCAAAAGCGTCACTGACACGGATACCGCTGTATTTTTCGATACGTTCAATAATCTGTTGCGGCGTGGCCGTCATATTCGGGCCACGGCAGTGGTCTTCAAATTCGAACTCTTCACGATGTTCACCGACGGCCTGCATGATTTTCAGGGCCGCGGCGTTACCTTCCGGCAACGTTTTAGCGGCCAGAATGCAGCGGACAATGACGCCGGAAAACATATGCCACGGCTGGGATTGCAGATAGATCCTGACGGAGAGCTGGTCTTCGCCTGCCAGGCTGACTAATCCTGCCAGCTTATTGAATGCACGGACAGAGAACGGGCAGGTGGGTTCCAGAAAAACTTCAAGTAATGCCGGGCCATGGCCCAGAGTCAGGGCTTTTTCAGAGAGAGGTGATGCAACCATGATGATCCTCATTTATCAGAACAGACGCGGTAAGCCGGTCCGTATCACTGCAAACATACCCCGGAGTGACCAGGGCGGTGATCGATAAGTTAAGCATAAAGTGGCGATGGGTCTGACGCAACCTCCGGCGCCTGACCTGCTCAGAAAGGATTCAGGCCGGCAAACATGCCGGTTAATGGTTTTTTCAGGGGATAGGCTAAATCTCCGTGCTTGCTGGTGGTCAGCCCGAGTGCCGCCAGGGCCCCCACCAGTCTGACTGCGGCACTGACGCCATCAATCACCGGCACACCTGTTTCCCGTGTCAGTTCCCGGGCGATACCGGCCATGCCTCCGCAGCCCAGAACAATCGCACCGCAATGGTCATATTTGATGGCTTCAAGGCACTGGCGACGGGTTTCCTCCCGGGCCACCGCTTCCTGTTCTTCCAGTGCCAGCACGGGGAGTTCGATGGTACGGACAGAGGCACAATGATCACTGAACCCGTATTGCTGTAACAGGTGTCTGGCGATGATCACCGTGCGGGGCAGGGTAGTGACAATACTAAACTTCGTCGCCACCAGGGTGGCCATATGCATCGCGGCTTCTGCAATGCCGACGACGGGGGCCGTAGCCAGTTCTCTGGCAGCCCGCAGCCCGGGGTCTCCGAAACAGGCGATGATATGCCCATCGACACCTTGCTGACGTCCCGCCGCTATCTGTTGCAGCACGCCGGTGACCGCAACAGCTTCGTCAAAATGCCCTTCAATAGACGGCACGCCCTCCTGCGGATTCACCGCGAGGATCCGGGTGTCTGCCGGGGCGGCTTGACGGGCTGCCCGCGCCATTTTTTCTGTCATTGCCTGACAAGTATTCGGATTAATTAATTGTATACAATAATCTGACATAGTCTCTCCGGCACTAATGCGAAAATAATTTACGGAAATCCGGGGTCGGGGATTTTTTGCGATTAAAATTCAGACGACTGACGATATTATCGAAGTGTTGCTGCATCAGTGCCGATAGCGTCATCAGATCTTTATCACGCAGTGCATTGAGCAGTTGCTGATGATCTGACTCATTACACCCCTGATGCCACTGATCTCCCCAGGCGGCGATCACCAGAGAAGATCGTAACGTCAGGTTGGTGATGATTTCGCTGAGCACCGTGTTTCCGGCTATCGCATGCAGGCGGGTATGGAACAGAGCGGAGTAGCGGATCGCGGCAGCCATATCCCTGTCATGGCTGGCCCGATGCTCCTGCACCAGAATCTCTTCCAGCTCTGTGACGTCTTTTGCCTGCAACCGGCTGATCACGTCAGGGAGGTTTCCCAGTTCAATCAGCGTACGGCTTTTGAAAATCATGCCGGACTCTTCCGCCGAAGGGTTAGCGACATATGCCCCTTTTTTGGGCGTCATATTGACCATTTGCACTGTGGCAAGGCGCGTAAGCACTTTCCTGATCCCGGTCCGGCTGATCCCGAATGCGTCGGCCAGTGCTTCTTCCGGAAGTTTACTGCCAGGGGGCAGCTGATGTTCCACCATCGCTTTGATTAATGCCTCGCGGATCTGCTGCTCTTTTTCCTGTCCGTCTGTACCTTCACGGTAAAGAGTGGTGTTTGACATCGTCTTCTCCTGAGTCATCGTCCCTGACAAGGTATACTTATTTTTCCGTTTTTGTATACAAAAATTAAAACTGGTCCGGATCCTGCAGGCTGTCAGAAGACATTTCTCATCAGTATCTCGACAGGGGACTTCAGCTATGCCGAAAAAAAAGGAACCACACCTCACGGGGCACAGCAAACCGGGCTACAGCCCGCGGCTGACCAATGATGATCTGGCACCGGTCAGGGAACAACACTGGAACTGGTATAATATTTTTTCTTTCTGGATGTCCGATGTCCACAGCATGGGGGGGTATGTGGTTGCTGCCAGTTTCTTTACTCTGGGGCTGGCGGGATGGCAGGTTCTGGTGTGTCTGCTGGCAGGGATCTGTATTGTCCAGTGGTTTGCTAATCTGGTCGCGAAACCCAGCCAGATGAGCGGCGTGCCTTTTGCGGTTGTTTGCCGGCAGGCATTTGGTGTGTTTGGTGCCAATATTCCGGCGGTGATCCGCGGGCTGATTGCCTTTGCCTGGTACGGTATTCAGACCTGGCTGGCTTCCAATGCTCTGATGCTGGTTTTACTGAAATTCTGGCCTTCGCTGGCCCCGATGACGAAGGTACATTTCCTCGGGTTATCCGCCTTAGGCTGGTGCTGTTTTGCCGTTATGTGGGTGCTGCAGGCACTGGTCTTCTGGCATGGCATGAATGCTATCAAACGGTTTATCGATATTGCCGGTCCGGCGGTGTATATCGTGATGCTGTCCCTGGCTATCTGGATTATTTCCCGCACCGGTTTCTCGGGGATCTCACTGACTCTGGCAGAAAAACAATTATCCGGCGGAGAACAGGTCTGGCAGATGGTGTCTGCGGTGGCACTGGTGGTCTCCTATTTCTCCGGCCCGTTACTGAATTTTGGAGATTTTTCCCGCTATGCCGCCAGTATGAACGATATCCGCCGCGGAAACCGTTGGGGGTTACCGTTTAACTTTCTGCTGTTTTCTATTATTACGGTGGTTATTGTTTCGGGGACACATTCATTATTCGGCCGGATGATCACGGACCCTATCGAAACGGTAGCCCATGTGGGAAGCGGACTGGCGATGGCGGTTGCTTTACTGACCATGATCATTGCAACGATCGGTATTAATATTGTGGCAAACTTTGTCTCACCCGCCTTCGATTTTTCAAACTGCTCACCGCAGAAGATCAGTTTTCGCATGGGGGGCATGATTGCCGCTATCGGATCTGTGGTTCTGACGCCGTGGAATCTGTTCCACTCACCGGAGCTTATCCACTATACCCTGGATGTGCTGGGGTCCTTTATCGGGCCGATATTCGGTATTCTGTTATGCGACTTTTACCGGGTCAACCGTCGCCAGATTAACACCGATGAACTCTTTAATGACTCGCCCTCCGGCCGTTATTGGTATGTCCGCGGCGTCAACCCGAAAGCTATTATTACGCTGTTACCCTCCGTCGGCTTATGTCTGCTGATAAGCTTTATTCCGGCGTTACATAATATTGCCAGTTTTAGCTGGTTTATCGGCGTGGGGATGGCTGCTGCAATTTATGCCGGTATTTCACGTCAGCCTTCCCCGGCCGTGAGCGGTCATATCTCTCCTTTAGCTTCGGAAGAATAACTTCAATCCCGTGACGCAGAAGAATCAACTCCCGGCGGCCTGAAAGGGCCCGGGGGCTTGCCCGATAGCGGCTCTGCCACAATCAGCCGCCACCGGGTGCATTATTGCCTTCTCTCTGCCCGTGATATCGTGCGCCCGGACAGTGGATCCTGTGGTTGAGCGGTGATCACTCCGGTATACTCTTGCCACCGTTCAGTATGAGAGATAGCAGGGGCGCTATGCCGGATTATCAGGCGTTAATACAACAACTTTGTGACCAGGGCTGGTACTACCAGCAAAATGTTCTGGATCCGCAGTGGGTTTCAGAGCTGGCTGCGCTTTGCCATAGCCGGACGTTCCTGCAGGCCGGCATTGGTAATGGCTTAAAAAATATTATTAATGAATCTATCCGGTCTGACAGCATCAGCTGGATTGATAAGGATGAACAGGATCCTGCTGTCCGGCGTTATCTGGCTCTGGTGGAAGAGATCCGTGTTCTGCTGAACCGGGAATTTTATCTGGGTCTGAATGATTTTGAGGGGCATTTTTCCCGATATCCGCAAGGAGCCTATTACAAACCTCATTATGACTGTTTTGCCAATGACCGGCGGCGGGCGATCACCTTTATTGTCTATATTAACCAGAACTGGCAGACGCAGGACGGCGGGCAACTTTGTCTGCATTTACCCGACGGGGAACATATGATAGAGCCGGTGGCCGGCAGCATGATTTGCTTCCTGTCTGAACAGATCCTGCATGAAGTTAAACCGACCCATTCCGAACGTATGGCATTGACCGGCTGGTTTATGCGTAATAACGGACGGGATTACTACTACAGTTAATCGCTGCCGGAAGCGGAAAGGGAAGGCCGGTAACTCCGCTCAATCCGGCCGGTCTTTTTTCCCGGCCACCTGGCTTCCCGCCTTATTTTCCAGTAACAGGATATCCGCCATGGCCACCAGGCAAAGCAGGGCCAGGGCAACAAAGGCGAGCCGGTAGCTGACCGCCGGCACTTGTGAAAGATAAGCCGCGGTCTGACTGAGCTTATCTGCCAGATAAAGGCAAAGGGCGCTAAAAGTAATACCTGCCCCCATTGAGAGCTGAGATGAGGTACTGAACAACGCATTCGCGTGGCTCATTTGTGTCTTCGGAACGTCACAATACACCAGCGTATTAATCGCGGTGAACTGCAGAGAACGGAACATCCCGCCGGCAAACAGTATCAGTATCACCAGCCAGTGGGGCGTTTGCGGTGTAAAAAATGCACAAGCCAGCATTCCACTGACGTTCAGGAAACCGTTCACTGTCAGTACGGTTTTGAAACCAAACCTTCGCAGGAGAGGGGTGGTGAACGGTTTGATCAGCAGGTTGCCGGCAAACACCGCCAGTACCAGCAGTCCGGAATGGAAGGCATCCAGATGAAAGCCCATCTGAAATAATAAAGGCAGAAGAAAAGGAACGGCTGAAATTGCGGCCCTGAACAAAAATCCTCCGACAAGCATCGCCCGGAATGTGGGGATGGTCAGCGCCTGCAGAGAGATCATCGGGAAAGGAACCCGCGCCATATGTCGAAAGCTCAGCCGGAATCCGTAAAGACTCAGTAGCAGTAAGCCCGTGGGGAGATACCACGGCAGCGATGATGAGGCCATTTCCATACTGCAAACAAACGTGACCATCGACAGGGTTGAAAAAATAAATCCTGTGATATCAAAGGGCCTTTTTTCCGGCTCAGCCTGCACGGTCATTAGTCTGCGGGCCAGCACAACAGCAATAATCCCGATGGGCAAGTTCAGGAAGAAAATCCAGCGCCAGCTGAACCAGGTCGTGATCAATCCGCCCAGTGGCGGCCCGAGGATCGGTGCAACCAGCGCAGGCCAGGTCAGGGTGGCAACGGCCGTGATCAGCTGTTCTTTTGGGGTGTTTTTTAACACAGCCAGTCTTCCTACCGGCACCATTAAGGCTCCGCCGACACCTTGCAGGATCCGCATAGCGACGAACAGAGGCAGGCTGTCGGCCAGCCCGCAAAGGACAGAGGACAAGGTAAAAATGGCCAGTGCCAGAGAAAAAACATTGCGGGCCCCGAAGCGGTCAGCTATCCAGCCACTGACCGGGATAAGCACGGCCAGCGTCAGAAGATAGGCACTGATCCCGAGGTTGAGCCGGGTCACGTCTGCGGAAAAAGTGATTGCCATAGAGGGCAGGGCTGTCGTGATCACCGTTCCATCCAGAAACTCCATAAAAAACGCACCGGCGACCAGCAGGGCCACCCCGGAGACGGATTGGGTTCTTTTATTAAGCCTTTCTGACATGGATCTGGCTGACCTGCATAAGATAGCAAAAAGTGTGGCTATAATAGCGAAGTTAAGGTTTCACTTTACTGATGAATGTATGTGAAAATGTTTAGTAAATACTAATAAAATGTATTGGAGTGTTCGTGGAACAACAAAAAAACCTGCATGTCGGCCTCGCATTACTGGCAATGGCCCTCGGGGGGTTTGCTATCGGCACCGGTGAGTTTGTCATTATGGGGCTGTTACCGGATGTGGCCCACGGGCTGGGCCGGTCGGTAACGACTGCCGGGAATGCGATTACCAGTTACGCATTGGGTGTGGTGGTGGGTGCTCCGTTGATTGCAGTTCTGGGTGCCAGAGTATCACGCCAACGTTTGCTGATTTTCCTGATGACACTTTTCGCTGCCGGTAACCTGGCCAGTGCCTTTGCGCCGGGCTACCTCAGTTTTATCGCAGTACGGTTTATCAGTGGTCTGCCGCACGGTGCTTATTTTGGTGTCGCCTCACTGGTGGCTGCCTCTATGGTTCCGGCGGAGCAACGGGGAAAAGCCATTGGCCGCATGATGACCGGCCTGACGGTTGCGACGTTACTGGGCGTTCCGCTGGCCGCCTGGGTAGGACATCATCTTAACTGGCATTATGCGTTCCTGTTTGTCGGGATCTGCGCGGTGGTCAGTGTACTGATGATCATTAGCTACATCCCTTACAGCAAGGGAGATCCGTCAGCGCATCCTCTGCAGGAACTGACCGCACTGAAAACACCGCGCGTTCTGTTGAGTTTACTGACTGGCGCGGCCGGGTTCAGTGGGATGTTTGCCGTCTTCAGCTATATCACCCCGACGCTGACCCATGAGTCAGGATTGCCGGAAGGGGGGATCCCCTGGGTCATGGCGGCCTTTGGGCTGGGTATGGTCGCCGGTATGATGGCAGGCGGACGTTTATCTGACTGGAGTGTGACAAAAGCCATCACTGTGGCACTGGTCTGGAACCTGGTCGTGATGGCACTGTTCCCGCTGATGGCCCATCATATCGCCAGCGGGATCCTGGTGACCTTTCTGATAGGGACAACCTCGTTGCTGATCCCGTGTTTGCAAATCCGTCTGATGGATGTGGCAGGTAAGGCGCAGACCCTTGCAGCGGCAATGAATCATTCCGCACTCAATATTGCTAATGCGCTGGGGGCTTTTTTTGGTGGCATGATCATTAACGCCGGCCTGGGATGGACCTCCACCGCTTGGGTGGGCGGTGCTCTCGGTATCTTCGGGCTGGTGGTTTATCAGTGCTCATTAGTGCTGAAACACCGGGATTAAGCGTTTGCCGGCAGGCTCCTCAGGGGCCTGTCTGGCGAAATATTTTGTCACTTTTTATCCCCTGCTGGCCTCTCTCCGCGCCTTTCCCCGGGTTTACAAAACGTCCCCTGGCTTTTATACCTGGTAAAGACAACGTTACTGCGACACTTCATCTTCAGGTGGCAGCCTGAATTGTCCTGTTATGAATCAGACCCGGGGGGAAAAATGCAGATTGATTCCCGAAGAGATTTTTTACGTGTAATGGCTCAGATAGCCGTCAGTTCGCCGTTGATCCTTGCGGCGGCCGCACGGGGCGAGTCTGCCTCGCCGGTGGTACCGGAACATTTTATGTTATCCGCCAATGGCTGGGTACCCAATAACCCGCACCTGCCGGTCCTTCTCTATCGCCAGGCACTCTCGCTGTCCGGCGATGTGACGCAGCAGTCGGAACAGGCACTGACGCACAATGGCTGGCCACCGCAATGGGTTGCCGGGGTATTTAACTTCCATCATTACCACAGTACTGCCCATGAGGTTTTAGGGTTTGTCGGCGGTGAAGCCCGGCTGATACTGGGAGGCCCGGGCGGGAAGACCGTGACGGTTCACGCCGGGGATGTGGCCCTGTTGCCCGCCGGTACCGGCCATTGCAATTCAGGCAGCAGTGACGATTTCCTGGTGATTGGTGCCTATCCGCCGGATCAGCACTGGGATATCTGTCGCTCGGCACCTACCGCCGCGATGCGCCAGCGGATTGACACCTTACCTTACCCGCATCAGGACCCGGTCAGCGGTCAGCCACAACCCTTAATGTCACTCTGGCAACAAGCATAATGTCATCTTAACAGGAGGTCCCGTGTCAGGAATTAAATCGTTACTGAGTGCAGGTCTGTTATTTATCGGTTCTCTGGCAACCGTCCAGGCGGCGTCGTTACCCTCCATCGGTATTATTGGCGCCGGGCAAATGGGCGGTACACTGGCCTCACTCTGGAGTAAATCCGGTTATCCGGTGATCCTCAGCTCGCGTCACCCTGAAGCCCTGAAAAATCAGGTTGCTGAACTGGGGCAGCAGGCCAGTGCCGCCAGTGTCGAACAGACGGCACAGAAAGCCAGCATTATTGTACTGGCCGTCCCCTATGGCGCTTTACCTTCGCTGGCTAAGACCATTGATGCTAGTGTGAAAGGCAAAGTGGTCCTGGATGTCAGTAACCCTTATCCCGGCAGAGACGGGCAGGTGGCCAACGAGGCTCTGAAAGAGGGGGTCGGACGATACAGTGCCGGGCTGTTCCCGGGGGCGCATCTGGTGCGCGGCTTTAACTCAGTAGCTGCCTACACCCTCAGCTCTGAGGCACATCGCTCCGGCGCGAAACTTGCGATCCCGCTGGCAGGAGATGATAAACAGGCGCTGAATGTCGTCTCGCAACTGGTGGAAAAAGCCGGTTTTGATCCGGTTATCGCGGGCGGGCTGGATAAAGCACGTTTATTCCAGCCAGGCAGCAGTCTGTTTCTGAGTAATCTCACCCGGCAGCAACTTAAACAGCAACTGGGGCAATAACCTTTCTCCCGACCCCCGCCCGGGGATCCATTAGTCCGCCTCACCCGGGGCGGACCTTCCGGGATCAGGCGGCAAAACGTCCTTCCCCTATGCAGAGTTTACGGGATCACATGTTTCCGTCATTGCCTGCCGGTGACAGCTTGTGGCTTTACCCATAAGGTGTATTCACGTAATCTGCATACTCCGCCCGGGCCAGCCTGTCGTTCCGGCAAGGCACAAACCCCACTGCCAGGCATGGGCGGGCGGCTACGTGCTGTTCAGCGACCTTTCCACCCGCAATGATACTGAGCGAATAATGATACCTGACACTTTCCTGCCGCTGACCGATCTCGGGCCTCGTATCTGTATTTTGGGGCCATCAAACAGCGGAAAATCCACCTTAGCTCTCGCTATCGCCGAAAAAACAGACTCACCGGTCGTACATCTGGATCAGTTATTTCACCAGCCGGGGACCCGCTGGCAGGAACGCCCTGAAGCAGAGTTTTTAGCGTTGCATGAGTCCGCGGTGCAGCAGGAACGCTGGGTGATGGAAGGGAATTATACCCGTTATCTGGGATCCCGGCTTGCGCGGGCGACCGGACTCATTATGTTAGATATTTCCATGCCGGTCATGCTCAGGCGCTATTTTTACCGGACACTGATACAAAAGGATCGTGCCGGGAATGTCCTGCCCGCGGGTCTGCGGGACAGGCTGTCAAAAGAGATGCTGAAATATCTGCTGGTCGTGACGCCGGGCAAAAGGGTACAAAACCGCACCCTCTATCAGCATTGTTCGTTACCGAAGGTTTTTCTGGCCTCGCCGGCGCAGACAGCAGCCTGCAGGCAACAGTGGCAACTGACGAAGAGTTAAAAAAGAGGGGGGCGATAGCCCCCCGAAAAAGGATGATACTAGTGTCGGCGGCTGCGTCGTAATCGTAAACCGATAATCAGCAGGATAAAGATCACCAGAACGACTGCGATGGCGGGCATAACATAAGGCTGTAAAGACACCAGCGCCGGCGGGTGCCCCCCTTTACGTACCCAGGCCACATCGCCGGCCTGTACAGTGACCGACGGATTACCAAAATTATGCAGGACATAATTACTGATATCGGCGACCTGCTGGTCGGTCAGGTGATCCACATAAGAAGATGTTGATCCGAAGCCTGGCATCAATACTTCATGGCCCCCGGTTGTCCGCTGAACACCGTAAAGGATAGTGGCAATCAGGTTTTGCGGATGGATCATGCCGGTCGCCGTATTATGGAATAACGACGGGTAAGCCTGGTTCTGACTTCCGGCACCGTCCGGTTGGTGACAACTGGCACAGTTACCACTGAATAAGGCTGCGCCGGAGATCACCGAATTGCGGGCATTATCGGGCGCTTTACCGCGAACTTCATCGTCCACATTCACGGGCGTGGAACCATAACTGTAAGCGGCCTGCGTCTCACCTTCTGTGCGTATCGGTGTTGTCTGTTTCAGGTAGGTTGCGATAGCATGCAGATCACTGTCCGGCAGGTATTGCAGGCTATGTTCAACGGCTTCAGCCATCCCTCCTGCGGCCTGGTTTTTCCCGGCAGCCCGGCCGGTTTTCAGGTACTGCACGATCTCGTCATCGCTCCAGCCGCCGATCCCACTGATTTTATCGGAGGTAATATTGGGTGCATACCAGCTGCCCAGCGGGGCACCGGCCAGGGCCTGGCCGGTCTCTTCATTCATCATAAAACCGCGGGGCGTATGGCAGGTATCACAGTGGGCCAGGCCATTGACCAGATAGTTACCACGGTTCCATTCAGCGCTCTTTCCGGGGTCGACCTGATAATCTTTGTTATCGGCATAGAGCAGATTCCAGATCTTCATACTGAAACGGATATTGAACGGAAAGGGCAGTGCGGTGACGGTGTTTTTCTGGTCGACCGGTTTTACACCATGCATAAAGTAATAATACAGTGCATGTAAATCGCTGTCGGTCATCATCCGGTAAGAGGTATAAGGCATCGCCGGATAGAGTTGCGCGCCATCCGCACGGATACCGTGTCTGACGGCGTTAGAGAACTGAGCCTCTGTATAATGACCGATCCCGGTGACAACATCCGGGGTAATATTGGTGGAGTAGATAGCGCCCATCGGTGAGGCGATGGCATACCCGCCGCTAAAGGCTGTTGTGCTGCCTGGTGCGGTATGACAGGCCTGGCAGTCAGAGGCGGTAGCCACCTGCTGCCCCTGGTTTAACAGTGACTGATCGATATCGGCCGCGCTGGCTGTCATCATATGGCATCCGGCATAGACTAATGCCAGCGCACTCATTTTGACGGAGAAGGAACGTTTCATGCAAACTCCTTCATACGCAGAGAAATATCGTGGGCCGCTTTCAGACCTAATGCCGCCATACTCAGGGTGCTGTTGACGACGCTGGCAGAAGGGATCGCACCGCCACCCGGCAGCCATAAATTTTCATGGTCAAAGGTACGGCAGTTGCCGTCTACGACCGCGTCTTTAGCCGATTTACCCATAATGGTTCCGCCCATAATGTGGTTATTCGCATTCAGGCTGGTGGTGATATTGAATTCTTTACCATTAAACAGCGAGCCGATATGTTCTAACTGCTCATGAGCGGCGGTCGCCCCTTTACGGACATAATCGCCGACATCGTAATGGATGTCCGGGCAGGCGAGGCCATGCGGATCTTTACGCGTTTTGCTGAGCGTCAGTCGGTTTTCAGGATCCGGCAACGGCTCCAGACTGATGGAGATATCTACCCCGTGGATCGACCGGTAACGGATTTCTTCATCCAGCGCCTTACCGACCAGACCTTTCGCCAGTGCCTGTTTGGTGGCCGGGACCACGCGGGAAATATTATTCAGGATCATTTTGTTAGCCGAATACTGGCTGCGGAAAGCACCATCACGCGGACCGACCATGCAACTGCTTTGTGCCGGGCCGCGGCCGAGCCATACCGGCTCTTCGGTCAGGAAGCTACAGTGGAAGCCGGAGTGGTCCATCATGTTGCGTCCCACCATATCTGAGCTGTTAGCGATCCCGTTCGGGTTGGCTTTATTGGCTGCCTGCAGTAACAGACGTGGGGTTTCTATGCCGTTACAGGCAAGCGCAAAGGCTTTGCCTGTGGCTTTATGGGATGCGCCCTGGTTATCCAGCCAATGGACGGCCGTCACGCGGTTATTACCATCGGTATCTATCTTATACACCACCGATTCAGCCAGAACGACGGCCCCTTTTTGCTCTGCACGTTCAATATGATGAATACCGTTATACATCGCGCCGATAGGACAAATAGGCTGGCAGTTATTATTACCGCAACAGACCGGACGACCTTCCCACGGGCGGGTGCTGCGTCCCTGCGGAATAGGCACCAGATTATAGCCATGCGGGTTCACCACACTGGCAAAATAGGCATCTCCGTGGGCAAACGGAACCATCTCCATCGGGTAGGGTTTGCTGCGCTCGCGCGGGGACTGCATGGCAGGGTCACTGGGGCCGGCGACCCCGATTTCATATTCTGCCTCACAATACCAGGGCTCCATTTCATCATAGGTAATTGCCCAGTCACGGCCGACACCATACTTACTCTGCATCACGAAATCACTGGGCATATGACGCCAGCAGGACGCAGCCCAGTGCCAGGTGGTGCCACCGACGGTTCGCAGATAGCCCTGCTGGAAGCTCCCGGCACTGGGGCCGGTAACATTCACATAGTTATTCGGCGGAAAATAGAGCGGCGCAGGGGCCAGCGGAGACTGAGGGTACAGCCCCTGAAAATCTGAACCGGCACGGTTAGCAAATGGCATATTTCGCCAGTTTTCAACAGCCTGAGCACGGCTGATACGCAAACCGGCTTCCAGTACCAGTACCGAATACCCCTGGCTGACTAATCTGTCTGCAATCATCCCGCCAACAATACCGGAGCCCACAATCACAATATCTGCAGAGGCATCGCCACCGGCAGTAAATTCAGGTTTTTTCATCGTATGCATTCTTTTTTTATCAGGTCACAGTTACAGGTTGTCGATTAATTCAGGATCCAGCGGGTCCGGTACCGGAGCAGTCCACCATAGGGGGCCATTGCCACAATAGGTAGGGACCACCAGTCCGTCACTGACCGTGGCATACATCAATGCCTCTTTATAAGCGACCAGGGTGCCCTTATAGTCATCGCCGAGGGTTCCGGTATACCAGGCGGTAACAATGTCCTGCAGAAAGTTACCCAGGCCGGCAGCAACGGCTCGCTGTTTGAACGCGACGGCCGTGTCTGATGGCTGGATCACGGCGGCCAGACGGGAAATTTTGCTGTTGAATTGCGGGTCTCGCTGGCTGAAAGCGCTCAGAAAGTGTGAGGCCAGTTGCGGACTGATATGTTTGTGTTCAGTAATGGTTTGCGATACCCGGATAAAATCACGCGCTGCGTCGCTGCCACGGATGACGCTATCAGCGAAACTTTGTAATGGCAGTGAGGCAGCAATGCCGGCGACAGAGATAACCAGTGCGGAACGGATAAAGTCCCTCCGGCTGGAACCGGTTCCATTCCCGATAACATTAGACGGCGATTGCTCAAAATTTTGCTTCATAGAAATTCCACATCCGTAGAGCCATATGTGAGTAAAATCACATTCTATAGCTAAAAGAAACGTAAATGTTAAATAAATTAATGTAGTTTGACTTGTTTGTCGCACTTTTTATTAAGATGATAACGATTTTCATTACTGGTTTTGCAGTGAAACCCTCATCAGCCAGTGGCTGAGTCCCGTTTACCGCGGGGAAATCCCCATGAAAAACAGCCAGTCATGCCACTCCTGTAACATCGTTCTGCCAAATCAGCGACAGAAACCCTTCCCTCTGCCAGCAACCGCCGGAACGTGGCCCCGGAGTAGTGTCCTGCGTAACAGAGTATTCTTATTAATGTTAGACCGGTATTCAGGTATTTCCGGAAAAAATGTGTGGATTTGTATCTGAGCCAACGGTCCGGACGGCCAGCATGAAAAACCGGGGACAGGGATGCAGACAGGCGAGGCGGTAAACAAAGAAAGACAGCGCAGTACAGGCAAACTGAAACGAAGAATATTGGCAGGGCGGATTAAAAAGAAAGAACACGCCGGGGAAGGTCGGCCCTGAAGGCCGGTGCCGGGGAGGGCACCGGTACAGAAAACGTATCAGTCCAGCTTACCGGTCAGCCGCTGATGAATGACTTTGCTTTTCCCCCCGAGACCGGTGATGGTCACCCGGGTCTGGTAGCGCTGGTAACGGAGTTCGATGGCATCCAGTGCGGCGACCGTAGAAGCGTCCAGGATCATTGCTTCAGACAAATCTATCTCCACATGTTCAGGATCGTTGGCGTAATCAAAATGTTCATACAGGTCATTACTGCTGGCAAAGAATAGCGGGCCATAGATTTTGTAATGCGCTGTGTTGTTATCGGCCGATAGCTGGCGTTCTGCTGTGATCACATGGCTCAGACGTCGTGCAAACCACAGAATGGCCAGCAGCACTCCGCTGACGACGCCAAGCGCCAGATTACTGGTCCAGACCGTAATGGCGACGGTGGCCAGCATAATCAGTGTCTCAGATAACGGGATGCGCCGTAAGGTGGCCGGTTTTACGCTATGCCAGCTCAGTGTTTTGACAGCGACGACCATCATGATTGCGGCCAGAACAACCATCGGAATATGTGCCATGACCTGACTCAGAACACTGACCAGTAACAAGAGTACAACCCCGGCGACCAGTGTGGAAACGCGGCTGCGTGCCTTGCCTAATTCCACGTTAACAATTGTCTGACCTATCATCGCACAGCCGGCGATACCGCCATAAAAACCGGCCAGAATATTGGCGATGCCAAGGCCGGTGGCTTCTTTCCGCTTTGACGAATGGGTATCGGTCAGGTCATCGACCACTTTTGCCGTCAGTAAGGATTCAATCAGTCCGACCAGCGCAACACTGACTGCCGTCGGCCAGATAATTTGTAACGTCTGCATGTTCAGCGGCACCTGTAACAGTGTCAGCCCGGGCAGACCGCGACTCATCGGGCCTTCATCACCCACATTCGGCAGAGAATATCCCATGCTCCAGGCGATGGTGGTAATAGCCACTATCGCCACCAGCGGTGCCGGGATCCGGGTCGTCAGTCGTGGCAGCAGGAGCACAATGCCCAGAGTCAGGATAAAAAAGAGCAGTACCAGCGGTGACTGCTTCCAGACATGGGGAACCTGGGCGAAAAATATCAATATGCCCAGCGAGTTCACAAACCCGGTCATCACCGGGCGGGGAATATAGCGCATCATCCGGGAAAGACCGGCAATGCCGAAGATTATCTGCAATATGCCCGCCAGGACGACCGTCGGCAGCAGGTAGGGAATGCCGTGCTGATGAACCATCGGGCCAATCACCAGGGCAACAGAGCCTGCGGCCGCACTCACCATTGCCGGGCGACCGCCAATCAACGATAAAGTCAGGCAGATCACCACAGACGCGATCAGACTGACCTTCGGGTCAACCCCCGCGACCACGGAAAAGGAGATTACTTCGGGGATTAAGGCCAGTGCCGTGACAATACCCGCCAGCGATTCACGGGTCAGCAATGCGGGCTGGCGGAAAACCGACAATATGCCGGGGGAGTCCACGGCATGATGTGTCGCAGAGGAAGAATATTGTTCCTGATTCATTATAAAACTCTTTATGGTTGTTGCAGGTGATAGAACTATCCGGCGTCAGTGCGCCTTTATACAGGGTATTGACCAATGTGGTAAATCGTAACGTTACTGTCTGGCGGAGTCTGTTGCCTGTCTGCCGGCAAGGCGGACAGGCAACAGGGGCACTATTTTTTACCTGAGAATAAGAAACGCAGTACCGGAATACGGCGATGAATTTCGTAGAGCAGGAACGACAGGCCGAAGACAAACAGCAATCCGATGCAGAAACCGACGGTGTCACCCGGGATATGTGGCATCAGAAACAGGCCAAACACCAGCGTCAACGGATGGTGTACCAGGTAAATAAACAAAGACGCATTCACCAGATAGGAAATCCGGGGGGAGGCGCGGTTCAGAAAACGGTGGCCGCAGCTGTAACATACATTCAGCATACAGAGCCCCATCCCGGTAGAGATCAGGGCATCCAGTTCATAAAGCCAGCCATCGCCGGCACTGTATTGCTGGTTAAAGTGGTAGGCGATAAACAGCACGATAGCACCGGTCCATAACACCGGGTGAGGGCGAACAAACAGGGCTTTTGCTGCCGGGTTTGTCCAGGCAATGGCCCCCAGCACAAAGAACGGCAGATAAAACAGCGTCTGCATCACCGCGATATTAAATAATCCGTCCATCAGCAATGCCGGAGCCTGCCACAGCAGCAGACGACGGAACAGTCCCCACACCACCACAGAACAAGCCAGTGCCACAAAAATACGCGGCCAGGTCAGTGTAAGTTGTGAGAGCCGCTGCTGGTGCTTCCTGAGGACAGCAAATATAAGCATTCCGCTGGCGGTGAGCAGAAGTAATACTAACAGGAACCATAAATGTGAAATCAGTTCCCAGACCAGAGTGTTATAACGCTGATAGGCGGTATATTCTGCCCAGCCAGTAAATTTCGGCGACAAACTTTTTAACATATAAAATTGCGGCAATGTGATTAACGGAATGGCTGCCAGAAAAGGAATTCCGACCCGTTCACCACGGACTTTCAGCCAGCGTAAAGGCTGATAGCGTAAATAGAGCATGTAAGAAAAATAACCTGAAATAACGAAAAACACCTGCATACGAAATGAGTGTATAAATTCATTAAACAGGGTCAGCCAGAGTGAAGCGTTAGGACTATTTACTGTCCATTGCTGACTGGAGTAGATCAGTGATACATGAAATGGCACACCCAGTAGCATCAGCCATGCCCGGATAGAGTCCAGAAAATACTCGCGTTCAGGTTTTTCGGGGGTCATATAAGCACTCGTCTGATAAATTGGAACTTTCCGGCAGTATGCCTGATAAAAGTCGTACTATAATTCTATCAGACATGTAAGAACCCTGACGGGTTTCGTTAAAGATTCTGAAAAAAAGCTTTTCAGGAAGATAATACCTACATTCTTTCGGGGTCGCTGTCAGAATCTGGCAGAATCCATTACTATGACAGTGATTTCTCAGGCACACGCACGCAAGGGGGAGATGTGCTCAATCAAGAACAAAAAAAATCAGGGTTGATGAAAATGCAGCTGGCAAGTGCCGCAGTGATGCTTGCCATGTATGCCAGTAATAGCTGGGCATTTGATCTTAATGATGTCGCAAAAGAAGCAAAGTCCCTGGCAGGGCAAAGCTATGAAGCACCCAAAAGCAATCTGCCCTCACAGCTCCGGGATTTGAAATATGCTGATTACCAGCAAATCCAATATAAACGTGATAAAGCGTATTGGGGAAAATTACGTACCCCTTTCAAACTCGAATTCTATCCGGAAGGAATGTATTTTGATGTTCCGGTAAAAGTAAATGAAGTCACGGCCAATTCTGTGCGTGAAATAAAATACAGCCCGGATGATTTTACTTTCGGCAATATTCCGCATGATGCGGATTCGTTCAAAAACCTCGGCTTTGCCGGGTTTAAAGTGCTTTATCCGCTTAACAGCAAAAATAAAGAAGACGAAATTACCAGTTTCCTGGGCGCCAGCTATTTCCGTGTGATCGGGGCAGGGCAGGTCTATGGTCTGTCGGCGCGTGGTCTGGCCATTGATACCGCATTACCGTCCGGTGAAGAATTCCCGCGCTTTAAAGAATTCTGGATCCAGCGTCCGAAACCTCAGGATAAACAGCTGGTGATCTACGCATTGCTGGATTCCCCGCGGGCGACCGGTGCGTACCGGTTTGTACTGCATCCGGGCAAAGAGAGCACCGTGGATGTGAATTCTAAAATTTTCCTGCGTGATAATGTCGGTAAACTGGGGGTCGCTCCGCTGACCAGTATGTTCCTGTTCGGAGCGAACCAGCCGTCGCCAACCCTGAATTACCGTGACGAGTTGCACGATTCAGATGGACTGTCTATTCATAACGGTAATGGTGAATGGATCTGGCGTCCGCTGAACAATCCGAAACGCCTGGCGGTCAGCACTTACACGCTTGAAAACCCTAAAGGTTTTGGTTTGTTACAACGTAACCGTGACTTCAGCCATTATCAGGACCTGGATGACCGTTATGACGAACGTCCGAGTGGCTGGGTAGAACCGCTGGGTAACTGGGGCAAGGGCCATGTTGAACTGGTTGAAATTCCGACCAATGATGAGACGAACGATAATATCGTCGCTTTCTGGTCTCCGGAAAAAATGCCTGAGCCGGGTAAAGAAACCGACTTTAACTACCGCTTACATTTTACCCGCGATGAAGCTCAGCTGCATTCACCGAATGTCGCCTGGGTGGCTGACACACTCCGCTCTGCCGGGGATGTGAAGCAGTCTAACCTGGTCCGCCAGCCGGATGGTTCCATTGCCTTTATCATCGATTTCGCCGGCAAAGCCATGAGTAAACTGCCACAGGAGACTCAGGTCGCGCCTCAGGTCAGTATCGGTGATAACGGTGAAGTGGTGGAACAAAGCGTCCGATACAATCCGGTCACTAAAGGCTGGCGCCTGGTATTACGTCTGCGGGTCAAAGACCCGAAAAAGACGACAGAAATGCGTGCTGCTTTAGTCAGTGGCGATAAAACGTTGACGGAAACCTGGAGCTATCAGTTACCAGCCAATGAATAAATCAACTTTTACCCCCGAAAAATATGTCGATGCTCTGCCGCTACCTGCGGCGGAGCAGGCGGCGCTACGCGCATCAACCGATACTGATTTTGCCGGTTTCCAGCACCAGTTGGGCCAGGATACGGCGGCCAGCAGTCGTGAGGATGATGCCCCTTTAACCTCTGTCTCTTCCCGTATTGAGATGGCCTGGCCTGAATCCCTGGATGACGGCAAACAGTTCGGGAAAGATGACCTTGATCGCACCACACTAAAGGCGATGCCGCCGGTTAAACGTGCCGGCATGTACCCTGATGCGTGGGAGACCAACCCGGTGACCCGTCTGTGGAATAAGATGATGGGGCGCTCAAAAGCACACCACCCGCACGATCAGGCAAGCATTGATGCCCGCCTCGCTGAAGAAAAATGGCGTTTTGTGGGGTCTGTTCGTCGCTATATCTTGCTGTTCCTGACGCTCGCGCAGACAGTCATAGCGACCTGGTACATGAAAACGATCCTGCCGTACCAGGGCTGGGCACTTATCGACCCTTCAGAGCTGATGAGCCAGAACTGGCAGCAATCGGTGCTGCAGTTACTGCCGTATGTGCTGCAAACCGGGATACTGATCCTGTTCGCTATCCTTTTCTGCTGGGTTTCGGCCGGGTTCTGGACGGCATTGATGGGCTTTGTCCAGCTGATGATGGGTAAGGATAAATACAGTATTTCTTACTCTACCACCGGCGATGAACCCCTGGATCCGGAGCACCGTACCGCACTTATCATGCCTATTTGTAATGAAGACGTAGAGCGTGTCTTCGCGGGGCTGCGGGCCACCTGGGAGTCGGTGGTACGTACCGGTAATGCAGAGCACTTTGATGTTTACATTCTTAGTGACAGTTATGATGCCGATATCGCGATCGCTGAACAGAAAGCCTGGATGGAACTGGTCAGAGATGTGGGCGGTGCCGGTAAAATTTTCTACCGTCGTCGTCGTCGCCGTGTAAAACGTAAAAGCGGTAACATCGATGATTTCTGCCGTCGCTGGGGCAGCCAGTACAGCTATATGGTTGTGCTGGACGCTGACAGTGTGATGAGCGGTGAATGTCTTACCGGGCTTGTCCGCATGATGGAGGCTAACCCGAATGCCGGCATCATCCAGTCATCGCCAAAAGCCTCGGGGATGGATACGCTGTATGCCCGTTGCCAGCAGTTTGCTACCCGTGTCTACGGACCGCTTTTTACCGCAGGTCTGCACTTCTGGCAATTGGGGGAATCCCATTACTGGGGGCACAATGCCATTATTCGCGTAAAACCGTTTATCGAGCACTGTGCACTGGCTCCACTGCCAGGGGAAGGGTCGTTTGCCGGCTCTATCCTGTCCCATGACTTTGTGGAAGCTGCGCTGATGCGTCGTGCCGGCTGGGGTGTGTGGATTGCGTATGATCTGCCCGGTTCGTATGAAGAACTGCCGCCGAACCTGCTGGATGAGCTGAAACGCGACCGTCGCTGGTGTCATGGTAACCTGATGAACTTCCGGTTATTCCTGGTGAAAGGGATGCACCCGGTACACCGTGCGGTATTCCTGACCGGGGTCATGTCTTACCTGTCGGCGCCACTATGGTTTATGTTCCTGGCGTTGTCCACGGCACTTCAGGTCGTTCATACCCTGATGGAACCGCAGTACTTCCTGCAGCCCCGGCAGTTGTTCCCGGTCTGGCCGCAGTGGCGTCCGGAACTGGCTATTGCCCTGTTCTCCACCACCCTGGTATTGCTGTTTTTACCGAAGCTATTAAGTGTCATCTTAATCTGGTGTAAAGGTGCTAAACCTTACGGAGGAGCGGCCCGCGTCTTTATTTCTCTGATGCTGGAAATGCTGTTTTCGGTGCTGCTGGCCCCGGTACGTATGCTGTTCCACACGGTCTTCGTTGTCAGTGCCTTCCTCGGCCTGAAAGCTGTCTGGAACTCGCCACAGCGTGATGATGATGCTACCCCCTGGAGTGAAGCCTTTGCCCGCCATGGTCTGCAAATGTTGCTGGGTATCGTCTGGGCCACCGGGATGGGCTGGCTGAACCTCAACTTCCTGTGGTGGCTGGCCCCGATTGTCTTCTCGCTGATCCTGTCGCCATTTGTGTCGGCGTTCTCCAGCAGAGCAACCCTGGGCCTGAAGTCACAGCGCGCAAAACTGTTCCTGATCCCGGAAGAGTATGCGCCGCCGCAGGAGCTGGTGGATACGGATAAGTATCTGACACTGAACCATCGCCGTGCGTTAAATAATGGCTTTATGCATGCAGTGTTCAACCCGGCCTTCAATGCACTGGCGACAGCCATGGCGACGTCGCGGCATAAACAGAGTCAGCTACTTGACCATGCCCGTGACCGTCAGGTCGATCTGGCACTGAGTGAGGCTCCTGAAAAACTGGGACGTGAACAACGTTTACAGTTAATCAGTGACCCTGTCGTACTGGCCCGGGTGCACAGTCGTTTGTGGCAGTCCGGTGAGAAATATCATCAGTGGCTGAGCAGTTATCAGAAAATGGCACTCTCCCCGAAGGTATTGCCTCAACGGTAATCGCTTTCCTCCTGAAAACCTCCCTCATGATGATGGAGGTTTTTTTTTACCGGTATAACAGTCCCCGGGTTGTCAGAGAGAACCGGCAGGAGGCGTCAGATCGGGGGGAATTTTGCGCACCGGCAGAGACTTAACAAAAAACTGACAAAAAACGGCGGGATCCTTATCCGTAGTATGACTAAAAACAAGCTAGACTAGGCACCGGTTTGTTAACGCGCACAGGTTGCAGAAACAATGAAATTTTTATTATTAACCGCCAGCGTGATAATGCTGACGGGTTGCGGCAGCATTATCAGCCGGACGGTTCCCGGTCAGGGAAACGGCCATCAGTATTATCCCGGTGTTCAGTGGGATATGCGGGAGGGGGCGTGGCGCTATCTGACGGTGCTTGACCTGCCGTTATCCCTCATCGTCGACACGCTGTTGTTACCGGTGGATGCGAAACATGGCAGTTATGACTGAGTAAAGTGACGCCGCAGTTACCAGCGTTCAGTTTCGCTGTCATCATCCGTCCATTCTTCGGCGGCACGCAGTCCTTCTTCGGTATCGGTCGGCGGAGAGAGCTGAAATTCACCATCATCCCATTCGTGCAGGGTATCTTCTTCTGACCACTCCTGGAGCAGTTCCTGCGGGTCAAAATCCCCGTCCCAGACGGACTGAGCGGCTTCATCGAACAACAAGGGCAGACACTCACCCTCTTCTGTATCTTCTTCGCCAGAAAACTCTGCCTGCCAGCGGGGTTCGCCTTCCTGCATTACGTATTTTTGCAGGGAAAACTGTCGGATATCCGGTTCGCTCTCAGCATCCGGAGAGTTAGCCAGAAATGCTTCCCGGGCGGCTTCAATGGCTTCCGGCAATGTGGTGTATAGATCCATATAGTGAGTGCTCCGGTTATGTCGGCAGAAACCTAAAGCATAGATCAAATCAGTCAGGGATAAAGGGGAAGGGGAAAATTAATATCGCCCCCGGCGGGTCAGGAAAATACCGGGGGCCGGGGAAGATCAGTAGAGTGACGGTTCCCCTTCAGGGCGTGTCTTAAAGCGGCGGTGCAGCCACATGTACTGGTCAGGTGCCAGCAGAATGCCTTCTTCCACAATCTGGTTCATACGGGCAGCCGTAGCCAGTTCATCGGCCAGCGGCATATTATCGCTGGCGTCGGGTAAAATCACCATTTCATAACCCCGCCCGTTGGGCAGTCGGCGGGGAACAAACGGGATCACCGCCGGATGGCTGGTGCGGATCAGCATATAGCTGCCACGGGTCGTCGCGGCTTTATCCACGGCAAACAGGGGCGCAAACACGCTGGCGCGGGGACCATAATCATGGTCGGGGGCATACCAGATAATGTCGTTATTTTTCAGCGCGCGGATCATCCCTTTAATATCTTTGCGGTCCAGCATCGATTTATTGGAACGCATCCGGCCATAGGTCTGCAGCCAGTCCAGCAGCCGGTTATCGTGTGGCCGGTAGACACCAATACCCGGGTTGTAGATACCAAAAATACGGGCGCCCAGTTCCAGCGTCAGAAAATGAATACCAATCAGTAATACACCGCGCTTATCGTGAAGTGCCTTATCGATGTGTTCCAGGCCGGAAACGGCGAACCATTTTTTAATCCGCCAGTCCGGCCAGAACCAGGCCATTCCGGTTTCCATCAGCCCCATCCCGACCGATTCGAAATTATGCCGCAACAGCGCCTGGCGATCAGCTTCCGGCATTTCAGGAAAACAGAGTTCGAGATTACGTCGGGCAATGGCAACACGGCTTTTCAGAAAGCGCATCGACATCCGTCCCAGATTCGTTCCCAAAAAGTTGAGCACAGGATAGGGCAAAAGTACGATCAAATAGAGCAATCCAATACCCAGCCATGTAAGCCAGTAACGGGGATGAAGAAGGCTGCGATTAAATTCAGGCAATTGTGTCATTTTATTGTTTTTCCCACATTCCATTTCCCGGGCAGAGAAGGTTCCTCTCTACAATTTTCCTGTTATTGTGCCATTTTTTAACATTATCTAAAATGTTATATCCTGTTTGCGATGATTTTACGCTGTTTTTTATCCTGTGCAGTGAAAACACTGCAGAGCTATCGTTTTTCCGGGGAGATAATTCGGGTATGATATTGCCCCTTCAGAATTCAGTATAACTCACAGGAATGAACACCATGCCAGTGTTACACAATCTTGTTTCCAATAAAGAACTTAAAGAGCGGATGCTCGCCGAAACCGAGCCACGCACTACGGTATCCTTTTACAAATATTTCCGAATTGAAGACCCGCAGGCATTTCGCGATAAGCTCTATCTGATGCTGACGGAGATGAAGGTTTTCGGTCGTATTTATGTCGCCCGTGAAGGCATTAATGCTCAGATCAGTGTTCCGCAAAGCCGCTATGAAGCGATGAAGCAGGCGCTGTATGATTTCGACCCGGCCCTGAATCAACTGCGTATGAACATCGCTTTGGATGATGATGGTAAATCCTTCTGGGTTTTGCGCCTCAAAGTGCGTGAACGTATTGTGGCTGATGGTATTGAAGATGAATCCTTTGATGCGGCGGATGTCGGCGAATACCTGAAAGCAGATGAGGTCAACCAGATGCTGGACGATCCGGATGCGGTTTTTGTAGATATGCGTAACCACTATGAGTTTGAAGTGGGTCATTTCGACAATGCGCTGGAAATCCCTGCAGATACCTTCCGTGATCAGTTACCGATGGCCGTGGAGATGCTGGAGCAGCAAAAAGACAAAAAAATTGTCATGTATTGCACCGGTGGAATACGTTGCGAAAAAGCCAGTGCCTGGATGCGTCACAGTGGTTTCGATAATGTCTATCATATCGAAGGGGGTATCATTGAATATACCCGCCGTGCTCGCGAGCAGGGGCTACCGGTCCGCTTCAAAGGTAAAAACTTTGTCTTTGATGAGCGGATGGGCGAGCGGATCTCTGACGATGTTTTAGCCCATTGTCATCAGTGTGGTGCTTCCTGTGATACGCATGTGAACTGCATTAATGACGGTTGCCATCTGCTGTTTATTCAGTGCCCGGCCTGTGCAGAAAAATATCATGGCTGCTGCAGCCCGATGTGTATGGAAGAATCGCAGCTTCCGCCGGAAGAACAGCGGTTACGCCGTGCCGGCCGTGAAACCAGTAACAAAATCTTTAATAAATCCCGCGGTGTGTTACGGATGACAATCCCACAGCCGGTCAAAGACGGCGGGGAATAATGGAAAAAAGCCTGACATTGTCAGGCTTTTTTCCATCACCGGCAGGTTCAGGCTGGAAACTCCAGGACTTCGGTCAGGTCACCCATTGGCGGATGTCCGTGTTTCTGCAGCGATTCATCACGCAGTTTCAGCCCCGGTAACACCGGAAGATCATAGACACGACTGATTAATCGCAGCACTGAACCGGTATCATATTGAGTATGCTCAACATGGCCTTTACGTGCATAAGGCGAAATCACCAGGGCCGGAATGCGGGTGCCGGGTCCCCAACGGTCGCCTTTCGGTGGAGCCACGTGATCCCACCAGCCACCATTTTCATCAAAAGTAATCACCACCAGGGTGTTTTCCCATTGCGGACCTTGCTGCAGCCGGTCGACAATATGGGCGATATGGCGATCCCCTGACTCCACATCCGAATATCCGGCATGCATATTCAGGTTACCCTGCGGTTTATAGAAGGTCACCGGAGGCAGTTTTCCTGCATCAACATCCGCCAGGAATTTATTAGTCTCTGCGGTATCACCCAGCCCACCGTCCCGCAGATGCTGGCGACGATTTTCCGGATGCCCCGGCCCCAGATCCGCAAAATAGTTCAACGGCTGGTGGTGGAGCTGGAAGTCAGGACGGGCAGGGAAATCGTTACTGTCTTTTTTACCATCAACAGCAAACTGCCAGCCACCGGCATACCAGGCCCAGTCGATATTCTTGTCTGACAACAGGTTACCGATATGTGTATGGGTCTGTGGCGGCAGTGTATTCGGTGATGAACTGTCAGCCAGTGCCGGGTCTGTTTTATCACGGCTGCCTGATGGCCAGTACGGTGGCAACATCGTATTGACGGCAAATCCGTCAGGGGTTATCTGGCTTGGCCCGAAGCGGGGGATCCCGTCAAGAGCGCTGGCCGGCGAGTCGTCCAGCGGTTTCAGGCGGGGATCCGCCGGGTCATCACTCATCAGTGTGGCCACCTTACCTTTGGCGGGAGAGTGATGAACGTCCGGATAAACCGGTGGCCGGGCAGAAACCAGATACTGGTGATTGAGGAACGATCCGCCAAAGGCTCCCTGGAAGAAGTTATCGCAAAGTGTGTATTCCCGGGCCAGGTTCCACAGCCGCATATTCCAGGCGCTGTCTCCATAATATCCCATCGTCAGCGCACCGGAATCTGCCCAGGCGACGAATTTGTCGTTCTTTCCGCCGTTGATCTGCATCTGATTCTGATAAAACACATGCCATAAATCCCGGGTAACCACTCCCTGAGGCAGGGCCTCACCACCGGGGCCTTTCAGGGCAAATGGCTGGTTAGGCAGTTGTTGCATGTAGTCAGCATTTTCCGGTACCTGGTAACGGGTATGGTTAACCGTTTGTTCATGCGGGACCAGGCCTGTCCAGACCGGAGGCAGGTGAGGAAGTAACTCTCCGTTACGATCACGTTGCCGGAGCGCTTCAGGTTTCAGGGATGACAAAGGTTGCTGTACACCCGGGAAATTGGCAAACAGGTTATTGAAACTGCGGTTTTCTGCGTAGATAACGACCACATTGCGGATATGTTTACGCAGTAAAAGATCCTGCTCTTTTCGCGGCAGCTTACTCAACAAATGCCGGGTATCTGTGCAGCCTTCCGTCCCTCTGGCAGCATTTGCCATCGGCAGAATACCGGAACTGAGGCCAAGCACAGAAGCCCCGGCCAGGAAGCGGCGGCGGGCCGGATTATCCGGCGTCATACCTTCTGCGGAGGGAGATTTTTCTGTGTTTTCAGGTTGTTTACTGTCTGGCTTTTTCATTAGTCTGACCTTAATAGGATCCGAATGGCAGAAGCAGCAGGGATGCTATTAAGCAGCGGTGACAGTCATATGACGATTTTATAAAGAAATGATGACAGTGACCCGGGGTGACAGTTACCCCCGGGAAATGAAAACGACGGACGTCAGATTAGCGGGTAAATCGGCTGAGCGAAAAAGGGCGTAATCCGTCCGGTAATGTGCCCTGTTGTGCAAATTCACTCGCAATTTCACCCAGCAGTGGCGCGAATTTGAAGCCATGTCCGCTTAAACCAGTGATTACCATGCAGTCAGGGTTATCCGGCAGTGTATCAATAATAAAATCCCCGTCCGGGGAGTTATCGTAGCTGCAGCTTTCCCCGTACAGGCAGCCGCCGACACCGGGCAGACATTGGCGCAGAAAGGCAAAACATTCACTGCCATCTTCAGGGTAGCTGCCAAAAGGGAAGCCTTTATTATCTGACACCCCGGGCTGCCCCCCGTCATGACGACCGACTTTCAGCGCGTTATCCTGCGCCGGAAATCCATAATAATGGCTGCCGTCGTCCAGACCGATGCTGAAGCCCGGGAAATGATTATTTTCGCTGTAACGGCCATCCGCCTGGAACCAGGCAAAGACTTTCCGGGTCTGGATGACCGGCAGAGATGCAACAAAATCGTTGATCCGGCTTCCCATACTGATGAGCAGCCGGGCCGCGCTGAAGGTTCCCTCATCGGTGACCACCTGCTGCAGGTCGCCATCGCGGGAAATACTTTTTATCGGACAGTTAAACAGCTGTGCTGCCCCCTGTTCACGGGCAAGGTGGATCCAGTGTTCGACGGCCAGTTCACTGGACAGATAACCGGCGTCGGGTTCAAAAACAGCGTCAAAATGGGCCGGTAACGTAATCTCAGGCCAGCGTCGGGCCACCCCTTGCGGAGTCAGAGGTTCAACATTCAGTGACCAACGCTCAGCACTTTCTGCCAGGCTTGTCATAAACAGTGAGTCCCGGGGGCCTGCATTCAGCACGCCACAGGGATGAAGCAGCCGGACACCGGCATCGGCTTCAAACTGCTGCCAGAGCTGCTGACTGCGCAGCAGCAGCGGGACATATTTCTCACCTTCGCCATAGGCGTAGCGGATCAGTCGGTTCTTTCCGTGGTGGGCACCTTCTGTATGAGGCGGATGAAAGGCATCTACCATCAGCACCTTTAAACCGGCCTTGCTGGCATAATAACCGGCCGCCGCACCGGCAGATCCGCTGCCGGCGATGATCAGATCGTAAATCATTCCCTGTGAGCTCCTGAATCAAGACAGATAAAGCAGCATAGCAGACCCGCGTAGAGAATAAAAAAAGCAATAATGCGGATAAAGCGTCTCCGGTTGTTACCCCTGCAGTGCAGTTGTAGTGCAGGTGACTGATGTGCCCGGAGTACATTCAGGGTGAACACCGGTACCTCTCAGGTTACCGTTACGGAGGGGGACTGACTAACAGAAGGGCATGCATCGACCTTTTGAGGACAGGTAACACGATAGCCTTGCAGGTGAGAAAACGGAAAGGATGCAGGCACCCGGCAGGGTGCCTGTCAGAGGAGAGATTAATGTTTTAGCGGTAAAGATAAACTGTTTTCGGCAGATTCTATTTTGGCGATACCCGCTTCCAGAATCGAAATAAATTGCCGGGCGACGTCCGTCGTCAGCCAGTAAGTCGGGCCCACATCGGCATCTTCTTCACTTTGCTGCATTGATGATAATGAGTGCAGGCGGATCATCATGGCGTCATAGACATCAACGGTACTGATATCCCAGCCGACCAGTGAATGGGTCTGAATAACATCTTTCTCTCTGTCCATAAAACCTCCTGATTACTCGTTAGACTACGTGTAGGTTGAGGTTTACATCCGGCCTTCTGTGATGGAAAGAAGGTGGATCCAGTATAGCATGACTGTTGAAAACACGCTTATTCAGCGCGAAGAATATGAGACAGGGATAATGATTACCGGAAAATGAACAGGAAGTACAGTCGGTTTACCGGAGAGCCCGGCAGGGTGTCGCCAGTCAGACAAAACTGCCTGCTTTTTATCGGACTTTTAGCATCGGGCTACGCCCGGGTGCTGCAGGCCAGTCTTAAGGACACGCTGTTGCTGAAACGAATAAAAAAGCCGGATGGCGACACCCGGCACGGCGCATGACACGCTTAATCGTTACTGAAATGATCGGTTAAACAGCCGCAGTGGCGGCTGTTTATGCTGTATATATTTACAGTGTTTGGGCGGAAAATGCAACCCCTGGCGGCTCTCAGGCCTCTACACTCCAGTTCAGGGTTTCACCGGCCAGGAAAGGTACCAGCACATCTTCCCCGGCAGGGATGGTCTCCGGCACGGTCCAGGGTTTACGGACCAGTGTGACGGTATCGGTATTGACCGGTAAGCCGTAGAACTGCGGCCCGTTCAGTGAACAGAAGGCTTCCAGGTGCTGCAGAGCGCCCAGTTCATCGAATACAGTGGCATAGGCTGACAGTGCTGTCGGGGCATTAAAGACCCCGGCGCAACCGCAGGACGATTCTTTGCGTCCGCGCAGGTGAGGAGCCGTATCTGTTCCGAGGAAGAAACGGCTATCCCCGCTGGCAACAACCTGACGCAGCGCTTCCTGATGGACATTACGTTTCAGAATAGGCAGACAGTACAGATGCGGGCGGATCCCCCCGCTGAGCATATGGTTACGGTTAAACATCAGGTGCTGCGGTGTGATAGTCGCGGCAATATGTTGTTTTTCACTGCTGACAAACTGGGCCGCATCCCGGGTGGTAATATGTTCCATCACAATCCGCAGCTCAGGAAACTGACGGCGGAGCGGGATCAGGACCTGGTCAATAAATTGTGCTTCACGGTCGAAGATATCAATATGGGCATCGGTCACTTCACCATGAATAAGCAATGGCATACCGATAGCCTGCATGCGCTCCAGTACCTTAGCGATATGCTGAATACTGGTAACACCGTGGCTGGAATTGGTGGTCGCATGTGCCGGGTAAAGTTTAGCCGCCGTAAATACCTTCTCTGTAAAACCGGTTTCAATTTCATCCGGGTCCAGGGAGTCGGTCAGGTAGCAGGTCATCAGGGGCTGGAAGCGGTGTGCCTTTGGCGTCGCTGCCAGGATACGTTCACGATAGGCTTTCGCTGCGCTAACAGAAGTGACCGGCGGCACCAGGTTGGGCATGACAATCGCCCGTGCAAAAACATCACTGGTATACGGCAGGACAGTATTAAGCATTTCATCGTCACGTAAATGAATATGCCAGTCATCGGGGCGGCGTAAAGTGATTGTATCTGGGTGAAGAGTCATGCATCAGGCTCCGGCGTCATAAGTGAAGGTGGGATTTAACCGGGGAGTAAGGATAAAGCTCCCCGCGCCGGAATGCACATGTTTTTTCGCGTGATTTCTGTCGTCAGCAGAAATCACTGTCACACCTTTAGCGGGTGAGTGAAATCACTAATTCTCCCGGTCTGACTTCCAGTCCCTGCGCCAGTTTTTTCGCTATCGCTTCCCCGGTACCGCGATCCGCATTCAGTACATAGGCCGGATGGGTTCTGAAATAGTCCTGCAGTGACTGGTTCAGTACCGGCATCAGGGCATTGACGACCTGTTGCAGTTTTTCCGGCCGGACCTGGCTGTCAGTCACCTGCAGATCCTGCAGATAAATGGCACCCTGATCAGGGTTATAAACCGGCTGTGCTTTCATCTTCAGGAAAATATCGGCGTTCTGCTGACCAAACAGCGACGTTAACTGCAGACTGGCTTTCCCCGAGAGGGTCATTTTACCAGGTTCTTCACGGCCGATAGCAGACTGCAAGTCTGTCAGGATAATATGTGCGGTCGCCAGGCCGTTCACACCGATATCTTTCTCATAATTGTCATGCTTCTTCAGCGCCTGATTCACTTCCTGCTCCGTAATGGTATAGCGGGCCAGATGGTCACAGGCACTCAGTAACAGAATACTGATCAATAACGGTACAAACAGAATAACCTTACGCATTTTTCCTCACTCACCGGGCATTTTATCAGGCGCAGACAGGCATTTTGCCTGAGTTATCCCGGAGTGTATATCTCCGCGCGTCTGATACTCCGGGGAAGCCGGACAGTGACCGGGATTTCAGGAGGTGATCGGAAAATCGCCATTCAGGACAGAAAGTGATGCGTTTTTAATGGGATAAATTTCCTGACGGGTTTAACATAGCCTGCTTTCACCGCCGGCGTGGAGGGGCGTGGCAGAACGCAACTCTCCGGTGAATTTATCTTCAGGGAGCTTCTATGTTCGGATATCGCAGTATGGGACCACGGGTGAGTCTGACCACAGATCGCATGGTGGTCCGTTTAGTCAACGAACGTGATGCATGGCGTATGGCCGATTATTATGCCGGTAACCGTGACTATCTCATGCCCTGGGAGCCTATCCGTGATCAAAGCTACTTTCAGCCTTCGGGCTGGCAGACACGGTTATCGATCATGGCCGAACAGCAACGGCAGGGCGCAGCCTGTTATTTTATTCTGACTGATCCTGACAGCGAAGAAGTGATGGGGGTGGCTAACTTCAGTAATGTGGTACGAGGATGTTTTCATGCCTGTTATCTGGGATATTCGCTCGGCGAAAACTGGCAGGGACAGGGACTGATGCAGGAAGCATTACAAACGACTCTTCGTTATATGCAGCGCCAGCAGAAAATTCATCGCATCATGGCTAATTATATGCCGCGCAATCAGCGAAGTGGTAATCTGCTGGCGCGACTGGGATTTGAAAAAGAAGGCTATGCCCGGGAATATTTACTGATTAATGGCGTCTGGGAAGATCATGTACTGACCGCGCTGACCTGGAAAGAGGGCACGGCGGACAAGTATCGCTAAATCACGCCTTGTAACAAACAGTACTGGTCATTTTACTGCGGGGCAGTAGACTAACGCCGGCACACCCGGAGAGTTATCTCCTGGCAGGGACATAAATGTCGAAATAGCAGGATGTCAGAAACACTATGAATTTGCTCAAATCACTGGCTCAGGTCAGTTCTATGACGTTATTTTCCCGTATCCTGGGGTTTGCCCGGGATGCTATTGTCGCCAGAGTCTTTGGCGCAGGTATGGCGACGGATGCCTTCTTTGTGGCATTTAAACTGCCGAACCTGTTAAGGCGTATCTTTGCAGAAGGTGCCTTCTCGCAGGCTTTTGTGCCTATTCTGGCAGAGTATAAAAATACTCAGGGTGAGGAAGCGACCCGTATTTTTGTCTCCTATATCTCCGGTCTGCTGACGCTGGTACTGGCCATTGTCACGCTGCTGGGAATGCTGGCAGCCCCCTGGGTTATCTATATTACTGCCCCCGGGTTTGCGGATACGGCCGATAAATTTGCGCTGACGACGTCACTGCTGCGCGTCACGTTTCCTTATATTCTGCTTATTTCACTGGCCTCGCTGGTGGGTGCGATTCTGAATACCTGGAACCGTTTCTCGGTGCCGGCTTTTGCCCCGACGCTATTGAATATCAGCATGATTTTCTTTGCACTGGTCGCGACTCCCTGGTTCCACCCGCATATCATGGCTCTGGCCTGGGCTATTGTTGCCGGTGGCGTATTGCAGCTGGGTTATCAGCTGCCGCATTTACGTAAAATCGGGATGCTGGTACTGCCGCGTATCAATCTGCATGATAGCGGGGTCTGGCGCGTTTTACGGCAGATGGGGCCGGCGATCCTCGGGGTCTCCGTCAGTCAGATTTCCCTGATTATCAACACCATTTTTGCTTCTTTCCTGGCCTCCGGCTCAGTCTCCTGGATGTATTATGCGGACCGCCTGATGGAGTTTCCTTCCGGAGTGCTGGGGGTCGCACTGGGGACTATCCTGTTACCGTCGTTATCACGCAGTTTTTCCAGCGGTAACTTCAAAGAATATTCTCATCTGATGGACTGGGGGTTGCGCCTGTGTCTGTTACTGGCCATCCCGAGTTCGGTGGCTATCGGTATCCTTGCCGGTCCCCTGGTCTCTGCGCTGTTTCAGTACGGTAAATTCAACGCCTTT
The DNA here is from genome assembly GCF_000611875.2 of Tatumella sp. UCD-D_suzukii. NCBI lineage: Bacteria > Pseudomonadati > Pseudomonadota > Gammaproteobacteria > Enterobacterales > Erwiniaceae > Tatumella > Tatumella sp. UCD-D_suzukii. The sequence continues at coordinate 63,036 of NZ_JFJX01000012.1, forward strand.
GATGCACTGATGACCCAGCATGCGCTGGTGGCTTATGCCGTAGGTCTGGTCGGCGTGATCGTGGTAAAAGTGCTGGCTCCCGGTTTTTATTCGCGTCAGGATATTAAAACTCCGGTAAAAATTGCCATCGTGACGCTGATTTCTACCCAGTTAATGAACCTGGTTTTTATCGGGCCGCTGAAGCATGCCGGGTTATCGTTATCTATCGGTCTGGCCGCCTGCCTCAATGCCTCACTGCTGTTCTGGCAATTGCGCAAGAAAAACTTTTTCCAGCCTCAGCCTGGCTGGTACAGCTTCCTGGCCCGGCTTATCCTGGCAGTGATCCTTATGGCCGTCGTGTTGTGCGTAGTGCTGCACTTTATGCCTTCCTGGGGCGAAGGTGAGATGGTCTGGCGTATTTTACGCCTGATGGGCGTGTGTGCTCTGGGTGGTTTTGTTTACTTCGCCAGCCTGGCGGCCTTTGGCTTCCGTCTGAAAGACTTTTCCCGCCGCAGTGTTCAGTAACGTATCATGAACATTCCACGGCTTACCCTGACAGGGTAAGCCGTGCGGGGTTCAGTTTTATCACTCCTGTTTCTTCCCCGCGATTATTATCTCTCCGGACCGTTTTCTGTCATTGAGTCTCTGCCTGCAGGACAAATGCCTCTGCTGTGCCGGGTGAGGCTATCAGCACGCCGGATTTCTGCAGAACCGTGAAACAGTAAGCGAAAGTCATGACGGATAGCCTGATATACCGGGCAGGGGGCTGAGCGCGGATTCTGTAATAGCGATTCCGTTCATGTAACCGGGTGATCAGCATAGTCACGCTGACTTAACAGAGAGGCTGGGGCTGATCCCTGTCATGCAAAACGGCAGGCAGCCTGACAGATCGGTTATTATGACCTGCAGAACCCGGAGGCAAAAAAAAACCTGACCGCAAGGTCAGGTTTTTTGGGCTGGCAACATGGCCGGCATCATCAGGAATTACTCGCCGGTTTTAGTCACCGGAGCAGTTGCATGATGTGTAGCGGCATGACCACCGGCTGAACCTTTACCGTCGAAAGCATATTGAGGACGAACCCAATCGCTGTGTGGCAGAGGTTCCGGACGCCATTCCGGCGCCGGAGCTTTCGTCATCGGTGCCGTTGCATGGTAACGATAACGCGCAGTGACCGATGCGTCAGCCGGTGCTTCGGTCTTAACTGGCGCAATATCCGCGACCGGTGCTTCGGCGACCGTAGCCTGCGGCGCGGGACGTTGTTCTGCCGGTGTCGGTGTTTCAGCATCAGCCTGCTGTGCGGTAGCCTGTTCAGTCACCTGCGCTGCCTGAGGGGCTGGTGCAGGGACGACAGTTTCAGACGACTCGTCTTCTGCTGCAGGCTCTGCCACCACTTCAGTGTCGGGCTGACTGACAGCCGGCGCTTCTACGGCGACAGGCGTTACGTCGATAACCCCGGCTTCGCTCACCGGAGTGACGGTGTCAACGTCATGTTTTTCAGCCACTACCGCATTCGTTTCTGCGACATCAGCGGCATGTTCAGGTGATACCTGAGGTTCTGCCGGGGTTGTTACAACAGAGACAGGAGCCTGAGGTTCGGCCTGCGGAGTCACTTCAGCAACAGTTGTCTGTGGTTCAGACTCTGTAGTGACTGCCGGCAGATCGTAACGGATCCAGACTTTACCTGACGCCATCTCCGGGGAGGCAGCCGCCGTTTCCAGAGGCATCGGAGATTGCTGCGGGTAACGCTCATCACGATAACGACGACGACGCTGACCACTGACACGCAGGTGACGCGGTGAACGGCGTGAACGACGCGGAATATTAGCGTTATTCTCACGGCTCTCCGCAGAGGCTTCGCGGCCGGTATCGCTTGCGGGTTCTTCCTGAACGGCCGGAGTGGTTTCCACCGCCGGAGTTTCTGCGGCCAGGTCTTCTTCAGACACATAACGGACTTTCTGTGTCAGCGTACGTTGCTGACGACGTGCAGTGACCTGAACCTGTTCTTCTTCACGTTCACGTGCAGGTTGCTCTGCCTCCGTTTCCGCGACGACGGTAGCCGTTTTTTCTGTAGCATTGGCCGCCTGTTGCTGGCGACGTTCTTCCTGACGGCGACGCTGGCGCTCAGCACGTTGTTCACGACGCTGTTGCTCACGTTGCTGACGGGCTTCTTCGCTCAGAGGCTGACGAGGTTCAGCGGCGGTGTTGCGATCCTCTGTAGCAGCCGTATTACGACGGTTGTTACGGCGATTATCGTCACGGGTATTTGCTGTCTCGTTATTACGATCGTTGTTGCGTGACTGACGGTCATTACGCTCGTTACGGTCATTACGCTCGTTACGGTCATTACGCTCGTTACGGTCATTACGCTCGTTACGGTCATTACGCTCGTTGCGGTCATTACGCTCGTTACGGTCATTACGCTCGTTGCGGTCATTACGCTCGTTGCGGTCAGTACGCTCGTTGCGGTCAGTACGCTCGTTACGATCAGTACGCTCGTTACGATTGTTGTTGTTACGGCGATTGTTACGGCGGTCGTTACGGTTGCCGGACGTATTTTCACGAGGGCGTTCCGGCGTCGCTGTTTTTTCCGGCGTTGCTACCGGGGCTTCAGCTTCCCGTGGGGCTCCGCCAAACAGGTTTTTCAGTCCGCTAAACAGACGACTGAAGAAACAAGACGCTGTTGCGGTGGTTTCTTGCTCTTTTTCTGCGGCACGACTCTGAGAAGCCGCTGACTCGGTCACTGCCGGAGGTGCTTCCTGGATTGCAAAAGCAGCAAGTGCAGGTTGCTCCGGACGACGGCGTTCAGCCGGCTCTTCATCTGAAATGGAGGCAATTTCAACTTCATGCAGCTTCGGCAGGTGATAGCTGAGGGTCTTGGTCTCTTCACCTTTACGAACACGCAGCACCGAATAGTGTGGAGTTTCCATACGCTCATCAGGAACAATGATAGTACGTACGCCCCCCTGACGGGTTTCAATGGCATTGACCGCTTCACGTTTTTCGTTCAGCAGGTAAGAAGCCACCTGTACCGGCACAATGGCATGGACTTCTTTGGTGTTTTCTTTCAGTGCTTCTTCTTCAATCAGACGAAGAATGGACAGAGAAAGTGACTCGTTGTCACGTACTGTACCGGTACCACTGCAACGCGGGCAAACGTGGTGGCTGGACTCACCCAGTGACGGGCTGAGACGCTGACGGGACATTTCCAGTAAGCCGAAGCGCGAAATGTGGCTGATCTGAATACGGGCGCGATCCTGACGGACAGCTTCACGCAGACGGTTTTCAACCGCACGCTGGTGGCGTACCGGAGTCATGTCGATAAAGTCGATAACAATCAGGCCGCCCAGGTCACGTAAGCGTAACTGGCGGGCGATTTCGTCTGCCGCTTCCAGGTTAGTATTGAACGCGGTTTCTTCAATATCCCCCCCGCGGGTAGCCCGGGCGGAGTTAATATCGATAGCGGTCAGGGCTTCGGTACTGTCGATAACAATCGAGCCACCGGAAGGTAACCGGACTTCACGCTGGAAAGCGGATTCAATCTGGGATTCAATCTGGTAATGGCTGAACAGCGGGATTTCCCCGGTGTACAGTTTGATTTTGCTGCTGAAGTCGGGACGGCCGAGCGCGGCAATATGCTGACGAGCCAGCTCCAGAACCTTCGGGTTATCGATAAGGATCTCACCAATATCCTGGCGCAGGTAATCACGGAAGGCGCGAACAATGACATTACTTTCCTGATGGATCAGAAAAGGGGCAGGGCGATTTTCTGCCGCTTTCTTAATCGCATCCCAGTGTTTCAGACGAAAGCTCAGGTCCCATTGCAGGGCTTCTGCCGATTTACCGACGCCTGCGGTACGCACGATCAATCCCATACCTTCCGGCAATTCCAGCGAGGAAAGGGCTTCTTTCAGCTCTGTACGGTCATCACCTTCGATACGGCGGGAGATCCCACCGGCACGCGGATTGTTCGGCATCAGTACCAGATAGCTTCCGGCCAGGCTGATAAAGGTGGTCAGCGCAGCGCCTTTGTTACCACGTTCTTCTTTATCAATCTGAACAATGACTTCCTGACCTTCACGTAACACGTCTTTAATATTAGGACGGCCGTGCATGGAGTAATTGGCAGGAAAATATTCGCGGGAGATTTCTTTGAGAGGAAGGAAACCGTGACGTTCAGCACCGTAATCAACAAATGCAGCTTCAAGGCTGGGTTCAATTCGGGTGATTTTACCTTTGTAGATGTTCGCTTTTTTCTGCTCATGACCAGGACTTTCGATATCCAGGTCATACAGGCGCTGTCCATCCACCAGGGCGACACGCAACTCTTCCTGCTGAGTTGCGTTTATTAACATTCTTTTCATTTATAAGTACTCGTCATTTTTTCATAAGTGACTCAGCTGTGGGCATCATTGCCCCGGACGAAGATAAACCGATGGCTCCGTGGCTTATTGCAATCACGTCAGCCTCACGGCTGTCGATCGCTAAAGGAGCGCAAATAATGTCGGAGGTGAGGTCTCTCAAAGAGACCGCGACCAGGAGGATGTCAACTGCATGATAAAAAACAGTGGTATGCCCCCCCATACGTCCGGGCTACAACCCGCAGCCCGCTAAGTGCCTGAGTTAACATTACGTCTTATGCCATTGCTGCGTGTCTGTTCAATCCGGCAAAAATTTCTGCTTCATGTTTTCCTTATTCCGGATTTCCGGAAAAAGAAACCAGAGCATTATTCCATTGCTGGCATTAATATAGCAAGGTGACTTTCACTGCGAAGATCACTTTATTTGTTATTTATTTGTTCTGCTGAACAGGCAGCTCTGGCGATAGGCCAAAAAGGAAACGCATTGCTGGCGAAATAACCAGCGCAATTGCTGGCCGGTGACAAAAAAGTAGCACTCAGGAATAACTCTCTTTAGAATCTCACCCATGAAAAATGAGAACCAGGGCGTACAATTTGTCGCCATTACGGCGGAAAACGCCGGACAACGTATCGATAACTTTTTGCGTACCTTTTTGAAAGGGGTTCCGAAAAGTATGATTTACCGTATTTTGCGTAAAGGTGAAGTACGGGTTAACAAAAAGCGAATCAAACCAGAATATAAACTGGAGGAAGGTGACGATATTCGTATTCCCCCGGTGCGGGTCTCAGAGAAAGAAGCGCCTGAAGTTTCTCCTAAGCTCGAAAAAGTGGCACAACTGGAGCGGGCCGTTATCTACGAAGACGAGGCTATCCTGGTCCTGAATAAACCTTCCGGTACCGCAGTTCATGGGGGCAGTGGCCTGAATTTCGGCGTTATTGAAGGGCTGCGTGCTCTGCGTCCTGAGGCACGTTTTCTTGAGCTGGTGCACCGTCTGGATCGCGATACCTCCGGTGTCCTGTTGATCGCTAAAAAGCGTTCAGCATTACGTTCATTGCATGAGCAGCTCCGTGAGAAGGGGATGCAAAAAGATTATCTGGCACTGGTCCGTGGCCAGTGGCCTTCGCATACTAAATCCGTGAAAGCTCCGCTGTTAAAAAATATTTTACAGAGTGGTGAGCGGGTGGTGCGGGTCAGCAGTGAAGGTAAACCGTCCGAGACGCGCTTCAAAGTCGAGGAACGTTATCAGCATGGCAGTCTGGTAAAAGCCAGTCCGATCACCGGGCGTACGCATCAGATCCGTGTGCATACTCTGCATGCCGGACATCCGATAGCCTTTGATGATCGTTACGGCGACAGTGAATTTGACCGGCAACTGGCGAAAACCGGGTTAAACCGGCTTTTCCTGCATGCCGCGGCCATTACTTTTACCCATCCGTCAACGGGCGAAACATTGCGCCTGGAAGCGCCGATGGACGAAAAACTGCGCCGTTGCCTGGCCATTCTGCGCCAGGAAAAACAGTAATTGCCTCTCCTGCCGGGGTATATGCCCCGGCAGCACTCACTGCGGGCTTAATCCGTTAGCGGATTAATTCCCGCGTCACGCAGAAATTCTCCGAGAGCGATCAGCGGCAACCCGACCAGGGTATTGGGGTCCCGGCCCTGTAACTTTTCAAACAGGCTGATGCCCAGGCCTTCCGCTTTAAAACTGCCCGCACAGTGTAATGGCTGCTCTTTCGCGACATACCCTGCAATTTCAGCCGCAGAAAGAGTGCGGAAAGTGACATCAAAAGTCTCACAGCATTGCCAGAATTGCCGGCGACGTGAACAATACACGGCCAGTCCGGTGTAAAAAGTGACGGTATTACCGCTGGCGGCTTTCAGTTGCTGTCTGGCGCGTTCTTCCGTATGAGGTTTGCCAAGGAACGTACCATTCAGCACGCCTGTCTGATCAGACCCGATGATAAGCGTGTCTGGCCAGGCGTCTGCCAGGGCCAGCGCTTTCTGCTTTGCCAGTCGTATCACCAGTTGCTCTGCAGTTTCGCCGTCCAGTGCAGATTCATCAATATCAGGCGCAGCCCATTGAAAGGGCAGGCCAAGTTTTTCAAGAATGGCACGGCGGAATGGGGAAGACGATGCTAGTAACAGTGCTTGTTTCATATTTTTTTCATTATCTGTAGCGAATTGAACGTTCTCATTTTAAACTATCCGCCGCACCGGATGCGAATATTGGGTGAAAGATGCCTGAAAACGGCCTTTTTCTTTGACTCTCTGACATTACAAAGTTAATATGCGCGCCCTATGCAAAAGGTAAAATTACCCCTGACACTGGATCTGCTCCGTTCTGCTCAGAAACGCCTTGATTATCATGGCGTCTATACTCCTGAACTCACGGAACGTATTGCGGCCTCAGTTGTGAGTGTGGACAGTGATGTAGAATGCACCATGAGTTTTGCAATCGATAACCAGCGCCTTGCGGTGCTGAAGGGCACGGCCGGAGTAGAGGTCACCCTGCGTTGTCAGCGTTGCAATAACACGTTTCCGCACACTGTAAACGTAAGTTATACCTTCAGTCCTGTCCGTAATGACGAACAGGCGGAGGCGCTACCGGAAGGTTACGAGCCAGTTGAAGTCGATGAGTATGGCGAAATCGATTTGCTCGCGGTCATCGAGGATGAAATTATCCTCGCATTACCTGTCGTTCCGGTGCATGATTCTGAACACTGTGAAGTGTCCGACGCGGATATGGTCTTTGGTGAATTGCCTGCAGAGGCAGAGAAACCAAACCCGTTTGCCGTATTAGCCAGTTTAAAGCGTAAGTAATAGGAGTAAGGTCCATGGCCGTACAACAGAATAAACCCACCCGTTCTAAGCGTGGTATGCGCCGTTCTCACGATGCGCTGACCACTACCACTCTGTCAGTAGATAAAGTTTCAGGCGAAACTCATCTGCGTCACCACATGACTGCCGACGGTTACTACCGTGGTCGTAAGGTCATCACTAAGTAATTTCTTGCTGCGACGCAAGGCGTTACTTTGACACGTTTGACCCTGGCAGTTGATGCCATGGGCGGGGATTTCGGTCCTCCCGTGACGGTGCCTGCTGCATTGCAGGCACTGGCCTCACACTCGCAACTTGAACTTCTTTTAGTCGGTTATCCCGACGAAATTCAGCCATTACTTGCCAGAGCGGATTCTCTGTTACGACAGCGGGTGCATATTATCCCGGCTGAGTCGGTTGTTGCCAGTGATGCTATACCTTCCGTCGCTATGCGTCACAGCCACGGATCTTCAATGCGTATCGCATTGGAACTCATAAAAGAAGGGCGGGCTGATGCCTGCATTAGTGCCGGGAATACCGGGGCATTGATGGGGCTGGCCACCTTGTTATTACGGCCGCTTGAAAATATTAAGCGACCGGCGCTGGTCTCTGTGGTTCCCCATATCCGACAGGGGCAGACCGTACTGCTGGACCTCGGGGCGAATGCCTGTGCAGACAGTACGATGCTGGTTCAGTTTGCGATGATGGGCGCAGTGCTGGCCGAAGAAGTGATGGGGATAAAAAACCCGCGCGTTGCTCTGCTGAATATCGGGCAGGAGGCAAGCAAAGGGCCACGGCATATCCGTGATGCCGCCGGAAAGATACGCTTACTCGACGGGCTTAACTACGTCGGTTTTCTGGAAGGCAGTGATTTGCTGAGTGGCAAAACAGATGTATTAGTGTGTGATGGCTTCGCAGGAAATGTCTCACTGAAAACTATGGAAGGTGTAATAAAAACATTTCTGACCCTGATGACAGGGACAGGACAGACAATGAAGCGATCATGGTGGCGTCACCTGGTTGTCCGTAGTATGAAGGGACGTCTGATGAAGCGTTTTGGCGAAATCGACCCCGATCAGTATAACGGTGCATCCCTGTTAGGGTTGCCCGGAATTGTTATTAAGAGTCATGGTGCCGCAAGTGAGCGAGCCTTCGCCGTTGCCATCGAACACGCGATTCAGGCGGTGATCCGTAATATCCCTGAAAAAATTTCGGTTCGGCTTGATACAGTACTAGCCAGGAGTGACATAGCCTAGATGTTTAGCAAAATTATTGGTACGGGCAGCTATCTGCCTCAACAGGTTCGCACCAATGCTGATCTGGAGAAAATGGTAGAGACCTCAGACGAGTGGATTGTCACCCGGACAGGTATTCGTGAACGACGCATTGCTGCTGCCGATGAAACGGTCGCGACGATGGGCGCAACCGCGGCGCAGAATGCGCTGCAGATGGCCGGTATCGATGCTAATGACATCGGGCTTATCATTGTCGCCACGACGTCGTCGTCACATGCTTTCCCAAGCTCGGCCTGTATTATCCAGCAACAGTTAGGGATCCGTGATTGCGCGGCCTTTGACCTGGCCGCGGCCTGTGCCGGTTTTACCTATGCACTCAGCGTTGCCGACCAGTACGTGAAAAGCGGCGCGGTTAAAAATGCACTGGTGATCGGTTCAGATACCTTATCCCGGACGCTGGATCAGGCTGATCGCGGTACCGTTATCCTGTTCGGAGACGGTGCCGGTGCAGTGGTTCTGGGCGCGAGTGAGCAGCAGGGGATTATCTCTACCCATTTACACGCGGACGGTAATTACGGTCAGTTACTGACGTTGGCTAATCCGTCACGTGATGAAGGGGCAGAACCTGCCTACCTGACGATGGCGGGTAATGAAGTCTTTAAAGTTGCCGTCACTGAATTGGCTCATATCGTTGAAGAAACACTGGCGGCTAACAATATTGATCGTCAGGAACTCGACTGGCTGGTGCCACATCAGGCGAATTTACGCATCATCAATGCGACGGCGAAAAAGCTGGGCATGGGGATGGATAAAGTCGTGGTCACGCTGGACCGTCACGGGAATACCTCGGCCGCTTCCGTGCCGACGGCCCTGGATGAAGCCGTGCGTGATGGCCGTATTAAACCAGGCCAACTGGTGCTGCTGGAGGCCTTTGGTGGCGGGTTCACCTGGGGTTCAGCGTTAGTTCGTTTTTGATAGACAGGAACTCGAAATGACACAATTTGCAATGGTATTCCCGGGTCAGGGGTCACAGGCTGTTGGCATGCTGGCTGAGCTGGCAGAACAGTATCCGTCAGTGGAAGCGACGTTCGCCGAGGCTTCTGCGGCTCTGGGTTATGACGTATGGCAATTGGTTCAGCAAGGACCGGCTGAAGAACTGAATAAAACCTGGCAGACACAGCCGGCATTGCTGGCGGCCTCCGTGGCTATTTATCGTGTCTGGCTGGAGCAGGGCGGCGAAGTCCCTGCGCTGATGGCAGGCCATAGCCTGGGCGAATATTCTGCATTGGTGTGTGCCGGTGTTCTGGATTTCGCTGATGCCATCCGTCTGGTAGAATTACGTGGCAAACTGATGCAGGATGCCGTCCCGGCAGGGACCGGGGCAATGCAGGCGATTATTGGTCTGGACGATGCGGCGATCCGTCAGGCATGTGAAGAGAGTGCTCAGGGCCAGGTGGTTTCACCGGTCAACTTCAACTCTCCGGGCCAGGTCGTTATTGCCGGTAATAAAGAAGCGGTTGAACGTGCGGGTGCAGCCTGTAAAGCCGCCGGTGCGAAACGCGCACTGCCTTTACCGGTCAGCGTACCTTCGCATTGTGCACTGATGAAACCTGCCGCGGATAAACTGGCTCAGGCTCTGCAGGATCTGACGTTTAACACTCCGTCAGTCCCTGTGGTCAACAACGTGGATGTGAAGTGCGAAGTCTCTGCGGAGGCTATCCGTGACGCATTAGTGCGCCAGCTTTACAGCCCGGTCCGCTGGACCGAAAGCGTTGAATTTATCGCTTCACGTGGCGTAAGCCAGTTAGTTGAAGCGGGTCCGGGCAAAGTCCTGACCGGCCTGACCAAACGTATTACGGACTCATTGACAGCCGTTGCTGTGAATGACCCGGCGTCCTTAACTGTGGCGCTGGCAAAAGAATAAGAGGATAATCATGAACTTCGATGGTAAAATTGCGCTGGTCACCGGTGCGAGCCGTGGAATTGGCAAAGCAATCGCAGAAAAACTGGCAGCACAAGGTGCCACAGTTATCGGTACTGCCACCAGTGATAAGGGTGCTGAGGCTATCAGTGCTTACCTGGGCGCAAACGGTAAAGGGATGACCCTGAACGTGACCGATGTTGATTCTGTTGAGTCTGTACTGAAAAACATCCGCGCAGAATTTGGCGAAATCGATATTTTGGTGAATAATGCCGGGGTAACCCGTGATAATCTGCTGATGCGTATGAAAGATGACGAATGGCAGGATATTCTGGATACCAACCTGACTTCAGTGTTCAGGCTGTCTAAAGCCGTGTTGCGTGCTATGATGAAAAAACGCAGCGGACGAATCATTACCATTGGTTCAGTTGTTGGAACAATGGGTAATGCGGGCCAGGCAAACTACGCAGCAGCAAAAGCGGGTTTGATTGGCTTTAGCAAATCACTGGCGCGCGAAGTTGCGTCACGTGGTATTACTGTAAACGTTGTGGCTCCGGGCTTTATTGAGACGGACATGACGCGAGCACTAAATGAAGAGCAACGGGCCGGTATTCTTGCAGAAGTTCCTGCAGGTTGTCTGGGCAGTCCTGCAGACATCGCGAATGCCGTTGCATTTTTGTCCTCTGACGAGGCGGGTTACATCACTGGTGAAACCCTTCACGTCAATGGCGGAATGTATATGGTCTGATAACTGCGAAAATTAGTTGCTTTTTTTGTGCAATAAAACGCAAAATATAGCAAATCGTGGTTTGACCAGATTGGTTTTAGTTGCATCTTTTTCAACATTTTATACACTACGAAAACCGTCGCGAAAGCGAGTTTTGATAGGAAATTAAATAGTATGAGCGATATCGAACAACGCGTTAAGAAAATCATTGCTGAGCAGCTGGGTGTTAAAGAAGATGAAGTGACCAACTCTGCTTCTTTCGTAGAAGACCTGGGTGCCGATTCTCTTGACACCGTTGAGCTGGTGATGGCTCTGGAAGAAGAGTTTGATACTGAGATTCCAGACGAAGAAGCTGAGAAAATCACTACCGTTCAGGCAGCGATCGACTACATCAATAGCCATCAGGGCTAATGAATATCTTCAGGCGGTCATTCGACCGCCTGAGTTTTTTGTCCGTCCCACTTAGTGTTTTTTTCCCCCTCCCTGGAGGACGAACTTGTCTAAGCGTCGTGTAGTTGTGACCGGTCTTGGCATGTTGTCTCCTGTCGGCAATACCGTAGAGTCTACCTGGAGTGCTCTCCTTGCCGGTCAGAGCGGCATCAGCATGATTGACCACTTTGATGCCAGTGCCTATGCAACCCGTTTTGCAGGTCTGGTGAAAGATTTTAATTGTGAAGATATCATTTCGCGTAAAGAACAGCGCAAAATGGATATATTCATTCAGTATGGAATTGCAGCGGGTGCGCAGGCGATGGCGGACTCCGGTCTGGTTGTCACCGAAGAAAACGCGCCGCGTATTGGTGCAGCCATCGGTTCCGGCATTGGCGGCCTGGGGTTAATTGAAGATAACCATCTTGCAATGACCCGTGGCGGCCCGCGTAAAATCAGTCCTTTCTTCGTACCGTCCACCATCGTTAACATGGTCGCCGGACACCTGACCATCATGTATGGTCTGAAAGGACCGAGCATCAGTATTGCGACGGCCTGTACCTCAGGTGTGCACAATATTGGTCATGCGGCCCGAATGATCGCTTATGATGATGCGGATGTTATGCTGGCCGGTGGCGCTGAAAAAGCCAGTACCCCACTGGGTGTCGGTGGCTTCGGTGCCGCACGTGCGCTGTCAACCCGTAACGATGACCCTCAGGCGGCAAGCCGTCCGTGGGATAAAGATCGTGACGGTTTCGTACTGGGAGACGGTGCCGGTATCGTGGTCCTCGAAGAGTACGAACACGCGAAAAAACGTGGCGCAAAAATCTATGCTGAGCTGGTTGGCTTTGGTATGAGCAGCGATGCTTACCATATGACCTCACCGCCGGAAGATGGTGCAGGTGCTGCGCAGGCGATGGTTAACGCTTTACGTGATTCCGGATTATCTGTGGATCAAATCGGCTATATCAACGCGCACGGTACTTCCACACCGGCCGGGGATAAAGCAGAAGCACAGGCCGTTAAGTCTGTGTTCGGTGCGGCCGCGGATAAAGTGATGGTCAGTTCGACTAAATCAATGACGGGTCACCTGCTGGGTGCGGCCGGTGCCGTTGAATCGATTTTTTCGATTCTGGCGCTGCGCGACCAGGCGATACCGCCAACACTGAATCTGGATAATCCGGATGAAGGGTGTGATCTGGACTTCGTACCACACACTGCTCGTCAGGTAAGCGGGCTGGAATACAGTCTGTGTAACTCCTTCGGATTTGGCGGAACCAATGGTTCTGTTATTTTCCGTAAGATCTGATGTTTCAGTGACGCCTCAGGCCCGCAATGCGGGCCTTTTTTTTAGGTGGGTGTCCTGACCTGCCGAAGCTCTGTTGTATCTCAATCCTTTCCCGGAGAGCTGATGATGTTGATCAACGGTGATGAAACCGAATTCCTGCCGGTCAGTGACCGGGGGTTACAGTTTGGCGATGGCTGTTTTACTACTGCGCTGATCCTCGAAGGTAAGATCTGCCGCCCGGAGGCACATCTTCAGCGCCTGCAGGAGGGCTGTAAACGCCTGGCTATCCCGTTTACGGACTGGCAGAAACTGGTGCAGGAGATGCACTCCCGGGCTGCCACGCTGCAGCGCGGGGTGCTGAAAGTGGTGATCACCCGCGGCTCCGGTGGCCGGGGATACAGCAGTACGGGATGCGGCCAGCCACGACGTATTGTGTCGGTGGCAGCTTACCCGGCACAGTATGATTCGTGGCGGGCACAGGGGATTACTTTGCTGACCTGTCCGATGCGTCTGGGGATCAATCCTGCGCTGGCCGGGATTAAACATCTGAACCGGCTGGAACAGGTCATGATCCGCCAGTTCATTGATCAGTCCGATGCAGAAGAAGCACTGGTACTCGACTGTCGTGACCGGATAATTGAATGCTGCAGCGCTAATATCTTCTGGCGCAGGGGTGAGCAATTGTTTACTCCACGGGTAGACGAAGCCGGTGTTAACGGTACAATGCGGCGTTATCTGATCCGTCTGCTGGCGGAGCAGGGATATGATTGTCAGGAAGTCCGGGCCGGTCTGCCGGCTTTGCAACAGGCTGATGAAGTGTTTATCTGTAATTCGTTGATGCCGGTGGTTCCGGTGACCAGGGTCGATACCCTGACATATTCTCCGGGAACACTGACACAAAGATTGTCTGAGCTCTGTTATTCACCAGGTTAAGCATGCAGAAAAAAATAAAATTTACATTAGGTTTAGTCGTTGTGGCCGGTGCACTGATCGCCGGAGGGGTATGGAAAACCCGGCAACTGGCCGGGTCGCCGTTACTCATTTCGCAACAGACGATTTATACCCTCCCGGCAGGGAGCGGACGTGTAGCGCTTGAGCAACAGCTCGAAGAGCAACACATTATCCCGGACAGTTTCTGGTTTGGCTGGTTACTGAAAGCTGAGCCGGACCTGGCCCGGTTCAAAGCCGGCACCTATCGTCTGACTCCCGGAATGACCGTGCGCCAGTTACTACAGCTGCTGGCCAGTGGTAAAGAGGCTCAGTTTCCGGTCCGGTTTATCGAAGGGCAGCATCTTACGGAATGGCTGAAAACCTTACGTGATGCACCTTATCTCCGTCATGAACTGAAAGATGACCAGCTCAGTACGGTCGCTGCGGCCCTCAGACTTTCCCCTGATGATACGGAAGGGTGGTTTTATCCGGATACTTATCTCTATACCGCGCATATGAGTGACCTGTCGCTGCTGGAGCAGGCTCATCAGCGGATGGTCAAAGAAGTGAGTAACGTCTGGGAAAGTCGTGATGCCGGTCTTCCGTATAAAGATCAAAACCAGTTGCTGACGATGGCTTCTCTGATCGAAAAAGAGACGGCCCTCAGTAGCGAACGAGGCATTATCGCTTCAGTCTTTATTAACCGGCTGCGACTGGGGATGAAATTACAGACCGACCCGACCGTTATTTACGGGCTGGGAGATCGCTATACCGGCGCTCTGAGCCGGAAAGATCTGGAAACCCCGACGGCATATAACACCTATGTTATTCCAGGGTTACCTCCGGGGCCGATTGCTATCCCGAGTATTGCCTCCTTACAGGCAGCGGCTCATCCGCCGGTGACGGGCTATCTGTACTTTGTTGCTAACGGTCGCGGAGGTCATACGTTCACGACGAATCTGGCCAGTCACAACCGTGCGGTTCAGGTCTGGCGGACGCTTGAGGTTAAGCGTGCTGCTGAGGCAAAATCTGCCGGCAGTGCGCCGGCTCCCGGTGCAGCTGCTGACAGTCAGGCTCATGATGCACAGACGCCTTCCGCGCCATCAACGGCCTCGGGCGCAGATCCGGCAGTGAAGGGACAGGATAAAAAAACAGCCAATGAAAAGTAAATTTATCGTCATTGAAGGTCTGGAAGGTGCGGGCAAAACGACGGCCCGTGACCTTTTGGTGGATGTCCTCCGCCAGCATGGTGTGACAGACATTGTCTTCACCCGGGAGCCCGGCGGAACCCCGCTGGCGGAAGCCTTAAGGACCCTGATTAAAGAAGGCGTCACCGGTGAAGAGATTACAGACAAAGCAGAATTGCTGATGCTGTATGCGGCACGTGTGCAACTGGTGGATACTATTATTAAACCTGCGCTGGCGCGGGGAGCCTGGGTAGTCGGTGACCGGCATGATCTCTCCTCTCAGGCCTATCAGGGGGGCGGCCGGGGTTTTGATCGTGAACTGATGGATACCTTACGTCAGGCGGTACTCGGCGACTTTACCCCGGATCTGACGTTGTATCTGGATGTGGCTCCGGAGACAGGTTTGCAGCGCGCACGCAGCCGGGGGGCGTTGGATCGCATTGAACAGGAATCGCTGGATTTTTTCCATCGTACCCGCGCACGTTATCAGGAAATTGCCGCCCGGGATCCGTCAATCCTGACGGTGGATGCCAACGGTACACCACAGCAGGTTAGTGAGGCATTACGCCAGACCCTGACCCGCTGGCTGTCGGAACACAACTGATGCAATGGTATCCGTGGCTGAATGCCCCGTATAAACAGGTGATCACCCGCTGTCAGGCCGGGCAAGGGCACCATGCATTACTGATACAGTCCTTGCCGGGAATGGGTGATGAAGCGCTGGTCTGGGGGATTTCACGCTGGCTGATGTGTACATCGCCTGAAGGCATTAAAAGTTGTGGTCACTGTCACGGATGTCAGCTAATGCTGGCCCGCAACCATCCCGACTGGTACTCGCTGACGGTGGAAAAAGGTAAGTCATCACTGGGAGTGGATGCCATCCGCCAGGTGACGGATAAACTTTACCATTTTGCCCAGCAGGGCGGGGCTAAGGTGATCCATATTCCGGATGCGGCTCAGCTTACCGGGGCGGCGGCCAATGCCCTGCTGAAAACGCTGGAGGAACCGCCGGCAAATTGCTGGTTTTTCCTGGGCACGCATCAGCCTTCTGCGCTACCGGCCACGCTGCGAAGCCGGTGCATGGTACTGCATCTGGCAGTGCCGGCGGAACAGCAGAGTCTGCACTGGCTGAGTGCTCAGGTGTCTGCAGATCCTGCCACCCTCATGACCGCGTTGCGACTGGCCGCAGGAGCACCCGCCGCCGCACTGGAATTCCTGAGCAGCGAGCAGCAGACCCGGCGTATGCAATTCTGCCAGACACTGTCCGGGGCTATCCCGGACGACAGTTTGTCTCTGTTACCCCTGCTGACCCAGGACGATGTTGCCCTGCGTATACACTGGCTGATGAGCCTGTTACTGGACTGCGTGAAATACCACCAGAACAGCCTGCAATGGATGACCAATACTGATCAGCAGGCCCTGATTGCCCGGCTGGCAACCGTCATTTCATTGCCGGCGCTTCATCAGAGTCTGACGCTCTGGAAGCAGTGTCGTCACCGTATTCTGGAAACCCCGGCGGTTAACCACGAATTATTAGTCACCGAAGCGCTGCTGGACTGGGAGCAACTGTTCCTCCCGGCGGTGTAATAGCTGAAAGTTCAGAGAGTAATTTATGTTTTTAGTTGATTCACATTGCCATCTTGATTGTCTGGATTATGAAAAAGATCACAGTTCTCTGGATGATGTTATCCGTAAAGCCGCTGAACGGGATGTCCGTTTTATGCTGGCCGTCGCGACCACCCTGGACGGGTTCAGCCGTTTAAAATCATTTGTCGGCGACCGGCCTGACGTAGCATTTTCCTGCGGAGTACATCCGTTAAATATGGATCCCCTGTGCGATCCGCAACGTCTGGCTGCGCTGGCTGCCGACCCGCAGGTCATTGCTCTGGGTGAGACCGGACTGGATTACTTCTATGAGAAAGATGCGGAACAACAACGGCAGCAGCAAATAGCTTTCCGTCACCATATTCGTATAGGACGTCAGCTGAATAAGCCGGTAATTGTTCATACCCGGGATGCCCGTGAAGACACGCTGGCACTGCTGAAAGAAGAGAAAGTGGAAGAATGCGGCGGGGTACTGCATTGCTTTACGGAAGATAAAGAGACCGCCGCCAGATTACTGGATATGGGCTTCTATATCTCCTTCTCCGGCATTATTACGTTCCGTAACGCCGAACAGATACGTGAAGCCGCGCGCTATGTTCCGCTGGACCGAATTCTGGTGGAAACCGACTCGCCTTATCTGGCCCCGGTCCCGCATCGCGGTAAGCAGAATCAACCCGCTTTCACCCGTGATGTGGCCGACTTTGTGGCAGAACTGAAAGGCGTGGATACCGAAACGCTGGCCCGCCAGACCACCGAAAATTTTTCCCGTTTGTTCCATACGCCGCTCGGGAACAGCCACGACTGATAGCGGCAGGTGGCTCCGGTGCCCGGGCCGTCCAGCCGTCAGTCGGGCCACAATGTTTTCGGGGAGGAAGTTAGCCGGAATATTGATAGCGGACTAAGCTAAAAATGCTACGGAGACTTTCCGCAGGGGTCGCCGTTGCACCTGAGAAGTCCCTGCTGGCGCGGGATCGCTGCGCCAGCCTGTGGCTTCCGGGCTGGCGGATAGCCAGATTTTTATGGCTTTCCTGCGAATAAATAATGTAAAGTCAGATAATTACTTACACTTAGTATGATGCAGCAGACTGTTTACTGTGGGTGTTTCGCCGGCAGAAAACACAGGATAATCAGGAAATCGATGTATGGCCGAAGAAACTATTTTCAGTAAAATCATTCGCCGTGAAATACCGGCAGATGTGGTGTATCAGGATGAACTGGTGACGGCATTTCGCGATATTTCACCTCAGGCACCGACCCATATTCTCATTATTCCTAATCAGTTGATCCCGACAGTGAATGAACTCACCACTGAACACGAGCCTGCATTAGGACGTATGATGACGGTCGCGGCAAAGATTGCAAAACAGGAAGGTATTGATGAGGACGGTTACCGTTTGATTATCAATTGCAACCGTCATGGTGGCCAGGAAGTTTACCATATCCACATGCATCTGGTCGGTGGTCGGGTACTGGGGCCGATGTTATCCCGGTAATTATTCGGAGAGACCTTATGCGACCGGTCCTGTATACGTTGCCGCTGTTGCTGTTATTAACCGCCTGCAGCAGCCATCAGCCACAGATCAGTATTTCACAGCCGCTGGTGATGGAAGCTGATGTATTGTCCGCAGGGATCACGACCGACGGACCGACGGTGAGTGGTGACAGCGGGCAGCACAAAGCCAGTATCATACTCTATAATGATCGTGATGTTCCGGTTACTCTGCACTATCGTTATTTCTGGTACGATGACAAAGGGCTGGAAATTTTACCGGAACAACCGGCTGCAACCATTGTGGTGCCCGCGCATCAGGATCGTCAGGCTGTTTCATGGTCAGGTAACCTGAGTGCCAGCCAGGTTCGTGTGTCTCTTTATCTCTGAGGATGTTCAAGTGATTCGCAGCATAAAATTCAGCAGTCCGTTATTGTTAGCTTTTATTCTGTCCGGTTGTGTCATTAACCAGACACAGAAACCTGCACCGGTTGAGTCGGCCCGGCCGGCGACGCAGGTGCCGCAACCGGCACAGCCGCCTATTCAGGCGCCGCCGACACCTCCGCAGCTCACAGAGTCACAGCCACAGGTACAGGAAGTCCCTCAGCTACCGAAACTGCAAAGTATCAACTGGCAGAATAGTGTTCAGCCACTGGTTAACAGTATGATGAATACCCCGGGGATTACTCCTGGCAGCGTATTGCTGGTGGATCGACTGAAAAACAATACCAATGGCTCAATTCAGAGCGATGATGCTTATCTGGCGATCAATCAGGCACTCAGCAGTAACAGCAAATTTACGCTGGTCACGACAGCGCAGCTGAACCAGGCTAAGCAGGCTCTGGGACTCTCGCCGGAAGACAGCCTTAACTCCCGTAGTAAAGCGATTGGTCTGGCTCGTAACCTGAATGCACAATATGTGCTTTACAGCACGGCACGCGGGGATGCCAAATCACCGAAACTGCAGATGCAGCTTATGCTGGTGCAGACCGGGGAGATTGTCTGGAGCGGCAGTGGCAACGCCGTCGATTGATCCCTCGCTGGAAACGCTGCTTCGTCAATACCACCCGGCCGGTCTCTCTGCCGGGTGTTTTTTATCCCTTCCCGGGCTGAGCGGTCAGTCTGTTAAAATCACCCTTCCTGACGTCACGCTGGTCGCCCGTCAGCAACCGCGACAGCCTTTGCCGTTTGTTGATCGTCGGCGTGAATACCGGGTGCTAAAAAAACTGGCCGCCGGGCACCTGGTATTACCTCCGCTGGCCGTTGACCGGCATTGGTTAGTGCAACCCTGGCAAGCCGGGGAAGGGCTGTCACCACAGACATTCTCTGAACAGTATGGCGGGATCACGGCACAGCTTATCCGCTTACATCGCCAGCCACTCACCGGTTACCGGCTCTGTTTTACCACGCTTCTGGAACAGTACTGGCTGCTCTGTCGTGAACACCATGTTCACTGGCTTCGTCACTGGCGACGCCTGCGACAGCGGGGAGAGCCTGCGCCGTTGCGCCTGGCACCGGTACATATGGATCTTCACGCCGGTAATGTCGTGCAGGGGAGCGACGGGTATCACTTTATTGACTGGGAATATAGCGCCGACGGCGATATTGCGGTTGATCTGGCCATCATTTCCATGAATGATCCACAACATGCTTCACGCTGGATAACCTGCTATGCCCGCCACTCAGGGATTGCTCCTGAACACTTAACCCGGCAAATTCGTCGCTGGCAGCCGTGGTTAAGTTTGCTGTCTGCCTGCTGGTATCAGTTACGGGCAGAACAGACCGGGCATCCGCAGTTCCGGCAGCTCGCCCGTCAGAGCTGGCAGACGCTCTCATTTTAAATCAATACCATTGCGTACGGATTAGGAAAAGTATTATGACAACATCAATTCCCGGCCCCCTGATGCTGGATGTGGAAGGCTACGAGCTGGATAGCGAAGAGTGTGAGTTGCTGCAACATCCGCTGACCGGCGGGGTGATCCTGTTCAGCCGTAACTACCACTCTTTGGACCAGCTGGCTGAACTGGTCCGCCAGATCCGTGCGGCTTCGCACACCCGGCTGGTGGTGGCCGTGGACCAGGAAGGCGGGCGGGTACAACGTTTTCGCGAAGGCTTTACTCAACTTCCGGCCATGCAGTCATTTTCTGCACTGACTGAAAATGAGCAACAGGCCGGTCGTCTGGCCAAAGAAGCCGGCTGGCAGATGGCCGCAGAAATGACGGCGATGGACATCGATATCAGTTTTGCGCCGGTACTGGATATCGGCCATATCAGTGCAGCGATCGGTGACCGTTCATTCCATGACAACCCGCAGATAGCATTGTCAGTGGCTGAACAGTTTATTGCCGGTATGCACGACGCCGGAATGAAAACCACCGGTAAGCACTTCCCCGGGCATGGTGCGGTACAGGCCGATTCGCACAAAGAAACGCCGATTGATCTGCGGGATGAAAAAACCTTACGTGAACACGATATGGCAATATTCAGCCAGTTAATCCGCCGTCAGGGACTGGATGCCGTTATGCCGGCGCATGTGATTTATCCGGCCATGGATCCGCAACCGGCGTCTGGCTCACCGTACTGGCTGAAAACTGTCCTGCGTCAGGAACTGGGTTTTTCCGGTGTCATTTTCTCCGACGATCTGTCGATGGAAGGGGCCGCCGTGATGGGCTCTTACCCTGAAAGGGCGCAGCAATCCCTGGCTGCCGGGTGTGATGTTGTACTGGTCTGTAATCACCGTGCGGGCGCGATTGAGGTGCTGGATCACCTGCCACATACCACCGCGGAACGTCTGACCCGTTTATTTCACCGTGGGACTACGGGCTATGCCGCCCTGCAGCAGCATTCACGCTGGAAAGAGAATCATCAGCAGTTAGCGGCATTGCAGCAACGCTGGCTGGAGAAAAAAGCCGAAGGCTGAGCACCGTCGTTGACCGACTCCCCGGCTTACGAACTCCCGTAAGCCGGGGAGTTGCCCGGGATTGATGAGATGGGCTTACTCTTTCATCTGCATATCCCTCCGCTCCTCTGATGTTTTCTCTGCGACTTTTCCCGTCACAAAATATTATTCTGTCGTTCTTTTTTTGTGCTTATCATTTTGATAGGAACCGCTTACCGGCTCGTGTTATGCTGAATTCAGGTTGTATTTTGAAATTTAACTTTATGTTAGCTAAGGGTATTATCATCCTGGTTTAACTATCAGTGGATCTTTCGGGGGGTTTTGTTGACTACATCTGTGCAAAAAATCGTCATTGTGGGCGGTGGTGCCGGTGGACTGGAGCTGGCGACTCAACTGGGTAATAAACTGGGACGACATAAGAAAGCTGAGATAACGCTGGTTGATCGAAATCAGACGCACTTATGGAAACCTCTGTTACACGAAATTGCGGCAGGTTCGATGGATGAAGGTATTGATGCCCTCAGTTATCTGGCTCAGGCCCATCATCATCACTTTACCTTCCGTCTGGGCACACTGACAGAAATTAACCGCGAACAGAAAAGTCTGCGTCTGGCCGAAATCCGTGATGAGGATGGTCAGGTGCTGGTTGAAGAGCGTGATTTACCCTATGACACGCTGGTGATGGCGTTAGGCAGTGCGTCGAATGACTTCGGTACCCCCGGCGTCAAAGAACACTGTATTTTCCTGGATAACCCGCATCAGGCGCAGCGCTTCCACAACCAGATGCTTAATCTGTTCCTGAAATACAGTGCCGGGACTCAGCCGCAGAAAAAAGTAAATATCGCTATCGTCGGTGGCGGGGCGACCGGGGTCGAGCTGTCCGCTGAACTTTATAATGCGGTTAAAGAACTGCACAGCTATGGTTACAAAGAGCTGGGCGGTGAAGCCCTCAATGTGACTCTGGTGGAAGCCGGAGAACGCATTCTGCCGGCATTACCACCGCGTATCTCTGCGGCGGCAGAACTTGAGCTTAAAAAGCTGGGCGTGAATGTTCTGACGCAAACCATGGTGACGCGTGCCGATGCTGACGGGCTGGAAACCAAATCCGGTGAGAAAATCCACGCGGACCTGATGGTCTGGGCGGCCGGGATTAAAGCGCCTGACTTTATGAAGGATATCGGCGGCCTGGAAACCAACCGCATCAACCAGCTGGTGGTTACGTCGACGCTACAGACCACCCGCGATGAAGATATCTATGCCATCGGTGACTGTGCGTCCTGTGCGTTACCGGGGGGCGGGTTTGTGCCTCCGCGTGCGCAGTCTGCTCATCAGATGGCGTCCCGGGTGCTGGCAAATATCATTGCCCGTCGTAAAGGTAAGGCTCAGCAGGACTACGTCTATAAGGATTACGGCTCCCTGGTGTCACTGTCCCGTTTCTCAACGGTCGGCAGCCTGATGGGTAACCTGATGCGTGGCTCAATGATGGTTGAGGGCAAGATTGCCCGTATGGTCTATATCTCCCTGTACCGTATGCACCAGATAGCACTGCACGGTTATTTCAAAACCGGGCTGATGATGCTGTCCGGCAGCATCAACCGGGTGATCCGGCCTAAGCTGAAACTGCACTAATTTCCTCTCCTTAACCCCGGCCCGCCTGTGGCCGGGGTTTTATCAGAAGCTTCCCAAAATGTCGCCAGAGATGTGCTGACAGCCATTTTTTCCGTTTGTCTGATAGTGACCCGCGAGTGATTCTGACAGACTGCCACCCGTAAGGCGGGACACGCACGCCAGCGTCACTATGTTAATGCGTGGTCATTCGATCAGTCAGGAGGATCCCTGTGAATAAATCAATGGTTGCAGGTGCAGGAATCGGGATAGCCGCCGCATTGGGCATCGCGTCGGTGGCAGGTGTGAATATATTTCATCGCAATCCGGAATTCGCGCAGGTGATGTCGGCAACACCTATCCGTGAGGTGATCAAAACCCCCCGCCAGGAGTGTCACGCGGTTAATGTGGTTCACCGCCGTGCAGTTCAGGATGAAAACCGTCTGGCCGGCTCGGTGCTTGGTGCAGTCGCCGGCGGGGTACTGGGGCATCAGTTCGGCGGAGGGCACGGGCGTACACTGGCGACGGTCGCCGGGGCAATGGCCGGCGGATATGCGGGTAACCAGGCTCAGGCCGGTTTACAGGATCGTGATACCTACACCACGACACGTCAGCAGTGCAGAACCGTCTATGATAAGCAGGAAAAAACGCTGGGCTATGATGTGACCTATAAGATAGGCGACCAGCAGGGCAAAATCCGAATGGATAACGACCCCGGGACCCGTATTCCGCTGGACAACCGGGGCCAGCTGATTATTGACAGCGCGCGCAGTTAAGGGCGTTATATAATCAAGCCCCCGACGGAATGCATCTCAAAAGTTGGACACCCGATGGATTACGGTGCAGTTCAGTGAGCCGTCCAAGGTTTTCCCGCAAATTACGGCTCACGGTTGTCACGCCTTCTCTCAACAGCAGCGATGGCTATCGTCATCGACCGTACAGTTATGTATCTCAGTAGTGCAGTAAATCTCGTCAAAAAGGCCGGTATTGTTTGAGCCATATCTGAGAACCGGCTTTGTTTCAGTCTGTCGTGGTGGTTTAAACAGTACCCGTTTGCAGCGGTCATACAGTCGCTGTTTCCGATGATTTGAGGAAGGCATGGTCAGGTACTTTAAAGGTACCTGACCCATGTTTAATGCGACAGAGTCTTACAGAGACTGATAAATCGTAATTCTTTTGGGAGAAACGGGGCCACGGATAATAACTTCTTCAGTATGTGTCACTAAATTATAATTATAACGATTGAGTCTTACTGCGGCGTCAAAATAAAGATCATCCAGAGTCTCTTCATTGTTGTTATTGCTTTTCGGATAAATTACGGATTTATTATAAAGATAAAGTCGTGATGTATCGCGCTGTGACAGCACGTGCTTTAAATCCTCCGCAACATCGACAACATCCAAAGCAGTGGCATTTATCTTATAGACGTAACATTTTTTTCCGGAAGGATATAACGCTCTTTTCGAGCTTAAGGATCCGGAACGATTGCTGCCATCAACATGCTTATTCAGCACCGATTCTAAGAAAAAACGGCTGATCCCTCTGAGGGATTTTGATGCAAAAACGGTGTGCTCTCCAAAGATGTTATTCATCCATAGTGAGTTTGTGCCTTTAAAACCTTTGCTCAAAATTACGTTGGGTGGTAAGAAATCTAATCGATAAAGGGTATCAATATTCGGATGATAATTTTTTTTCCATATTAACATCATCAGACCTTAAGTAAGCGTCACCTCCGGATCCTTCCGGAAGTGTTGTGGCGACTTTTCCGGCCAGAAACCATCAGCAGGCATTTCTGCTCTGATTCCGGTTAAAGGCCAGGAACTTACCGACTGAAACCGGCTTAAATATATTAAGCTATTTTCTCTGACAGATATACTTATGCAGAACCAACACAGGCTGACCGGGGCGGGGCAAGGTAGAACACACCGGTTTTACGGCGGGATTACCGCAGGCGGTGTGCTGAATATGAAGCAGGCAGGGAACGACAAAATAAACCCTGTTGAAAGCGTCAGTCTTCAGTATGAAAAAATTATATGGCGTAGTGTGGAGGGAAATATTCAGTACACAGACGTCCGGGATCAGC
Source organism: Tatumella sp. UCD-D_suzukii (assembly GCF_000611875.2). Lineage (NCBI taxonomy): Bacteria > Pseudomonadati > Pseudomonadota > Gammaproteobacteria > Enterobacterales > Erwiniaceae > Tatumella > Tatumella sp. UCD-D_suzukii. The sequence continues at coordinate 87,590 of NZ_JFJX01000012.1, forward strand.
GGCCAACGGCATAAATGAAAATGGGTGGGATTCCGGCCCACCCATGACTACCTTGTGATTACAAAGCTAACTTTCATCCCTCAACCTGGTGTGTCCGGCTTTCGGGGTTCACTTCAGACGGAGGCTTGACGTTTACAGCCGGTGCTGCTGCATTTGCACTAACAGTTCTGCAACCCACTCGATACGTACCTTTCGTTCCTGCAGATCACGGGTAAAGCGCAGTTTTACCGGACCTTCCAGCTTCCACTGCTGCGGATCTTTCTGTAACAGACCAATCAGCCAGCCAGGGTCGACATGGTTTTTCTCAGCAAACTCGATATACCCCCCTTTCTCTCCGGCTTCAATTTTCCGGATCCCCAGCGCCTTCGCTTGCTGACGCAGACGTGCAATGTCCAGCAGATAGCGGGCCGGGTCCGGTAGCAGTCCGAAACGGTCAATCAGTTCGACCTTCAGCTCCTGGATTTCGTCTTCATGCTCCGCACTGGCGATACGTTTGTAGAAAGACAAACGGGTATTCACATCCGGAATATACTCTTCCGGCAGCAGGGCAGGCAGCCTTAATTCCACTTCCGTCTGCTGACTGGTCAGATCTTCCAGTGACGGTTCACGTCCTTCTTTCAGTGCCTCGACGGCGTTTTCCAGCAGCTCCATATACAGGGTAAAGCCGAGCGTTTCCATCTGTCCGCTTTGATCCTCACCCAGTAATTCACCGGCACCGCGGATTTCCAGATCATGGGTCGCCAGCGCAAATCCGGCTCCCAGGTCTTCCAGCGAGGCAATGGCTTCCAGACGCTTCTTCGCATCGGTGGTCATCGCTTTCGGATGCGGCGTCAGCAACCAGGCATAGGCCTGGTGATGTGAACGTCCCACGCGTCCGCGTAACTGGTGCAACTGTGCCAGGCCGAAGTGGTCGGCGCGTTCAATAATGATGGTATTGGCGCTCGGAATATCGATACCGGTTTCGATAATGGTGGTGCAGACCAGGACATTGAAGCGCTGGTGATGGAAATCATTCATCACCCGTTCCAGTTCACGTTCACGCATCTGCCCGTGACCGACGCTGACACGGGCTTCCGGCACCAGAGTGGCCAGGCGTTCTGCGGCTTTACTGATGTTTTCGACATCGTTATACAGGTAATACACCTGACCTCCGCGCAGCACTTCACGCAGGATAGCCTCACGGACCACCAGGTCATCATATTCACGGACAAAGGTTTTAACCGCAAGACGACGGGCCGGTGGTGTCGCAATAATCGATAGATCACGCATACCGCTCATCGCCATGTTCAGTGTCCGCGGGATCGGGGTGGCGGTCAGCGTAAGAATATCCACATCTGCCCGCATCGCCTTAATACGCTCTTTGTGCCGGACCCCGAAACGGTGTTCTTCATCGACAATCAGTAATCCCAGATCATGCCATTTCAGATCACTCATCAGCAGTTTGTGGGTACCGATCAGAATATCGACTTTACCTTCGCTGGCTTCCTGCAGAACCGCATTCTGCTCTTTGGTGGTACGGAAGCGTGAAAGCATCTCGATCCGCACCGGCCAGTCAGCGAAACGGTCACGGAAATTATCGAAGTGCTGTTGTGCCAGCAGAGTCGTCGGTACCAGCACCGCGACCTGCTTGTTATTTTCTACTGCCAGGAAGGCGGCGCGCATGGCGACTTCGGTTTTACCGAAACCGACATCCCCGCAGACCAGCCTGTCCATCGCCAGCGGCTGGCACATATCACTCAGCACAGCATTAATGGCTTGTCCCTGATCCGGAGTGGTTTCATAAGGGAAGCCCTCACAGAACTTCTGATACATCTCGCGCTGATGTCTGAACGCATAACCGGTTTTTGCCGCCCGCTGGGCATAGATATCCAGCAATTCTGCGGCCACATCGCGGACTTTTTCCGCCGCTTTCTGACGGGCGCGGCTCCAGCTGTCACTGCCCAGTTTATGCAGCGGGGCATTTTCATCGGCACCACCGGCATAACGGCTGATCAGGTGTAAAGAGGACACCGGCACATACAGGCTGGCATTCCCGGCATAGGTCAGCATCAGATACTCACCTTTAACGCCCCCGGCTTCCAGGGTCGTCATTCCGGCGTAACGGCCGACGCCGTGTTCCAGGTGAACCACCGGCTGCCCGGGATGCAGTTCGGCCAGGTTACGGATCAGCACATCCGGATTAATGGTTTTGCGGTTGTCCTGGCGGCGGTGAACGACCCGTTCGCCCAGTAAGTCGGTTTCACAGATCAGTGCACGCTGCCGCAGATTATCGATAAACCCGCGTTCTGCCGGGCCCGTCATCAGATAATAGCCGGGAGCGCTGGCGTCGTTCAGCAGCCCGATGTCTGTCGGACGGATTTTTATTTTACTCAGCTGCTCCTGGAGCCGTTCACGGCGTCCCTGGCTCTCTACCGAAAAAATAATGGCGCCGTCAAACGACTCGATGAAGTTGCGTAGCGCACCGAGCGGTTCCCGGGCCTGAGCCTGCAGGCTGATATCCGGCAGGGGGCTGTAGCTCAGGTTCGTATTAGCTGCCTTGTCTTTGACTTCCCCGCTGGCCAGCCGGATCAACGGCCATTGCTTCAGGGCGGTCATTAGCGTATCCGGCGGCAGCCAGAGCGTCTGTGGCTCCAGCAGCGGGCGTAACGGATCCACCCGTCGGTTCTCATAACGCTGTTTTGTATCCTGCCAGAAACGTTCACTGCCGGCCTGAAGATCACCGCAGCTCAACAGCAGGGTACTGGCAGGCAGATAGTCAAACAAGGGCAGTAGTGGTGAAGAGAAGAACAGCGGTTGCCAGTATTCAATCCCCACCGGCAGGGTGCCTTTGCTGACCTGCTGATAGATATGACCGGCATCGCGTAACACATCAAAATGTTCACGCCATTGGGTACGGAAAAGCTCTATTGAGGCTTTATCCGTCGGGAACTCATGGGCAGGCAGAAGATTAATGGCATCCACTTCTTCCAGGGTTCGCTGACTGTCCGTATCGAAGAGACGCAGGCTGTCGATTTCATCATCAAAAAAATCAATCCGGTAGGGCTGTTCACTGCCCATGGGGAACAGGTCGAGCAGGGCACCACGGATGGCAAACTCACCATGTTCCATCACCTGGTCCACATGCCGGTAACCGGCCTGGTCAAGTTGCTCACGCAATAAATCACGGGATACCTTTTGCCCCCGGGACATCATCAGGGCATATCCCTGCAGGAAAGAATGCGGGCAGACACGCTGCATCAGGGTATTGACCGGCAGGATCAGTACCCCTTTTTCCATGGCGGGCAGCTGATAGAGCGTCGATAAACGTTCCGAAATAATATCCTGATGGGGAGAAAAACTGTCGTAAGGAAGGGTTTCCCAGTCAGGTAAGTGGCTCACGGGCAGGGTCGTGAACTGACGGATTTCCCCCCGCAGATGCAGGGCAGACTGCATGTCATTGGTGATCAGTAACAGTGGCCCGTTATGGCGTTCTGCAATATCTGCACACTCTGCAGCCAAAGCTGCGCCTGTTAACAGCCCCAGCTGACGGTGGTCGCCGGCATTGACGGGCAGCGAATAACTTGTCTTATCTGACATATGGGCTAATCATTCTCTCCGGATTTTCCAGACTGCTATGATTCCACAGAACGTCGCGGGGATCATCTTCCTGACAACATTTTCCTGCCTTCACGGGGGCAGAGCGGATTGAAGTCGCTGTAATTTTAACCATAAATGATGAAAAAACAGGCAATGACAGATTAATTTCCCCCGGAAGGGGCATTATCAGATAACTTTACCCGCCAAACAGGGAGGCAGGGTTTCCTTAACGGCCTGGCTCCTTTATCATCCTGATACTGAATTTCAGGCAACCGTCCGGGACGGATTTCATGTACCAACCCGTAGCTCTGTTTATAGGTCTGCGTTATATGCGCGGACGTGCATCCGACCGTTTCGGTCGGTTTGTGTCATGGTTATCAGCCATTGGTATCACTTTAGGGGTGCTGGCGTTAGTCACCGTCCTCTCTGTGATGAATGGATTTGAACGACAACTTGAAGGCAATATTCTGGGGCTGATGCCCCAGGCGCTGGTGACCAGCGACAGCGGCAGTATCAATCCGCAGAAGGTGCCTGCGGATAGCCTGCATCTGCAGGGCGTTTCGCGGATTGCACCGCTGACAACGGCGGATGTGGTGCTGCAGAGTGCCCACAGTGTCGCGGTCGGGGTAATGCTGGGGATCAATCCTCAGGAAAAAGATCCACTGATCCCCTATCTGGTGGCTGGCTCGGCGAATGATCTGCAACCCGGGTCCTATCGCGTTATTCTTGGTGCCCAACTGGCCAGTCAGCTGGGCGTTCAGCCAGGTGATCGACTGCGCCTGATGGTACCTTCCGTCAGTCAGTTTACCCCTGTCGGACGGATCCCCAGTGAGCGTATCTTTACCGTCGCAGGCACCTATGCCGCCGACAGCGAAGTCGATAGCTATCAGATCCTGGTCAACCAGCAGGATGCCTCGCGGGTGATGCACTATCCCGTGGGTAACATCACCGGCTGGCGTCTGTGGCTGGATCATCCGCTGGATGTAGATCAGCTGAGTCAGCAGACGCTGGCGCATGGCTTACAGTGGAAGGACTGGCGTGAGCGCAAGGGCGATCTGTTCCAGGCGGTGCGTATGGAAAAAAATATGATGGGGCTGTTACTGAGCTTAATTGTTGCGGTCGCCGCGTTTAACATCATCACTTCCCTCGGTCTGCTGATTATGGAAAAGCAGGGAGAAGTCGCCATCCTGCAGACCCAGGGGCTGACACGCCGTCAGATCACCGCCGTATTTATGGTTCAGGGAGCCACTGCCGGAATTGCCGGTGCTCTGCTTGGAACACTGGGCGGGATACTGCTGGCCAGCCAGCTGAATCACCTGTTACCGGTCATCGGACTGTTCCTCGACGGTGCAGAATTACCGGTTGATATTAATCCGGTGCAGGTCGTGACTATCGCCGTAACGGCAATGATCGTGTCGTTGCTGGCCACTCTTTATCCTGCATGGCGCGCTGCCGCTGTGCAACCCGCTGAGGCTTTACGCTATGAATAACTCGCTGTTGCTGCAATGTGAGCAGCTGTGCAAACGCTATCAGGAAGGTAGCGTACAGACTGACGTACTGAAGGAAGTCTCCTTCACCCTGCAACCTGGTGAAATGACGGCGATTGTCGGCAGCTCAGGTTCCGGTAAAAGTACCTTGCTGCATCTGCTGGGGGGGCTGGATTCGCCGACCTCCGGCGAAGTCCTGTTTAAAGGTCAATCGCTGAACCGGATGTCTGCGGCGGCGAAAGCGGAATTACGTAACCGTGAGCTGGGCTTTATTTACCAGTTCCATCATCTGTTACCTGACTTTTCGGCGGTGGAAAACGTGGCGATGCCGTTACTGATCGGCAAAAAAAGCAGCGCTGAAGCCTTACAGCGTGCCACAGAGATGCTGGCTGCGGTGGGTCTTGCAGCGCGTGCAGCCCACCGTCCGTCGGAGCTTTCCGGGGGGGAGCGGCAGCGTGTCGCCATCGCCCGTGCGCTGGTTAACCGGCCGAGTCTGGTGATGGCGGATGAACCGACCGGTAACCTGGATGCGCGGAATGCCGATGCTATCTTTCAGTTACTGGGGGAGCTTAACCAGACGCAGGGGACAGCCTTCCTGGTGGTGACCCATGACCTGTCACTGGCAAAACGACTCAGTCGTCAGATGGAAATGCGCGACGGGAAATTAACCGCGGACGTCACTCTGACAGGAGCGTTGTAATGCGGCTTCCGTTATCTTTACTGCTGGCATTCCGGTTCAGCCGGGGCCGTCGCCGCGGCGGCATGGTCTCGCTGATTTCAGTTATTTCCACGGTCGGCATTGCGCTGGGGGTAGCGGTACTGATCATCGGACTCAGTGCGATGAACGGTTTTGAGCGCCAGCTGAACGAACGAATTCTCAGCGTGGTACCTCACGGTGAAATTGAGCCGGTGCATCAGCCTTTTACAAACTGGCAGCAACTGATCGCCCCGATTGAGCACGTCCCGGGGATTGCCGCGGCGGCAGGCTATATTAATTTTACCGGCCTGGTGGAAAGCGCCAGCAAACTTCAGGCCCTGACGGTCAAGGGCGTTGACCCGCAGGCAGAAAAGCGGCTCAGTTCGTTACCGATGTTTGTGCAGGATAACCGCTGGGCAGATTTTCGTGCCGGCCAGCAACAGATCATTCTGGGTGGCGGGATCGCTAAATCCTTATCGGTGAAAACCGGTGACTGGATAACCATAATGATCCCGAATAATGACGGTCAGAACCGCCTGATGCAGCCGAAAAGGATCCGCCTGCAGGTCGAGGGTATTCTGCAACTGAGCGGCATGCTGGATCACAGTCTGGCGCTGGTCCCGCTGGCCGATGCCCAGCGTTATCTGGAAATGGGCGACAGTGTCACCGGCATTGCGCTGAAAATGAGTGATCCGTTTAAAGCGGTCAGTCTGGTGCGTTCTGCCGGGGAAGTCACCCATAGCTATGTCTATATCCGGAACTGGATCAGCACTTACGGCTATATGTACCATGATATTCAGATGATCCGCGCCATTATGTATCTGGCAATGATCCTCGTGATCGGGGTCGCCTGTTTTAACATTGTCTCCACGCTGGTGATGGCAGTGAAGGATAAGAGCAGTGATATTGCGGTGCTGCGTACTCTCGGGGCCGGCAACCGCCTGATCCGTGCCGTATTTATCTGGTATGGCTTGCTGGCAGGTCTGGCCGGGAGCATTGCCGGGGTCATCGTCGGGGTGTTCGGGGCGCTGAATCTGACCGCGATAATCCGCGCACTGGAAAAGGTGACCGGTCATCACTTCCTGTCCGGAGATATTTACTTTATCGATTTCCTGCCTTCGGAACTGCACTGGCTTGACGTCTGGTCGGTATTGGTGACCGCCATTTTACTTACCCTGCTGGCCAGCTGGTATCCGGCCCGCCGCGCCAGCCGGATTGATCCGGCCCGGGTGTTGAGCGGTCAGTAACATTCATCCCTGCCGGTTTCACCGGCAGGGATGATGAGCGTCATTCTTCACTGTTCCTGAACGGACGCCTTGTTTTATTCACAGACCCGATCGCCTGATTGATCTGAACCGCCACTGCCTGTGGTTCAGCCAATATCCCTGCGGTCATTCTGTCTGCCCCGCAGGGGCCTCTCGCCAGCATTTTGCAGAATATCATGGCAATCCGTAGTACCTTGCGTGACAAAAGCCACCGACGGGGAAAGGTTTAGGCCTTTGCCGAAAACTGTTATTCTTATCCGGCACTGGTTGCCGTATGGCCTGCCAGTGTTCTGCAGGTGCTCATCAGTGACAGAGTTAAATAAAGACACTCTGTGGCTTCAGCGTCTGCAATTTTAAGAAGATATGCAGCAGAGGAATTGATATGCGAACACCGCGACGCCGCGTCCGGATCAGTCGTTTTCGTAAACAGAAACGTAAGAGACATTTACGGGTACGACAGTCTATTTTCGAATCTGATCGTCATGAACAGCGTCTGGCGATGACCCGCCAGCCGAAAGTGGTGATACTGACCGGTGCCGGGATTTCGGCAGAATCCGGAATACGTACATTTCGGGCCGAAGACGGACTGTGGGAAGAGCATAAAGTCGATGATGTGGCGACGCCAGAGGGATTTCAGCGTGATCCACAACGGGTACAACAGTTCTATAATCAGCGGCGTCAGCAGTTAGCCTCCGCAGAAATTGCCCCCAATGCTGCACATTATGCACTGGCAGAACTGGAATCGCTGCTGGGGGATAACCTGTTACTGGTGACCCAGAACATCGATAACCTGCACGAAAGGGCGGGGAGTCAGCGAATTATCCATATGCATGGCGAGTTGCTGAAAGTACGCTGTGAGAATACGGACCAGGTGATCCCGTGGCCGGGTGATATCAGTGATAATGACCGCTGTACCTGCTGTCAGTTTCCTTCAGTGCTGCGCCCGCATATTGTCTGGTTTGGTGAGATGCCGCTGGAGATGGATCGCATCTATCAGGCACTCCGGGAAGCCACATTGTTCATCGCCATCGGAACATCCGGCCATGTCTACCCGGCGGCAGGCTTTGTTCACGAAGCCCGTTTGCAGGGGGCGCATACGGTTGAACTGAATCTGGTTCCCAGCCAGGTGACTTCTGAGTTTGCCGAGCGCCATTACGGCCCGGCCAGTGAACTGGTACCGGAGTTTATCAGCGGTTTAATCCGGTCTCTGAAACGCTAACCTGGCAACTTACCGCATATACACAGTCCGGTAATATGAACTGCACCCCAAAAGCCGGATATCCCGCTGAGTAAGGTGCAGTTTTTTATGGCAGCGTCACAATCCCCCTCAGCCACCGGCGTTACGGCCAACCATCACAGCCCTGCTGGAAAAGACAAAACCAGTCTCCGCTGAATCGCTGTTTGTTGAGATAACAGCGGGACGATGATGGGCAGGGCGATGAACCTTCGGGCGGCTCTGCAGTCTCACTAATAAAAAACCCCGCAACAGGTGGCGGGGTTTCAGGTTATTCGCCTGCTTTCAGTTTCTGGAACAGGGTTTCATAGAGCCGGCTGGCATCACCGACATCATCCTGCCATTCGCCGTTCTGTAATACGCTGGCTGGCGGATACAGTGACGGGTCATTCGCAACATCTGCTGGCAACAGTTTACGTGCCGCCAGGTTCGGGGTCGGGTAACCGATAGTCTTCGCCACTTTTGCCGCAATATCCGGACGGAGCAGGAAGTTGATCAGTTTCAGCGCACCGGCTTTATTTTTGGCATTGGCCGGGATCGCCAGGTTATCCATCCAGAAAATCCCGCCTTCTTTCGGCCAGATAAACTGCAGCGGTGTTCCCGCCTGACGGGCCACATAAGCGGAACCATTCCAGATCATTCCCAGGTTAACTTCCCCTTCCATAAACGGGTTGCCCGGGTTATCTGAGTTAAAGGCCAGCACATTTGGCATTAACAGGCGCAGTTGCTGATAGGCCTCTTCAATCTGTTTCGGGTCACGGGTATTCCCGGAGTAACCCAGTTTACGCAGGGCTATCTGGAATACTTCACGAGCGTCATCGGTCAGCAGAATGCTCTGACGGTATTGCGGTTTCCACAGATCAGCCCAGCTGGTGACAGTTTTCGGGTCAATCGCACTGGTATTGACGCCGATAGCCGTCGCACCCCAGATGTAGGGCACAGAGTATTCATTGTTCGGGTCGAAAGATTTATTCAGCAGCGCCGGGTCCAGATTTTTAAAGTTGGATAGCTGCGATTTATCGATCTTCGCCAGCATGCCTTCTTTACGCATTTTCGCCACGTAGTAAGACGAAGGAACGACCAGGTCATAAGCGCCGTCTTTCCAGGTCTTCAGTTTTGCATACATGCTCTCGTTCGACTCATAGGTCGAATAAACCACTTTAATGCCGGTTTCTTTGGTGAACTGCTCCAGCAGTCCGTCCGGTACATATTCGGTCCAGTTATAAAAGTAGAGCGTTTTACTGTCATCGGCCCGTGCAGCTGACAGGGTGAATGCTGCGGTCAGAGCAACCAGTAAAAGTGATAGCTTTTTCATTCTTATCCTCGGTAACTTTTAATGTTTATCACGTGTCAGCCATTGGCTGCAGGCCACCAGAATCAGCGACAGGCAAAGCAGTAAGGTCGCCAGTGCATTCACTTCCGGAGAAACGCCCACTTTCACCATCGAATAGATCTTCAACGGCAGGATCTCAAACGTCGGCCCGGTCACAAAGGAGGACACCACGACATCGTCCATCGACAGAGTGAAGCTCAGCAGCCAGCCCGCCGCAATTGCCGGAAGTGCCAGCGGAAAAATAATCCGGCGCAGGGTCGTCAGTTCATTAGCGCCCAGGTCTTTGGCAGCTTCAAGCATACGAATATCAAAGCCCTGCAGCCGCGAAAAGACGGTGATCACTACAAACGGCAGACAAAAAGTAATATGTGCAATCAGCAGGGTCCAGAAACCGAGTGAAATCCCCAGTAGCATAAACAACACCAGCAGGGAGATGGCCATCACAATGTCCGGTGACATCATCACGACAAACAGCATGCCGTTAACCAGGGGCTTTCCCCGGAACCGGTAATGGTATAGCGCGACGGCGGTCATACTGCCCAGCAAGGTTGCACAGGTTGCGGAGGTGACCCCAAGCAGCAATGAGTGCCTGGCGGCCTGCAACAGACTGTAGTTATTCAGCAGCACGTTGTACCAGTGCGTTGTCCAACCCTGCCAGTTAATACCAAATCGCGACTGATTAAATGAATTGATGACCAGGATGGCAATCGGGATATAAAACCAGGCGTAAATGATCGACATAAAGCCGTTACGGATCCAGCGCATTAGCATAAGAAGCCCCTGCGTAAGACTTTTTCAGTCGGGAGATGGCGGGGGAAAAGCCCCGAAGTTAGGTTATTTTTGACCACTCGTGTATTTGCCTCACCTGCCTCGATACAGTGCGTATATTCATCTGTTAGTTGATAAGGCCGCGCATTCTACACGATTTTATCCTAAAGCACGATTAGCTGAGGCACTTAAGTGATGAAACAGGCCTGAAGACACACGGTTAACCCGGCATCCCGGGGGGCCGTTGCCTGCCACACACCTCCGACGCGATTTTACGCGGCAGGTGTTGTACATCTGCGTAATCTGCATCGGGCACAGGCGGTTAAGACGGCCGCCAGCCAGACGCAGAGAAACAAAAGGGGAGGCCGGTATCTCCGGACCTCCCCCTGTCGGCGAAGCGAACTTAACGGTCAATACCGATGATTTTTTTGTTCATCGCCTTCGCGGAGCGCCAGTACAGAAGTAACATTAGCCCCATCAGAACCGTCATAATAATGCTGGTGGCAGACCCGGCAGGCCAGTCCCTGAGCGATAAGAACTGGGTTTTAATGACATTACCGATCAGCAGGTTTCTGGCACCCCCCATCAAATCGGACACATAAAACATCCCCATCGAAGGGATAAACACAAGCAGGCACCCGGCAATCACGCCCGGCATCGTCAAGGGCAGAATTATCCGCATAAAGGTCTGCACCCTGCCAGCCCCCAGGTCCCGTGCAGCCTCCAGACAAGGCTTATCCAGCTTTTCCAGACTGGAGTAGAGCGGCATCACCATAAAAGGCAACAGGATATAGACCAACCCCAGGATCACCGCTTCGGGGGTATACATAATCCGTAGCGGCTGGTCGATAGCCCCGGCCCAAAGCAGGAAGCTATTGAGTAATCCGCGGACACTCAGGAAAATTTTCAGTGCATAGATACGGATCAGCGAGTTAGTCCAGAACGGCAGGATCAGTAAAAACAGCATTAGCGGACGCCAGCGTACCGGCAGACTGCTCAGGCACCAGGCAAACGGATACCCCAGTAGCAGACAGCAGGCCGTCGCAATAAAGGCCATATTCAGGGAATGCACCAGTACATCAATGTACAGCGGATCCGCCAGCCGACGATAGTTACTCAGCGTAAATACCATGCGGATGAAATTATTGTCGTCCCGGGTCAGAAAACTGGCCAGCAGTATCATCAGGTTCGGGGCCAGCACAAACAGCACCAGCCAGCCGGTGATCACTGCAACAACAACAGTCTGAAAGCGATTACGCATCAGCTTCATAGGGCAATACAACCTCCCAGTGATTGACCCAGCTTACGGTCACTTTTTGATTGAGCAGATAATCGAAATCAGGATCATCTTCGTTGAAGAATTCACTCACGGTAATGCTCTGACCATTATCCAGTTCAACCACCGATTCAAGCGTACTGCCTTTATAGTTCCGTTCGCGGATATATCCGGTCAGGCCCTGGGCACTGCCTGCATTTTGCACTTCGTCGATACGCAAATCTTCCGGGCGCAGCAGCACATTGACACGGTCTCCTTCGCTGACCGGGAACGGACAATGTACCTGATATTCGCATCCGCTGATTTCAACCTGAGTGGCCCCGTCCGCGCCGGTTCGGATGACCCGGCCATCGAACAGGTTAATCTCTCCGATAAAACGGGCAACAAACAGGTTAGCGGGTTCTTCATAGATAGCGCGAGGTGAGCCATCCTGCTCAATCTTTCCGTCCCTGAGAACCACAATACGGTCCGACATGGTCAGGGCTTCTTCCTGGTCATGGGTGACGAAAATAAAGGTAATACCCAGTTTACGCTGCAATGCTTTCAGCTCGTTCTGCATCTGCTTACGTAATTTGTAATCGAGAGCCGACAGGGATTCATCCAGTAACAGGACCTTAGGCCGGTTAACCACGGCCCGGGCAATCGCTACGCGTTGTTGCTGGCCCCCGGAGAGTTGTGAGGGTTTACGGTCGGCAAATTCCTGTAAGCGCACCATCGTCAGAGCTTCATTGACGCGCTGTTTAATTTCAGCGGCGGGGGTTTTCTGCATCCGTAATCCGAACGCTACGTTATCAAAAACGTTCATGTGCGGAAACAGCGCATAGCTCTGAAATACGGTATTGATATGACGTTTTTCGGCGGGCAGATGAGTAATATCCTGACCGTCCAGTGTGACCTGCCCCTGATCGGTGTTTTCCAGTCCGGCAATCAGGCGCAGAATGGTGGTTTTACCGCACCCGGAAGGTCCCAGCAGGGTCACAAACTCGCCATGTCCGATGGTGAGGTCGAAGTCAGCAACCACTGACTTCCCGTCAAAGGCTTTACTGATGCCAGAAAGCGTAACCAGCGCCTGTTGCGCGCATGTTTGCGTCATTTTAGTCACTCAGTTGAAATGAGAGCAGATAAGCAAAACCAGCCAGGCTGGCTTGCCACAATTTAAGCGCGGGATGATACCTGAATTATCCCTGATTGCCAGTGAAACAGGCCGTCGGGGCCTGAACCGCCAGTCAGTCGCGGCAGAGAAAGCGCCGGGACTGGCGCTCGCCGGGTAACCATGACCTGAAAGAATTAGTTAAAAATAATAACCGAATGATTTATGACCCTGGACAAAATAAAACCGCGACGCAGGGGCAATAATACCTTTCGGGTTAAAGAGGAGGCTATTATGGAGCAATTACTGGAGAGATTTTTAGAATATGTTCAGATAGATACTCAATCAAAAATACAATGCCGGGCCGTTCAGGTCCCCAGCAGTGAAGGGCAATGGTTGCTGGCCACGGTGCTCAAAGCTCAGCTGGAGTCACTGGGCTGTGTTGATATTAGTTTAAGTGAGCACTGCTGTCTGATGGCGACATTGCCGGCGAATACCACGGCAAAGGCCCCGGTGATCGGATTTATTGCGCATCTGGATACCGCGCCGGATTTTACCGGCAAACATGTCCATCCTCTGCTGGTGGAAAACTATCGTGGCGGTGATATTGCGCTGGGAATAGGGGATGAGGTGCTGTCGCCGGTACTGATGCCGGTATTGCATGAACTGCATGGCCATACACTGATCACGACGGACGGCAAGACCCTGTTAGGTGCCGATGATAAAGCCGGGATCGCAGCCATCATGACAGCACTGGCAAGGCTGAAGTCCCGTCCTCACGGGAAAATTCGGGTGGCATTCACCCCGGATGAAGAAACCGGGGCCGGGGCACCGTTATTTGATATTCAGGCCTTCGGTGCAGACTGGGCCTATACGGTCGATGGCGGCGGTTTGGGTGAATTTGAATATGAAAATTTTAACGCGGCCGATGCGGTGATCCGTATCAACGGACAGAGTGCGCATACGGGATATGCTAAAGGGAAGCTTATAAATTCTCTGGAACTGGCCTGGGCATTTCACCGTCAGTTACCGCAGGATGAGAAGCCGGAGAAGACAGAAGGAGATGCAGGGTTCTGGCATCTTCACTCACTCAAAGGGAATGCGCTGAAAGCGGAAATACATTATCTGATCCGCGATTTTGACGACCATCATTTCGCCGCACGCCAACAGACACTGGAAGCCATTGCTGAAGAGATGAATCAGACTTATGGCGGAAAAGCGACAGTTTCGGTCGTTTTTCATGAGAGCTACCGCAATATGCGCAGTAAAATAGAAGCGCATCCACAGGTGATTGAGCTGGTCCTGCGGGCGATGGACAAGAATGGTATCCGGCCGAAAATAAAGCCTATCCGTGGCGGGACGGATGGTGCATTCCTTTCCTGGCGGGGATTGCCTTGCCCGAATCTGTTTACCGGTGGATTTAACTTCCACAGTAAATATGAGTTTGCATCACTTGATATTATGGAGCAAAGCGTGGAGCTGATCGCCAGCATCGCGGAGCTGGCCTGCGAGGGTGAGGCCGCAACACTCCATAAAGGTGCGGTTGCGGCCACCGGGCGCGGTTATTCTTCCTCGTCGCCAAAATACCAGTAACCGCAATTCACCAGGCCGGCCAGCTGGCTCAGGAACGCAGGATCATCCAGCGCATCCCCGAAGTCAGCAACTCCCAGCGAGGGCTTGTTAGCCAGTGCGTGTAAGGCATCAGGCCAGGCACTACTCAGGCTCTCGCCATTAATAAAGACGGTATCATTGTACTCTAACACCCGTAACCCGCCGAGACGGGTAAGCGGTTCACCCTGCTGCAATGCCTCCAGCACTTCATCCGGCTGGTAGGGCGGTTCAGGCGGGGCAACATCCAGTTCATGACGTGACTGGGAAATAAACTCCCCGAACCACTGGCTGAACGTGGCCGGCTCATTGATCAAATCCGTCATCATCTGACGAATACGGTCAGTTTCACTGCTCAGAACCTGTGAGGGATTCTCGCGCAGTGGCAGGTCCGGGTCACTGTAACGGTGTGTCCCCAGCTCATTTGCCAGCATGTAATCGGCAAAGCTGCTCAGCAGTTCTTTACCTGACGGCGCACGGAACCCGACCGAATAATTCAGGGCATTTTCCAGTGAATAGCCTTCATGCGGAAATCCTGGCGGGATATAGACAATATCACCAGGTTCCAGCACTTCATCAATAATGGCCTCAAAGGGTTTCACCTGTAACAGGTCCGGATGAGGACAATGCTGCTCCATCCGGACATTATTACCGACCCGCCAGCGACGGCGGCCGCTGCCCTGAATGATAAAAACATCATACTGGTCCAGATGCGGGCCGACTCCGCCCCCGGGGACAGAAAAAGAGATCATCAGGTCATCCATACGCCAGTCAGACAGGGCGCGGAAAGGTGCCATCAGTGCGGCAGACGGGGCATGCCAGTGGTTGACGGCCTGAACCAGTAATGACCAGTGGGTTTCTCCAAGATGGTCAAAACTTTCAAACGGGCCGTGGCTGACCTGCCATTTATCACCTTCCTGTGAAACCAGGCGGCTGTCGGTTTCGTTTTCCATCGCCAGACCGGCCAGTTCATCGGGGGTGATGGGATCCGTAAACCCGGCGAATCCCTGCCGGATAACGACCGGTTTTTTCTGCCAGTAAGTCGCCAGAAATTCCGGCCAGTTAATTGAAAGTGAGTAGTCCATAGACGCCTGCTGTTGTTCTGAAGTAATTTCGCCAGTATACCAGCCCGCGGAGGGTTACGTCCGGCCAATTTACATCTGCTGGAGCCGGAAAATCACTTCCATACGTGTCCCCCCAAGGTGGCTGCTATGGGCAATAATATCGCCCTGATAGCGCTCCACAATTTCCCGAGCGACTGCCAGCCCGATCCCCTGGCCGGGCCGCAGCGTATCTGCCCGCTGGCCGCGCCGGAAAATCAGGTAACGCTTACTGTCAGGGATCCCGGGGCCATCGTCATCGATAAACAGA
This sequence comes from Tatumella sp. UCD-D_suzukii, assembly GCF_000611875.2. Classification (NCBI taxonomy): domain Bacteria; kingdom Pseudomonadati; phylum Pseudomonadota; class Gammaproteobacteria; order Enterobacterales; family Erwiniaceae; genus Tatumella; species Tatumella sp. UCD-D_suzukii. The sequence goes on from NZ_JFJX01000012.1 coordinate 103,295, forward strand.
TGTAATGCGGTGTCGGTCTGGCGGGCCGTGATTTCGATAAATTCCAGGCAATACTTACAGGCGTTATCCAGCAGATTCCCCATCACTTCCATAAAGTCATTCTGGTCTCCGCAGAAGGTGATCTCCGGTGAAATATCCAGCGTCAGGTCGACCCCTTTACGTTTATAAACTTTATTTAAAGCAGAACAGAGACTGTCAGACAGTGCCGATACGGAATGCAGATCACGCTGCAGCGGATTATGGTCTGCCTGCAGGCTGGCCCGGTGCAGATAGTAGCCGATCTGCTGCGAGATACGGCTGATTTGCTCAAGCATTACCGGTTCGGCTTCTTCAACACTGATAGCCGCGCCGCCCCGCAAAGAACGCAGTGTACTCTGCAGGACGGCGAGGGGGGTTTTCAGACTGTGAGTCAGGTCGGATAAGGTATTGTGGTAGCGCAGCCCCTGCTGACGTTCATTATTCAGCAAAAGATTAAGATTACGTACCAGACTGCGCAGTTCCTGTGGGGGAGTCGGGTCAAGACTTTCCCTCTGACTGGTCTCCAGCTCATGGATCTGCGCGGCCAGATGGCCGATAGGCCGCAGGCTCCAGCGTGCAGCCAGCCACAGCAGGGGGATCACTAACAGTAAATTGGCGGCCAGCACATAACTGAACCACATCCACACCACATTAGAGTGCTGCAGCTCCTGGGGAATAGAGTCCACGACGACGATAGTCAGGGCTGGCAGGCTGGGAGTTGCATCGTACCGGCTGACCGCCACGGAGTGGGTAAAGGTCTCGTCGCTATCGAGCTGACTCATCTTCTGTCTGGCTTCCCGGTTATCCCCGATGGCTTCCAGACTGGTGCGGTTATTGGTATCTATTTCATAGAAATCACTCTTCATCAGCCAGCCGGGGCGGATTTCAGAACGGATTTCCGGGACATCGCGGAGTTGCCAGAGCAGTCGCCCATGTTCATCATAGATAAACACCAGTGTCGGAAAATTCAGTTTGATCCGCTCAGGTTTGGCGATAGTCAGTTTATTATCCTGCCACTGAGCCAGCGTAAAAAAGAGGTTACTTTCACCGCGCATGACACGGTAGGTATTGTTATCGAAACCGATGGCATAACCGAAAACGGCCACCACACCATAAGACAGCGAAAGGAACAGCACAAGTACAGAGGCTGCCAGCAAAAAACGCACCCGCAGTGAAAGGGGTGCCCGCCTGGACAGCCTCGGCAGCCAGTGTTTACCGGCACTCAAAACGATAGCCCTGGCTGCGGACGGTCGTGATCACTTCACCGTCGTGCAGTTGCTGGATTTTCTTACGCAGGCGTCCCATTAGTACATCGATAGTATGGCTTTCCCGCAGTTCGGCATCGGGATAGAGCTGTAGCATCAGCGATTCTTTACTGACCACTTTACCGGCATTACGGATGAGCATTTCGACAATAGTATATTCGAACACCGTCAGGCGAACGGTCTGACCGCTGATGGTGAGTTCCTTGCGGGATAAATCAACCTGAAACGGCCCGTATTCAATCAGTTGCGAAGCATGACCACTGTTACGACGCATCAGTGCCTGCAGGCGGGCCGCGACTTCTTCAATATGAAAGGGTTTGGTCACATAATCATCAGCACCGGCTTCCAGTGCCTCTACTTTTGCCTGCCAGCCTTCGCGGGCAGTCAGCACCAGGATAGGCTGTTTCACTGCCTGCATCCGCCATCGCCGGATAAGGCTCATACCATCCTCCCCGGGCAGGCCCAGGTCGATTAGCGCCACATCGGGTTCATGTTCTGTCAGAAAATAATCGGCTTCACGGGCATCTTCTGCCACATCCACCTGGTGGCCCATATCCCGTAGCTGTACAGCCAGGTGATGACGTAATAACGCATTATCTTCAATAACCAGCACACGCATAATAACAACCTCAAAGGCAGGCAGGAAAAACTATGGGGGGATTATACGTGAAATGAAGTAAACAGGGGATTAACGCAGACCGGAAACTCCGGCCTGCGCAACAGACTTATTTCAGAGAATCCACCAGTTTCACGGCGTGGCCGATATAGTTGGCAGGTGTCATGGCTTTCAGACGGGTTTTTTCGTCTTCCGGCAGCGGCAGGTTATCGATAAACTCCTGCATCCCTTTTGCATCCACGCGGCGGCCGCGGGTCAGTTCTTTCAGTTTTTCGTACGGTTTTTCGATACCGTAACGGCGCATCACGGTCTGTACCGGTTCGGCCAGCACTTCCCAGTTACGGTCCAGCTCTTCCAGCAGACGGTCTGCATTCACTTCCAGTTTGGAAATGCCTTTCAGCGTTGACTGATAAGCAATAACCGCATAGCCGATACCCACACCCAGATTCCGCAGTACAGTCGAGTCGGTCAGGTCACGCTGCCAGCGGGATACCGGCAGTTTCGCGGCCAGATGCTGTAAGACCGCATTAGACAGGCCCAGGTTACCTTCGGAGTTTTCGAAGTCGATAGGGTTAACTTTGTGCGGCATGGTCGAAGACCCGATTTCACCGGCAATGGTTTTCTGTTTAAAGTGATTCAGCGCGACATAGCCCCAGATATCACGATCGAAATCGATCAGGATGGTGTTAAAACGCGCGACACAATCGAACAGCTCCGCGATGTAATCATGAGGTTCAATCTGCGTGGTATAAGGATTCCAGCGGATACCCAGCGAAGTGACAAACTCTTCGCTCAGACGATGCCAGTCCACTTCCGGGTAAGCGGCCAGGTGAGCGTTATAGTTACCTACGGCACCGTTGATTTTACCCAGCACTTCCACCTGCTCTAACTGGCGGACCTGGCGGGCCATACGGTAAGCAACGTTCGCCATCTCTTTACCCATCGTCGACGGGGAAGCCGGCTGACCATGGGTACGGGAAAGCAGAGGCAGATCACGGTATTCTTCGGCCAGACCTTCGATAGCCTGTGTCAGTTGTTTCCAGTACGGCAGGATCACTTCACGACGTGCTGTTTCCAGCATCAGGGCGTGAGACAGGTTATTGATATCTTCAGAGGTACAGGCGAAGTGAATAAATTCAGAAACCGCATGCAGTGCAGGCACCGCTTCGACTTTTTCTTTCAGAAAATATTCCACGGCTTTGACATCGTGGTTAGTGGTGCGCTCAATTGTTTTGATACGCGCCGCATCTTCTTCGCTGAAATTGTCGACAATCTGGTCAAGGAAAGCGTTTGCGTTGGCGTCAAATGCAGGAACTTCCCTGACTTCTGCGGTTGAGGCCAGCTTCTGTAGCCAGCGAACTTCAACCTGAACACGGAACTTCAGTAAACCAAATTCACTGAAAATTGCGCGCAGCGGGCTGACTTTTTCCCCATAGCGTCCGTCAACAGGGGAAACGGCGGTCAGTGCAGATAATTCCATCAGTGCAACTCCTGAATTATTGTAAAAGCAGTAAGGCTGTCGCCGTTAAACGCCGGGCGACAAACGGGATAAAATGAGTTTAGCTTCGTCTACGATCCGTGACCGGCTGAACATCAGGTGCAGGCGTCCGCCCCCGACTTGCTGCCAGAGCACGGCGGCACGGATACCGGTCAGCAGGGCCGCGCGAATTTTACTTTGTACCAGAGAATTCTGCAGGATAGCCGACGAGCCTGTGACCTGGATCCGCGGTCCGACAGGGCTTATCACATCCACATAAATCCCTGCAATGGCAGCGGTGATCGTCTCTGACTCCAGCTCATAAAACTGTAATTGCCGGTCGAGCTTCGCAATACGCTCGCTCAGTTCTGCCATGGCTTTGCTGTTTTTATGCAGCTTACGCTCCAGCATCAGCAGGCTAAGGGTATAACGGGTAATTTCTGCGCCAGCACCCTGACGGGAAGGATTATGAAGCACGGCGATTAAGGACTCCAGCCCGAAACGCAGGTTCGACTCATCATTACCATACACGGTCAGTGTATCGGCAGGGTTGAGATCCAGCAGACTGCGGAGGGAAACCTCAAAAACATCCTGCGGGCAATGGCCCTGATGGGCCAGTTGCTGTGCCAGATGTGCTGCCTGACAAACCCCGGCCAGTGCCAGGGTAATATCATAAATATTTTTCGCCACTGCGCCTCCGGGGGCTATTGTGCTATCGGCAGCGGCAGGCGTTGCTCGATGACGCCTCCACCCAGACAAACATCGCCCAGATAAAAGACTGCGGACTGACCCGGGGTAACTGCGGCAACAGGCGCATCGAAACGAACGTCTATTCTGTCATCGGACAGCGGAGTGACGGTGCACGGAATATCGGTCTGACGGTAGCGGGTCTTAACGGTACACCGCAGTGGTTCGGTCACCGGCTGACGGTCGACCCAGTCCAGTTGCTGAGCAATCAGGCCCACAGACATCAGTCGCGGATGTTCAGCGCCCTGAGCAACGATAAGACGGTTACCGGCCACATCTTTATCCACCACATACCATGGATTATCATTACTGTCTTTCAGGCCACCGATCCCCAGTCCTTTACGTTGCCCCAGGGTGTGATACATCAGCCCCTGGTGTTCGCCTAATACCTGTCCGTCGGTGCTTTCTATCACCCCGGGCTGTGCCGGAAGATAGCGGGCCAGGAAGTCGCGGAACTTGCGCTCACCGATAAAGCAGATGCCGGTGGAATCTTTTTTACGCGCCGTGACCAGGTCCAGTTCTTCCGCGATGCGGCGGACTTCCGGTTTTTCCAGCTCACCGACCGGGAACAGGCTTTGTGCAACCTGCTGGTGGCTCAGGGTATACAGGAAATAGCTCTGGTCTTTATTGCTGTCCAGGCCACGCAGTAACTGGCTTTTACCGTCTTTATCCTGGCGGCGGACATAATGCCCGGTGGCTATCAGATCGGCACCCAAATCTTCGGCGGCAAACTCCAGGAATGCTTTGAATTTGATCTCTTTGTTGCAGAGAATATCAGGGTTAGGGGTACGGCCTGCTTTGTATTCTTCCAGGAAATGTTCAAACACATTGTCCCAGTATTCAGCGGCAAAATTAATCTTATGCAGCCGGATCCCCAGTTTATCGCAAACCGCTTGTGCGTCAGCCAGATCGTCGGCTGCGGTACAGTACTCTTCTCCGTCATCTTCTTCCCAGTTCTTCATGAACAGGCCTTCAACCTGGTAGCCTTGCTGCAGCAGTAACCAGGCAGAAACAGAGGAATCAACGCCGCCGGACATCCCGACGATTACTTTTTTTTGACTATTGTCAGACATGACCTACTCACACAAGACGCATTTAAGAAAAACTGGCGGCACATTCTACCATGATGCCTGCGGTTACGCATCCCCGGAGGAAGGCCAATTGAACGCGCAGACAAGGCTGAGCGGATAACGTTCGCCCTGCTGCCAGAGACGGACACTCTCTGCAACCAGCACCGAACGCAGGTTCTTTGCCTGCAGGATGTCCCCGGGCGACAGCCAGTGACAGCGGGTGATATCGCTGTCCTGCGGGGCGGTTTCCGCACAAAAGGGGAGGTCGAGGCCGAAAAGAAAGCGGATAAAAGGCGTCTTATCCGGGGCGATCCATTGATGAACCCCGAGAAAATAGTGCGGTTCTGCCTTCAGACCGGTTTCTTCATACAGTTCCCGGCAGGCTGCCTGTAACAGAGTTTCATCCGCTTCCAGGTGCCCGGCGGGCTGGTTAAGCGTTGGCTTGCCGTTAACGTCTTCCTCAACGACCAGTAACTGACCTTCGGCATGGACAAGGCAGGCAACGGTGATATGCGGACTGAACATAATGACCTCCGGTTTAAAGTGACCGACCCCGGCAACCGGTACCGGGCAGAATGGTCAGCTTACACCGCGGGGGATACTTCACGCCAGTCACCGTTCCCGAGATTATCGAGGGTATAACTGCCGATGGCATAGCGGATCAATCGCAAGGTCGGAAAGCCGATAAAGGCAGTCATCCGACGCACCTGCCGGTTACGTCCTTCATGAAGAACAATTTTCAGCCATTGGGTCGGGATAGATTTACGTTCACGGATCGGTGGCTGACGGGGCCAGAGCCACGCCGGTTCAGAGACTTTTTCGACGCCGGCCGGTAACGTCAGGCCATCTTTTAACACCACACCGTCCCGAAGACGCTGCAGAGCCGCTTCGTCAGGTTCACCTTCCACCTGAACGTAATAAATTTTTGCGGTGCGTTTTCCCGGTTGTGTCATCCGGGCTTGCAGTTTGCCATCGTTGGTCAGCAGTAACAGCCCTTCGCTGTCCCGATCCAGACGGCCGGCAGCATAAACCCCGGCCACGGGGATAAACGCTTTTAATGTCTGACGGCCACCTTCATCTGTAAATTGCGGCAGGACATCAAACGGCTTGTTAAACAGTATCACTCTGCGGGGGGCAGACTCTTTGGTCACGGCAGCAGGACGCCGTGGGCGTCGCGCGGGTCGGGATTTATTTTGCATAATCTTACTTCTTTAGGGGCGTCGCGGCAGTATAGCCTGAACTGCAAGGGCAGACACCAGCAGAAAGCACAGGAGACGGGCGCAGGGAGAATAACTGCTGGTTTTTCGAGCACTTACTCTGAGCCGTATTTCCGCGGCAGACATCACACATCGGGCGGGTGAATCCGACGCGATGTGAATAAAAGACTTATCAGCGACCACTTTTTGGGGTAATACTCTTGGTATGCGTGACACAGGAAAGCGTCCGACAGGTTCGGTTTTTTTGCATGCTATTGCCGGAGAATTGCAGTAATATTTCCCGGCGCATTACAAATCATTAACATAAAATCGCTCGAAGGAGAGGTTGATGGAAAGCAAAGTTGTCATTCCGGCGGAAGGTCAGAAAATCACCCTGCAGCAGGGTAAACTGGTTGTTCCTGAAAACCCGGTGATCCCTTACATCGAAGGGGACGGAATTGGTGTTGATGTTTCTCCGGTAATGTTAAAAGTCGTTGATGCCGCGGTAGAGAAAGCCTACCAGGGCAAACGTAAGATTTCATGGCTGGAAATCTACACCGGTGAAAAATCCGTTGAGCTGTATGGCCCGGATGTCTGGTTGCCACAGGAAACCCTGGACCTGATCAAAGAATACCGCGTTGCCATTAAAGGCCCATTGACCACTCCTGTAGGCGGCGGTATCCGTTCTCTGAACGTGGCACTGCGTCAGCAACTCGATTTGTACATCTGTCTGCGTCCTGTCCGCTACTACCGCGGGACCCCAAGCCCGGTAAAACGTCCTGAAGATACTGATATGGTCATCTTCCGTGAGAACTCTGAAGATATCTATGCCGGTATCGAATGGAAAGCCGGCAGCGCAGAAGCAGATAAAGTGATCAACTTCCTGCGTGAAGAAATGGGTGTGAAGAAGATCCGTTTCCCTGAGCAGTGTGGTATCGGGGTCAAACCGTGTTCTGAAGAAGGTACCAAGCGACTGGTGCGTGCAGCGGTGGAATACACCATTACTAATAACCGCGACTCCCTGACGCTGGTTCACAAAGGCAACATTATGAAATTCACCGAAGGTGCTTTCAAAGACTGGGGCTACCAGTTAGTGAAAGAAGAATTCGGCGGTGAATTGCTGGATGGCGGCCCGTGGATGACCTTTAAAAACCCGAACACCGGCAAAGACATTATTGTCAAAGACGTTATCGCCGATGCCTTCCTGCAACAGATCCTGCTGCGTCCGGCAGAATATGATGTGATTGCCTGTATGAACCTGAACGGCGACTACATTTCAGATGCGCTGGCAGCACAGGTGGGCGGGATTGGTATTGCTCCGGGAGCGAACATCGGTGATGAATGTGCACTGTTTGAAGCCACCCACGGAACCGCACCAAAATATGCCGGCCAGGATAAAGTTAACCCTGGCTCAGTGATCCTTTCCGCAGAAATGATGCTGCGTCACATGGGCTGGACCGAAGCGGCCGATTTAATCATTAAAGGTATGGAAGGTGCCATCGCGGCCAAAACCGTTACCTACGATTTCGAACGTCTGATGGACGGCGCTAAGCTGCTGAAATCCTCAGAGTTTGGTGATGCGATCATCAGCCATATGTAATCCGGCCACACCGCCGATACATAAGAACGGGTTCTGAAAAGAGCCCGTTTTTTTTGCCCTCAACACTTTCCCCAAAATTCTCCCCAAAACTTTTCCCCAAAACCCCCCGACCTACAGCCCGAATTCCATCAGCATTCCTTACTTTTTAATACCAAAATATGGTCATTTGGGTTGGATGATGACGGATGACTTCTATATGTGAATGGTGCTTTTTGCAGGGATGCTTACAATAGCTTCAGGGCAGAGGGGTTAATCATATAACCAGCGCCCGACCTTTGCTGATTCGATAAGCATGCCGATAGTGAAGTCCGGGACAAGGATGGGTGAAGTCTTTTTGAAAGGATTCCATGATATGGGTCCCGCAGGGTAGTAAGTTTCAATCCTGAAATTGCCACGTGCGACATTGAATTTTTGGAAAAAGTCATTCATAAGATCTTCAACTTCAAATTCGTCAATGCTTAAATCGGTATCCAGATCAGTTTCAGGCGTTAGCTCTACCTTTTTTAGATTAAATAGATAAGTGCCGGCATAAGGCCTCACCAACTCATAAACTCTGTGCTCAATACTTACGTCTACCATAATTTATCACCACCCCGGGCTATGATGTTGTAGTCTCGTAAGGTGCGGTAGGTAATTTGTGTTACATCAGAGGCAAGAATGATCACACCAAACACAGGAATTGAGCGACCAATAAAGGGTGCAATATTACGGACCATCACCCGACGAGCAGTTAACGGTGTGTAACCGCCAAGCCAGGTAGGTAATGAAATACCTAAAGGGAATTTAGTTTTTCCGAATAAAGCTCTTGCTCCGATTGATGCATAAGATGTCCCTTTGGTCGTGTTGGCTAATTTACCTCTGGTGCTTATATTGTTTCTCCCTGAGGCAATAGCGACAATTGCACCGAAATCAGCGATACCGATACCGAACTGACCTGCTGTATTTTCACAGAAAATCATAAACAGAAGTTCAGAAGCAGTCAGATTTGATTTTCCTGCATAAAAATACGTCCCATTAAGTTGTTCAACCGTATCCATAGGGTCTCCTTGTTTTCACAGGTCAGATTCACCTTACGAAAAGATTAAATTTTGTACAATAGTTGTTTTTACAGTGTTAAATACAAAATTCTCATCCGCCTCACAAGTATCATCTTTCTGCTTCAGACCGATATGGGGAAATAGCCATAACAGTAATCTTCGGTGTCACGTGGATCACAGTCCCAGGTCCGACAGGCCCGGGTGCTCATCCGGACGACGTCCCAACGGCCAGAAATACTTGCGCTCACTCTCTTTGATGGGCATGTCGTTTATACATGCGAAGCGACGCTTCATCAGACCATCAGCCGCAAACTCCCAGTTTTCGTTTCCGTAAGAGCGGAACCAGTTACCAGAGTCATCGTGCCACTCATATGCGTAGCGAACTGCTATACAGTTACCGCTAAACGCCCACAGCTCTTTAATAAGGCGATACTCATGTTCTTTCTTCCATTTACGGTCAAGAAATTCTTGTGCCTCTTGACGATTATTCACGAACTCAGCACGGTTTCGCCATTTGGTATCCGGCGAGTAAGCCGATGCGACTTTTACAGCATCGCGGGTGTTCCAGCCATCTTCAGCTAGTCGGACTTTCTCAAGGGCTGTTTCCTGAGTAAAAGGAGGAAATGGTGGGCGTACTTTTGAATCAGTCATGATGAAATTCCTGAATTTTATTTAAATATAATATATATGTTCGAAATACTGACCTCAGGAAGAGGCCCGTTCCAGCAAAAGCTTAGCAATATCCCTGGCGTTGTCGGCTGCACTTCCGTCACCCATGACATATGCTGTGGTGATAGCCCCCTCTATCAGAATAAGTAACTGTCTGGCCAAAACCATTGGGTGTTCTGCGTTCAGCTGTCCGGCAAGTTCAAAGGAATAATCCAGTAATTTTTGCTTATGTATTTTTGCTATTTGCCGAATAGGGTCATCAGGGTCCCCAATTTCTCCGGCCGTATTGATAAACGCACAGCCACGGAAACCATCGGACTCAAACCAGCGTTTCAGGACAATAAACATGTTCAGGATGCGATCCTGAGCAGTTTTTCCCTTATCAGACTCAGCCTTGAACCAATGTATCCAGCGTTCGTGGCGTCTGTTCAGCGCTGCAGCGGCTACGTCTCCCTTGTTCGAAAAATGGTGATAAATACTTTTCCTTGCAACGCCAGAGGTCTTAACCAGAAGGTCCATGCCTGTTGCATAAATACCGTTCTCATAGATGAGTAGCTCAGCGGTCTGCAGAATTTTTTGCTTAGTATTACTTGTGTTCATTTTCATATTTAAATAGTAGAACGACCATTCTACCTGGTCAATTTTTCTGAATGGAAGATTCAGGGCATTACCTCCCGGGCTAAATTGAGCTAACAAGTCTGATTTTCAGATATCAGAAACAGAAGTAATACGACATTTCAGGAGGAGGGCATGAGGGCGTATAAACATCCCTGTGAAAAGCCTGCGGATATGCAGCAGACCCGGTGAGTTGGTGGCTGATTTCTTTATGGGATCCGGTTCAACGATTAAAGCGGCATTACACTGCGGTCGCCGGGCATCAGGGCTGGAACCCGGGAGTGAACGATTCGATATTACAGTCCATGAGATGCGGAAAATGAGTCCAGTCTCCTGAGAACACCAAACCGGCTTATCAGAAAGTAGTAACCAGGGGCGATAATTACCTCTTACCAGCCCCGATGATTTTGTGAGTAAAGACTCCGAAGAATGCCCGTATATCCGTAATAATGATTCCGGGCTGAAAAATTTCCTCAAACGCTTTGTCCGGGTTATCCGGGTAATTACTTAGAAAGAGTTCAAATTCATCGATCAGTTCGGCGAGAACTCCGGCCGGGCAATCGGAGATATAGTAATCCATCGCACCTTCAATAGAATCTGTTTCACAGATATAATCGTAATCCTGATTGAGATACGCACCCATCAGATTTTTGATTAACGGAAAGGATGTTTTCATCGTTTTTATCCTGTCGGGAAGGCTGTGAGAATGGACCAGGGTTTACCGTTATAAGGCTTATACTCCGGAACTCTATGGCGATTCGACGTTGAACCAAGTTTACTACTGTCCATCCTGGTACCACTACCGACCTTGTCGCCTGTTTCCTCCCCCGGTAATAGTCCTGGCCTTAATATTTAGCGATATCGTTCTTAAAACTGCGGTAACTATGCGCTCTGTCATATTGATATCGGTAAATGAGCTGACGGTATTAAGAGAACGGTTCACACTAAGTCTTGTCAACCGGTCACAGGGATAAACACTGGTTATTTACTTAAGGGCGTCATCAGCGAGAAAGTCACTTTAATTGGGGGGCCGGGCAACCGGAGGCTATCATTTCGTTAGAATCCCGGCAACAAGGTCGCTGTAGCGACCAGCCGGTCTGACCTGATGAACCAGGCTAATGAATCTCCAGGGAACCCACTCTTACTTTTGCTCCGCTTTTTCCAGACCCTCAAGTACGCGCAAAAGCAATCCTTTGCCTTCCTCTGGTGAAAAATAATTAAAATAACGCGTTTTGAATTCTGATTTGATAGTACTGTCATCGCTACACAGAAATGCTAACACTTCTTTTTTCAAATCCTGATGGTCTTGGGTAGCCAGCCCTTTTGTATAGATATCGATGGCATCATCAATAGTTTCAGCTCCGGTAATATAATCGAAATCCTGATTAAGTGACCCTTCAATCATAATATCAATATGGGTAGTTGAAAGCATAAGTTTAAATCCCCGGAAATGCGGTTAAAATATAATATGGCTTGTCATTATAGGTTTCGTATTTAAGTACAACCTTTACTTTAGTAGTATATATCAGCTTGTCACTGCCTCTGAACAGTGAGTAATCAATGACTTTTCCGGTATCGTAGGTAATAATCAGATTATGCCGCGCCTGGCGTGAAGCCCAAATTTTTATCCACTCTTTATTTACCTTCAACGCATTAGCGATGGATTTCTCTGCAAGGTTGATATTACTAAATGAACTGACTATGTCAGGCTTTCGTATCAGATGTTCAGTGCGTTCAAGGCGCTTTGCTAATTCTTCCTGTGTTTTAGCAACATGCCTTGATATCGTATGGCCGCCGGGTTTCCCCCCTGGTGCTGATTCATGCTGGATCAGTTGGATTCTTCCCACCCGAACAGAAACTATTCTCACAGCTCCAAGCCCAAGAGAAAAAGCTACCGGCACACCTACATCTACGGTTAATCCAATGTTCCAGGCAGTGTCATCATCAGCGCCGAATTTTTTAGCCATAGCAACGGCTAAACGGAAAGTTGCACTTTGTACATTTTGACCTGAAAAAACCCGTACAGCAGTATTAATACTGTCCATACTATGGGCTCCAATAACGACACATGCAGCCTTGGTCAGGCCGGTGGGTTCCGGCACCATGCACAATGCGCTCGCGCCAGCAAGCTCCAACGTCCCCATTACAAGTCCCAGCCCTCCATAAAGACGATTACTTAGCGTTTCACCGTCTGTGACTGAGCTATCGGTCAGCACTGCAGCAAGCTGAACCGGAGAAATCACGATTTTTATGCCATCATCCATGATTAATCCTCATGTAAGTAGAAGATATATGTTCAGTGAGTTTCCATTTTTCTGGCTAAAAATACAGAGCCAGCTGTTGTTTTAATGTATTAGAAATTCCCGGATATCTGCTGCAGAAGGCATCTGAAAACAACGTCCGGGAGTCGTCGCTCCCGGAAAGTAAGGCTTAATCATATAACCAGCGTCCTGCTCTGGCAGATTCAGCAAACATTCTCAGCGTGAATGGAGGGCGCTCAGAGATTATTTTTTTCATGATTTCACGGCCTTCAGTTAATCGCTTCAGTAATGGTATTTTTATTATCGGACAGTAACGATTCATATTGATTTTAGAAACATCAATATCAAATTTCTGACCAAAATCTTCGATCACATAAGGAAGTTCATCGGGAGCGCAATAGTCCTGTAGATGCGTGTCTAATTCCAGAGGGATCGGACGCCACTTCCGGTTAAGCGGAGTTGATAGCTCGTTACGAAAAAATTCAAGAACCTCTTCGTCTGTTACCATACCTTATCATTACCCCTGGCAATTTTATTGTAATCACGAACGGTTTTATATGAAATTTGTGACACGTCAGAGGCTAAAATTACCCAGCCAATGACAGGAATAGTTCGGCCAACAAACGTACCTACTTTGGCTACCATTAGGGGTTTCATTGTCCAGGGAGTGTAACCGCCGATGAAGGTTGGTAATCTGATCCCGTACGGTAATTTAGCGTTGCCAAAGGCTCTGCGTGATGCTTTTGATAGGTGCGAGATTCCGTCGATTGCATCGCGAGGCTTGGTTCTCGTTGGCTGATCATTCCTTCCAGCCAGTAAAGCTACAACAGCGGAAAAATCAGCTACCCCTAACCCAAACGGCCCTACAAATTTTTCACAAAAAATCATGAAAAATAGTTCGCTTGCTTTGAGGTTAGATCTTCCTGCGAAAAAATAAGCTCCATTTAGTTCTGCAACCGTGTCCATATGATCTCCCTATCTTCCCCGGTCATATTTACCTTACGGTAAGACCAAATTTTGTACAATTGCTACTTTTACAGGCTCCAGATATTTTTGTAGCAAAAATCTGATTAACCATTGGGAACTGAGGCAAGATTGCGCCTGAGCGCCGCTTGCAACAATGCTTTTAATTGGGAGTGTGGAAGTTACTCATCATTAGGCGATGTTGAAGCATAAGGCTATTAAACTGCCGGGAACGCTACAGTATTCAGTTGAGCAGAGTGGATACTGGTACTGCAGATATTTCCTGGCCTTATGCCCCAATAACGACCGGCTAAAGAACAGAAGCCAGCTGTTGTTTTAACGTATTAAAAATTCCCGAATGTTTGCTGCAGAAGGCATCTGAAAACAAGGTCCGGGAGTCGTCGCTCCCGGATAGAGAGGGTTAATCATATAACCATCGGCCTGATCTTGCGGATTCAGCGAACATTCTGACGGTGAGCGGTTTTCTGGATTGGGTTACTGGTTTTTGGGTAAACCAGCTTCGGAAAAACCACGGAATATTCCACGGGAGATAATTTTCAATATTTAATGATGAGACATCAATATCAAATTCTTCAGAGAATTTATCTATCGCAAGCGCCAGGTCTTCCGCTTCAGCATATTCCTGCAGAATGGTATCTGCATCAAGTGGAATGGATTTCATCAGTAACGATTTAACCACCGGTAGCTCCCGGCGAAAGCAATTGAGGACTTTTTCATCGGTCAGCATATCCTTTCCTCTGCAATTTATTTCAAGACTGTTATCAGTCGTGGCCTATACCTGTAGTGGGTCATTCAGGGTACGAAGCCAGACAAGCAGGTCTGCCTGCAGGCTGCCAGGCTCAAACGGCTCCGGAGATAGCAGGTAGTAGCGGGAACCGTCCTCTGCGAAACCCAACGGAGCAGACAAAACGCCGCTCTCAAGATCGTCACAGACCTGATACCACGAACCAATGGCTACGCCAAGTCCGGCAACGGCGGCCTGCAGGCTAAAGTAAAAATGATCAAAACTCTGGCCTCCCGGGCCGACTGCAGGCTGACCTGCGGCGCGGGCCCACGCCTGCCATGCATCGGGGCGTGTGCGGGTATGCAGGCACTCAGTCCCCGGGGTAAGGACGGAGCCGGAGGCATTAGCGGTAAACCAGCGGGAAACTTTCTCCGGGCGACATACCGGTCCTACCTTCTCTGCGAAGAGAGGCGCGGCATAATAGCTTTCCGGCCAGTCAAAGTCATCGCGCCGGATCGCCAGGTCCAGGCCGCCGGCAAATGAAAAAGGCCCGCCACCGGCCGCAAGGCATATCTCAGTCCCTGCATGCTGTGCCTGGAACGCGGGCCAGCGAGGTAGCAGCCAGCGCATTAGCAGTGTGGGTTCGCAGGAAAGTACCCACCGCTGGCGCTGCCGTACGCTGGCGCGCAAGGCATCAACAGCCTGCTGCATGACGTCTAACCCTTCGCCGACCGCACTGGCAAGTTTATGACCGGCATCGGTCAGAAAGACGCGCCGGTTGCGCCGCTCAAACAGCGGAACGCCCAGCTCCTCTTCAAGCAGCCGAACCGCCCGGCTGACCGCGCCATGGGTGATATGCAGCTCAGTGGCGGCCCGGCTAAAGTTTTCGTGGCGTGCCGCCGCTTCAAAACTGCGTAAGGCGATCAGAGACGGCAGACGTGCCGACGCGAATGGTGATCCAGACTCACAATCTTTGTCAGATAACATCGTTATTCACCGGAGGCTATGTACAGTAAAGTCGGTACATTCATTAAGTTACAGAGGAAGATATTATGACTGAACTGCTAGCTGTAATCACTATAACAATACTCGCTGTTATCAGCCCCGGTCCCGATTTTGCTATGGTTTCACGCAACAGCTTGTTGCTTTCCCGTCGCGCGGGACTGCTGACGGCATTCGGGATTGGACTGGGTGTGCTTGTCCACGTCTCTTATACCTTGCTTGGCGTAGGGCTGCTGATACAACGGTCGCTCTGGTTGTTTAACGGCATCAAGCTGGCAGGCGCTGTTTATCTTCTCTGGCTGGGCATAAAAATGCTTCGCACAAAGGCGGGCGGTGCAGTGACGGATAAGCGGTTGGTACCCCTGTCAGATGCGGGAGCTTTACGTACTGGCTTCCTGACCAATGTGCTGAATCCCAAAACAACTATTTTTATCGTCAGTTTGTTTATGCAGGTAGTAAAGCCTGAAACCCCGCTGATGGTGCAAATCGGGTATGGACTTTTTATCTCGGTGACTCACATGGTCTGGTTCAGCCTCGTGGGACTCTGCTTTTCTGCGGTAGGGATCCGTGAGCGCTTTCTGGCGGTGCGTCACTGGATAGACAGAACTTTTGGTGGATTGCTGGTGATTTTTGGTGTGCTGCTGGCAGTCGCCTCCGGGACGCGTTAAGCCATCACGGCGATTAAAACAATAGATAGTCAATATTGCAGGGGAGTTAACATGCAGGAGGGGCACTTCCCGGGTCAGTTATACAGCAGCATAAAACGGTATTTTTCCTAAGGTTATAAAGCGCTTTCAACTAACCGGCCTGAATATCAGATTTTCTCATCGCTGACCACAACCCGGGCCTTACCGCTGGCATCGTGGTATTCAGACATACCGGCGGAAAAAACTGTCGGATTGTTTTTAAACGATATTCCACACCGGATTTCCTTAATATTCAATGGTTCTGTAACATAGTGCTTCCGGGTTTAAGTAAGTGTTATTATTGGATTTAGTGACATCAATAAGGTTACTATAAGAGGATTAATTTTCTCTAAGGAAGGCCCTATGAGGATAAGAATCGAAGGAAAGTTTTTTAAAGTAATGGTACCGGTTCCTTTTTTCGTGCAGTCAGGTATTAAGTAATGCAAAGTATTATACTGGGTGTATTCGCAAGCTTGTTATCTGCTGCAACTGCCTGGGTAGTTTCTTATTCCAGCAATGATTATATTAGTCCTCTTTGGTTGTTATTGGGGCAATATATCGTCGGGATAATATTATCCCCTCCTAAGCTGAAACCTGTTGCGCCTTTTACGCTTCATGGGATCAGGTTAGCTGCCGGGATTTGGGCATTTGCCGGATATTACATCGCCCTGGCGACTCCCGGCGCAAGTGCTGCAGATGCGTCAATGCTATTGAATACTGCCCCCATTTTCGCAACGTTCTATGCTGTAAAACAAAACCGGGCAAGGCTCAGTGCAATACTTGCCTTTGTTGGTGTCGCTCTGACGATAATTTCCGAACATAAAGGCGGGTTACATTTTGCTATTTGGCAGTTTTTAGCGTTAACTTCAGCTCTTGCTTATGCGGCATCTTTTATTATATTGGGTCTGTTGGCGGATAGAGGTGAAAATCCTAAAACAACCAGCTCGGTCTATAACTTACTTTCAGTGCTGGTCATCATTATACTCATTGCGATTTACAGGCCATCATTGCCGATACATTGGTGGCCAGTGATAGTGGTCGGTGGGATCGCAGCATTGAGAATACAGGTTCTTACTATTGCTGTAACATCCCCTGAAGCTTCTGCAAAAGTATCCATTTTGACAAATTTAGCGTTCGTATGGTTAGCCATTGCAGAGGTGATTCAGGGAACTCATTATACGTTGTTACAATGGGTTTCCATGGCACTTGTTATTCTGGGGGTTGGGATCAGTCCCGGAAGTAATGCGGCTCAGAAAAATAAGATCCGGAATCGGACCCGACGCTCTCAACGGACTGATGGGCAACATTAATCTGCTGAAGTCCTCCAGGTTCGTTAATGCGATTATTCGTCGCAGGTAATCCGGAGTGATTACCATTACAACCGAAAGATAAGTGCGGGCTCTGAAATGAGCCCTTTTTTTCCCGTCATGTTCTCCTCATCCACATTCCGTATTCACCGGCATTCTTTACTTTCCCGTATCCGCCAGCCATTCAGGCAGGAAGGGGCAAAAGAGTTTAGCTGGCGAATTGGTGACCCCGGGGACATGTCCGGACAGTGTTCGAAGGTGAGTCAGGGGGGCACTGTACAGATGTCCGGAAAGCAAGCATTGTTTATTAAAGGTCGGGGCAGCACCCGGTGGCCGGCTCAGGCCGGAGTTATCCCGGGTTTCAGAGAACGCGATGGTAAGGTATCCCGTCAGTGACCCGACCACCCCCGGAGCCTGTGAACCGTCATGTTGATAATGCGCAAGGTACTCACTCATATTAAGGCCCTGGCATTATGTGATGGCATTCACCGCATCAGGATACATGCGGAAATATTGCTCCTGAATTTCTCTAGAGACAAGGACATAAGGAAAATGTCTATATAAAATAAAATCCTGATTTGACAGTGATTAATAATTGATATTTAATCAAAAAATAACCAATGCAGATTATCGTTATGCTTAATTCCAATGAATTATTGTCAGCCATCGGAAGTGAAGATAGAGGTGCTGTTATCTGATGTATTTCGGGTAGGGAGACCAAAGTTTTTTTAATGATGACGACTACGGTAGGAATATCAGGGAGATTAGCATCATTTGGTTATTGACCTCCTGAGGTGACAGGGAAAAGGTTGGCAGTTATTATTGAGTTGATGATGAGACCATCCTGCATGGCATGGATTTTATAAATTTTGAGAAAATACAGAGAGGTTTCCGGGGATGTAACTAATAGCATGTAAAAATGATTTTACCTATCAGGGATGCTATTTTTTATTGTTCCGGGAGTGCTCTTATGATTGTAAAAAACAGGTATTTTTTCGTATGCGTATTACTTATTATTATCCAGCAGGCGCTGGTGGGCTTATCGACTTACTTTATAGGGTTAGCCGGGAAGTTTGCTTACCTTGCACCCGAACATTCTTTTCATTATATAGTCATTTTCTTTTCAAGTATTGCTGTCTGTTATCTTTTTGGTTCTTGCTCACTTTATTTCAGAGTGAAGTTATCAAACTCCGTCTGGTCTGGCTACTACAGGGAAACTCTGAGTCGTGCTAAGGAAGACTGGGGGGTGAACTCTGCTAAAAATAAAGAAAAAGTGAGTCATTGGATTATCGGAGAGTCGCTTCCTACTATTGAGGAGGCTTCATTTTATTATATAGAAATAATAGCTCTGTATTTGAATGTCATATTTACAGTTGCAGCACTGTATGCAGTTCTGGGGCAGATGATAACTATCTCCATACTTTCCTGTATGGTGGCATCATTGTTCCTTATTTTTTTAACAAAAACAAAAATAAATAAGCTATCGACAGAGATACAATCATCCAGGATAGAGGCGTTCAGAGCAATAAATAAAATATGGGATAATGCTTTTTTCGGAATGATTAAGCATTTCGATGCATCGCTGGCTAACGCCAGGGATAAAGAGAAAGTATATTTTGATAATCAGTTAAAGTATAAGTGCATTGAGCAGGTTGTTGCTTGTTTACCTGTACTGACATCCATCCCTCTGATCATTTATTCCTCGCATCATACTGTAATGATGCACCCGTATATAATGGGGTCATTGGTAGCTGTACTCCCAAGGAGCTTACAGTTATATCAAAGCATTCATGCAGCAAGTATGCATACAACACAATTGATGGTGATAAGAAGTAAGGTTAAAAACTTAGAGCATTTTCATACGACCCTGGAGAGGGCTGATTTTTTCAATGACGCAGATGACAGGATAAAAATTTATTGTCATAGTTCGGGATTGGATATCAGTCCAACGGAGCTGTGTGCCGTTTTATTTTCTGATAGCGCCGATCCGGGCAGGTATACCATCACAGGGCCGAACGGTACAGGAAAGTCTTCATTTTTAAAGAAATTAAAGTCTCAGTTAACTAACGCAATATTAGTTAGTCATGAAAATCAGATAGGAGTTAATGATGATGTCGGCTCCTCCGGTGAAAAAATAATGAAATCATTAGGCAGGTTGTTTGCTGATGATGCAGTGAGGTTTTTTCTTCTTGATGAGTGGGATGCTAACACCGATAGTGAAAATACTAAAAAAACAGATGATATAATAGGGGGGCTTTCAAAAAGAGCAATTGTCATTGAAGTCAGGCACAAAAAATCGATAGAAAGATAATTGCATCTGTTCCTTATGCCGGTAGCGTGCCTGTTCGGACTCTGCCGGCCGGGTTAGGGCTGTTTACCCCACGGGATAAGAGAACCAAGAATAGGGCTTCACGGGATCCTTTCTTATACAACGGTATCATTGATAGTGTATGCTGGTCGTTCCGCGATGTGATTCAGAACAATGCTACAGCGGATGAGACTATGTTCTGCTTAACTTCAGGTATTCCCTTCTGAAGTCAGAATTCTGCCAGTATTTGTTTTCGGCGGAGGTTTTAGTAAAAACAGGAGTGGTGGTTAAGGAGGTTAGAAAAATAACCTCTTATTCTGAGCGGATAAGTCCTGAACAATGCGGGTACCAGTGACATGAATACAGCTATCTGAACCCTCCGGCAATATCAGTTTTGCTGTTCGCGGAACGCGACATCCAGCCAGACGACAAAACGCATCACTCTGTTTTTAAAAAAAGCGATATCTCCGTCAGGCTCATGACCCATAGCCATCAGGTAATCCATATCCTCCGCTAATGCCGGAAAGCGAAGATTGAATTTAACCCGATGTTCATTGAGTGTCTCCGGCCAGTCCAGATCCTGTTCGTCGCGAAGAATGCTGGTCGCCCGGATTAGCTTTCGAGCAACGGCACGTTGTAGCTGTAATCTGACTTTATCGTCGGTTGTGGCATCAGTTTGCGCAATTAATTGCTCCGCTACCTGCCGGAAGTCACTATTCACGGCAATGGCAATGGTTTTTGACGGTTTAAATGATTCAAACTGGTCTCCCAGGTCTTCACCGTAAATACAGACACAATGATGCCTGAGCCAGTACCCCCAGCTAAATTTATTTTCCGGGAGCATAACCTGATGCAGCAGACCGCAATCGAAATCGATTTTGCTGATAACAGGGTAAGTTATCTCAAGTTCATTTTTAATAGCTGCCAGATGTTCTGAAGTTACCCCGTCAGGCTCATCGTTGAAAATGAGTGATACATCGAGGTCAGACTTTCCTGGCGTTGCGCGGCCTTCGGCGACGCTCCCGTACAGGTAAAGGCTGTGTATGAGGTCGGGAAAAGAGCAGGTGAGTTTTGTGACCAGATCTGCAACGACCTCAGAGAATACCGGTTGCATTTCATTGCTTTTCGACCGGGTAATATAGCCATGGCAATCAACTGCCATCAATGTCTCGCTTCATCACATTATTCTCCGGGGGATTGTTTGGCACGGTTCTGAAATTATCATTGGAGACAGAATGCTGCAAGGTCTGCGTCTTTCAGCCAGCAATCCGGTTGTTCAGTGGAGAAAATATAAAGTTATCCTCAGCGCTTATCTTTACGTCTTACCCCGGGGCATTTTAACGGGTAAAACAGCAATAATGGGCAGCACAGTGTGTAGTCCGTGAGAAGGAAAGTCTCCGAAACAGCAAGATAAACAGCCACCCCGGAGACGTTCTTAATGTCCGCAGAACCAAAATCCCATTGAAAATAAATGTTTTTCTCAATCATTCCGGTTTGCTGAACGGTGTTTTTATGTAGTGAATAACAAAAAATATCCGTTTACTACTACACCGCCTTGTGGTGGAATGATTCTCAATTACATTAAGGGATGCTGCTGATCGCCTTTCACCTACCGGAAAGATGCCCGGATAGTTGTGCCCAAAAAGCCTGATGCGTTTCCTGAAAGCTCTCAACAAAAAAGCGTAGATAATAGTCCGGGAAAAAAGTAACAATGAATCAAAACAGAAAGTCTAAATACTGTATGCCTCCCCTGTGCAAAATAGGGCTTGCAGTGTGTAGTGGTTTATTAATTTCGTCAGCTGAAAGCTACGCCGCTGAAAATACCAATGTGTTAACCGTAACGGCTTCTGATAAAAAAGCGCAGACGGGTGACAGCTATTCCAGCCCGACCACGTCGGTCGCCAGTAAAACACCGACCTCTAAACTGGATGAGGCGCAGTCCATCAGTGATGTAACCAATAAGCAACTGGAAGACTATCAGTCGACGAATTTATCGGATGCTATGCGTTTTGTCAGTGGTACGTCACAAGCGAATACCTTAGGCCAGACTGAAGATGGTATTGTTCGCCGTGGGTTTGGCTCAAACTCCGACGGTTCAGTCTTCCGTGATGGTATCCGAAGCAGTCAGGGGCTTAATCTTGATGCCACAACGGATCACGTCGAAGTATTAAAAGGTTCGTCTTCTCTGCTGTACGGAATTTTAAATCCGGGCGGGATGATCAATGTGGTCAGTAAAAAACCACAATATGAATGGCATACCATTGTTGGCGGTCATTATAATAGCACCGGCGGCGGTGCAGGAAATATTGATATCACGGGTCCCTTAGGAGATGGTTTTGCTTTCCGTTTGATTGCCGAAAAGCAGGACCAGAATTACTGGCGCGGATTCGGTAATGACAAACATAACCTGATAGCACCTTCCCTGCAGTGGTACGGCGATAAAGCCAGTTTTAATATCAGCTATGAAGATTATCAGTACGATATTCCCTATGATCGGGGAACAGCGTTTATTAATGGTAGTCCTATCGATATCGGCTATAAAACACGTCTGGACGATTACTCGAATCATGCATGGGGACGTAACCAGACATTCAGCTCTCACTGGGATTATCAGTTCAATGATATCTGGTCGACCCGGGTGACTGTCGGCCTTAACCAGCGTAAGTATAATAGCAATACGATGACTGCGACGGCGGTGAATACCACGACCGGTGTTGTCACCCGACGTCCGGATGCTTTCCGCGGGTTTAACCACAAAACAAAATATGTCTCCTGGGACGCCATCGGCACGCCTGAAATCCTGGGTATGACGCATAATATGGTATTCGGGACTGATTATGAGATGAATCAGACTTATCGTGCCCATGCGTATAACGGTACAAAGAATAACGATTTCACGCTGAGTCACCCGGTCTATGGTCTGGAAACCATCACTGACAGCTCCACCGAAAAAACGGCGGACAGTAATTTACTGAACCGGTTACACAGCCGTTCGGTTTATTTCAAAGACAGTATCGACCTGACAAACGACTGGACGGCGGTAGCCGGAGCCCGTTATCAGCATTACGAGCAGCGTGAATCCCGTGGAGCGCAGTCCACGCTGACCTATAGCGACACAGGGAATAAGTTTCTGCCGCAAACCGGGCTTATTTATAAGCTGACTCCGGATGTTTCGTTTTACGGCAGTCTGAGCAAATCATTTACACCGTCAACGACGCCTGATGATTATGGCAATGTCGCGGCACCGGAGCAGGGAACCACTTATGAGGTTGGCAGCAAGTGGCAGATAACGCCTGCATTGTTGTCGACGATTGCGTTGTACCGTATCGATGAGCGTAATGTTGCTCTGGCTCTGAATGGCAGTACCTATGCTGTGGATAGAGCACGTTCCAGCGGGGTCGAGTTCGAAGTGAATGGTGAAATTTATCCGGACTGGGATATCAGTGCCAATTACAGCTATGACCAGGCTGAAATTGTTAATGATAAGACGAACTCAGATAACAATGGCAACCGCCTGCAGAATGCCCCGCGCAATTCAGGGTCACTTTATTTAAGTCATAATATCCGGTTTAACGCTCTGCCTGGCAGCTTCCGTATCGGTGGTGGTGTCCGGTATATGGGTACCCGTGCCGGTGATGCGGATAATAGTTTTACCCTGCCAGCCTATACCGTGGCCGACAGCTTTATCGGCTGGGATAACCAGTTCATGGGTCAGAAAACCCATTTACAGCTGAATCTGAATAATCTGTTTAATAAAGAATATTACACTTCAAGCGGAGGCAACCTGCGGGTCATCGAAGGTGAAACCCGTAACGTAGTTCTCAGCGCAAGCGTTGAATTCTGATACTGAAATCTGCTGGCCACTGATACCCGTGAGTGGCCTTATTTGACTTACGATACCGCAGGGATCCGTGTCTCTGCGGTATTTAATCGATACCGGCCGGTATCCTGGGTATTCTGCTGCCGTGGTCGCCTGTTAATTATAGCTCCTCCCTTTTCCGGTTATCCGGTGTCATTTCTTTGTATCTGTAGAAAATCACGGCCGTGAGAACCGGGCAGAGAGCATGCTGTTTTCTTATTCCAGGCCCGCCTCACGGATCACTGCTGCTACCCTGGCGACGTCATCCCGGCTCAAGGCTTTCAGAGGACGAGGCAAACATTCCGGCGACACCAGCCCGAGAAGGGCGGCTGCGGCAGCCATTACCCGGATCCCTCCGCCATGCTGAGTAAAAAGCGCCCATAAAGGCGTTAAGCGCTCACTTAAAACGGCGACCTGCTGTTGATCATGACGAGCTGCTGCTTCGGCAATGGCCATTGCGGTGCGGGGAAACAGCCCTCCGCAGACAGAAAACCAGACGTCACAGCCCGCATTCAGTCCGTCAGCCGCAAAGGCATCAGCACTCACCCCGAGAGCAACGCGCTCTGGTACACGGGTACGCAGGCTCCGGACCCGGTCGGCAATCGTCCCGGCATCAGTCGGTGCCCTCGGCATTTTTATGGCGCTGATCTGCGGCAACGAAGCAACCCGGCTGAGCAGGGATCCTGAGAAACTGAAATGTGTACAGCGGGGATTATCATAAACACAGATCGGCACGGAAACATGGGCAGAGACGTCTTCATACAGGCTGTAAACTTCGTCATCGGTGAGCGGCTGGTAAGACATTACCGGCAGCAGTAAAGCATCTGCACCGGCTGACTGAGCATCCTCCGCCAGGCGCAGGACTTCGGCAGTACTCACCGCACCAATACTGGTCATCACCGGAATATCGCCGGCATGTGCTTTAGCGATAGCAGTGACGCGTTTACGTTGCTCCCGGGACAGATAAGCATAGCTGCCTGTAGAGCCCAGCACACCCAGTGAGTTTACCTTCGCGGCAGCCAGTCGCTGAAGCAGTCGGATAAACGCTCCCTCATCAATATCATCATTTAAGAGAGGCGTCAGGGGAAACGCGCTAAGACCTTTAAACATTATTTAACCTTACCCGGAAGGTGCAGAGGAACGGGGATCCAATATAAATAGCGTTAACACTTAATTCAACGCCCCTCTCCGGCCGGTTTATGCAAGTCAGAGGAGAGAATAGCGGAGCATATCCGGACGCTGGCCGCTACGTCAGTGTATTTGTGACGAAATTATAACCAAGTGGTGTGGCGTTTCCGCAACCTCCTGCCTGCCAGTCCCCCCTTAACCCTGGCCGTGGCCGTTACGTATTTGATCCTATTGTTAAGAATAACTCCCCATACGTTGGAATGATCACAAGATTAGCCTATGCTTTATACGCAAGTGATTACTAGGGTATTTGTGTTTTAAGGAAAAAGAATGCTTAAAATAAAACGTAAAAAGGTAAAGCCCATGCGGCTGAAGGACGTCACGATTATCGATGACGCCCGCTTGAAAAAGGCAATTACTGCCGCCGCATTGGGTAATGCAATGGAGTGGTTCGACTTCGGGGTTTATGGATATGTTGCAACGGTATTAGGTAAAATCTTTTTCCCTGATGCCTCACCGGGTATCCAAATTATCGCCGCATTAGGGACGTTTTCTGTACCCTTTATTATCCGTCCGTTAGGGGGGATGTTCTTTGGTGTTCTGGGAGACAAATACGGGCGTCAAAAAATTCTGTCCATCACCATTATTCTGATGACCCTGAGTACCTTCAGTATCGGGTTGATCCCCTCCTTTGCCTCCATTGGTGTCTGGGCACCTGTCCTGCTGTTAATTGCCAAAATGGTGCAGGGTTTCTCTGTCGGAGGCGAATATACCGGGGCTTCCATCTTCGTGGCGGAATACTCCCCCGACAGGAAGCGTGGCTTTATGGGGAGCTGGCTTGATTTTGGTTCTCTGGTTGGCTTCGTCTGTGGCGCGGGGATTGTGGTATTACTTTCCACAATGCTCGGCCATGAAAGCTTCAACGAATGGGGCTGGCGTATTCCGTTCTTCCTGGCTCTGCCGTTAGGGTTTGTTGGCCTGTATCTGCGTAATGCGCTGGAAGAAACTCCTGCCTTCCAGAAACACGTTGAATCGCTGGAAGAGGGCTCTAAACAGGGCCTCAGTGAAGGTCCTTCTGTTCCTTTCAAAGAAGTGGCCCGTAAACACTGGCGTAACCTGATTTCCTGTATCGGTATCGTGATCACCACTAATGTCGCTTATTACATGCTGCTGACGTATGTGCCAAGCTACCTGACACATGATCTGCACTATTCTGAAGATCGGGGCGTATTAATTATCGTCGTTATCATGCTGGCAATGCTGTTTGTTCAGCCAGTGATGGGCTTGCTGAGTGATAAGTTCGGACGTCGTCCGTTTATCATTATCGGCAGCATCGCGATGGTTCTTTTCTCTATCCCGTCGTTTATGTTAATCACGCATCACAGTTTAGCGGCGCTGTTTTTCGGCCTGCTGATCCAGGCAATTATTCTTAACTGTCTGATTGGTGTAATGGCATCAACGCTGCCGGCATTGTTCCCGACCGAAGTGCGTTACAGTGCGTTAGCCAGCACCTATAACATCTCTATTCTGGTCGCCGGTATTACCCCGACACTGACCGCATGGATGGTTGAGGCGACGGGTAATCTCTACATGCCTGCCTATTATCTGATGATTGTTGGTATCATCGGGGTAGTCACCGGTATCAGCATGCGGGAAACCGCGAACAAACCCCTTTACGGAGGAACCCCTGCAGCGTCTTCTATTGAGGAAGCCAAAGAGTTACTGCAGGAGCACCATGATAATATCGAACAGCGTATTGAAGATATTGACGAACAAATTGAGACATTACAGAGTAAACGTCGCAATTTAGTCGATCAGCATCCGGATATTAACGGCTAACTCTGAACCGCCGCTATCCTGTCGGATAGCGGTTTTTTTTCTGCATCGCGCAGAGTCGGTATTTCTTCTCCTGCCGTATTCCTGATAGCGGGTGACCATGCAACAGCACACGCTGTCCGCCTCATTTCACGGCATCCGTCCTTCGCTTTTCCCTGTCTGATCATATTCACCATCTGCTCTGTAAATATGTGTTATTTTCACGTAGCCTGGTACCCGCACAAGTGGTTTCTCCGGTAAGAATATCGTGCCGGCAGAGTTCAGCGCCCAGGTATCGCGAAGGCGGGGCTGGCGTCCATGATTTCATGGCACTCGCTCCGGTTATCGTGCTGGT
Source organism: Tatumella sp. UCD-D_suzukii (assembly GCF_000611875.2). Classification (NCBI taxonomy): domain Bacteria; kingdom Pseudomonadati; phylum Pseudomonadota; class Gammaproteobacteria; order Enterobacterales; family Erwiniaceae; genus Tatumella; species Tatumella sp. UCD-D_suzukii. Next base: position 130,034 of record NZ_JFJX01000012.1, read on the forward strand.
CGCAGGAATATTTCTGACAGGATAAGATCGTTATGAACGCCTTTTTTTCGCCAACAGCACAATGTATTGTTCGCTGGCAGGATCTCCCGGGAACGGGTATCCCGCTGGTGTTTGTTCATGGTTTGGGGTGCGCATCCTCATATGAATATCCCCGGGTGGTCTGCGACCCTCAGTTCGGAAGACGGCGGGCGATCCTGATCGATTTACCAGGTTGCGGTTACAGTGAGAAACCGGAAGCTTACAGTTATGCCCTCACAGACCAGGCGAAGGTTGTGGCTGAAGTGGTGGAGCATCTGCAGCTTGAAAAATGCTATCTGTACGGACACAGCATGGGCGGAAGTATCAGTATTGAAGCTGCCGGAATGCTGAACCCGCGTTTACAGGGACTGATCGTTTCAGAGCCTAATTTCCATCCCGGCGGCGGATTTTTTAGCCGTAAAATTTGCAGTTACAATGAATACGCGTTCATCAACGGCGTCTGTCAGCAGATGGTAAAGGACGAACCAGGTCCCTGGGCCGGTAGTCTGGCGGTGGATGCCCCCGAGGCTGTCTGGCGGGGAGCCGCAGATATGATAAAGGGCAAAGAGTGGCTGGCGGATTTTATCGGATTGCCAGTGCGTAAGCAGCTAATTTTTGGTGAAAACTCGTTACCTGATGATGATTTCAGCTTACTTTGTGAGGCAGGGGTTTCTGCTGTCGTTTTGCCGGAGTGCGGTCATTGTATGTCATGGGAAGCTCCCGCAGCATTGGCCCGGGCGCTCTCTGCGTTTTGCTGCGGGGAACGGGAGTGAGAATGCTCTCTTATCTGTAATCTATTGATTTATCATAGGGGATAAGTGCATCTGTCAGCGGCTACCTGCCTGCATGTACAGTCGCAGGGTTTTGAACCTCAGGCAGCGGTATATACTTTCCCCGAAGGGTATTACACACAGGAGAGGTCATGAAGGTCACCCAATGTACTGCCAGCGAATGGAGGATGCTGGTGGATATTTTTATCGAAATGGAAACCTATTACCATGGCCCGGTACCGGTCACTCCGGAGGAGATGTCGGATTATCTGCAGCAGAAAGTCTTTCATCCGCAGTCCGGAACACGGGTGTTTAAAGCAGAGCAGGAGGGTGTGGTGGCCGGATTCGCCTGTGCCGCTATCCAGTTCCCGGCACCTCGTTACAGCGGGCAGATGTTTATTAAAGAGCTGTTTGTCTCTGAAAAATTCCGGGGGCAGGGGACGGGAACGCTGCTGATGAAAACGCTGGCGGCGGCAGCTCTGGATGCCGGTTGCCTGCGGCTGGACTGGCTTTCGGATAAACATGATGCGGCAGTACAGCTATTTTATCATGGCGTGGGCGGAGAGGTGATTGAATCAGTGAATTACTTCAGATTATCGGGGGAGCGTTTACGGTCACTGGCGAATAAGGAGCCTTCCGGTAACTCAGAATTTCCCTGATCTTCCCGATGTTGCTCCCTTTGACTGCGGGGGCTACCTGCGTTCACTGAAGAGATGTTGCAGTCAACGGTTTTTTTATGCCTGCCTACTCACCACGGTGACTGTGGCCATCTGCATCTGACCGGGAGTACGACACGGGTTCAAAACAGTATGCAGCAGGCCTCGCATTATCATCTTTTATGATGGCGCTGCCGGCTTCCATAAGGGCTTCACCGGCGTAAGTTTCCGGAAAAAGCCCTTATCACGGCAGGTAAGCAGGACGGTCATACCCGCCTTACTTTGCGGGGATCGCGGCAAATACCTCACTCACTGCTTTGGCTCCCGGATCAATATGTCCCTTCAGGCTTCCGGCACTCAGGTAAGAAGAACGGCCTGCACCCGCTTTTTGCATTTTTGACGTAGATTCAGCGCCTTTCTTCGCGGCCTTAACTACGTTAACCCAGCTTTTTTTACCGGCCAGTGCTTCCAGGGCAGGTTGCAGGGCATCGATCATTGTGCGATCACCGGGACCGGCACCACCGTATTTTTTCATTTGTTCAAGACCGGTCAGTAAACTTTTACCGATATCTTTGTCTTTTTCATAACCCTCTGCGGCAGTGCTGAACAGTAATGACAGCAACACCCCGCCGGAGCCTCCCATCGGCGTCGTAATACTTTCCCCCAGCCAGCGCAGCAGTGCCGGGGTATCATCCAGCGGAAGTTTGCCGGCTTTCAGGGCTTTCCGGACAAACCGTGCTCCGGTGGCCAGTGTGGACCCGGTATCACCATCACCCACATGGCTGTCCAGACTGTTGAGCTCATCTTCATTATCTGTCAGCGCCTTGCAGGCCGCATTGAGGATGGCAGCCACCCGGGCATTATCTGACGGAGTAACGTCGGTATTGTCAGGTAAAGATTTGGCCTTTTGCCAGGCCATTTTTGACGGGGTATAGAGCGGAACCCAGCCACTGACTTCCACCGGAGCCTGCAGGGCTTCAGTCAGCTTCGCTGTGAGCGGAAGAACGGTCAGTGAGATCCCTTTCATATCCAAAGCGCTTACCAGGGTGGCGGGGCCTTGCAGAAAGCGCACACGTTTCCCCAGCGGGGAGTCAAGTACCGCCTGACTGACCAGCGCCAGTTCCAGGACGGAAAATCCGCCCAGATTGTTAATCATCAACAGAATATCAGAGGTTTTGTTCAGGTGCTCTGTTAAAGCGTCACACAACCGGGTGACAATTTCCCGACTGTTCTGAGTCTCCAGGGTAATAATACCGTGCTCGCCATGGATCCCCATACCGAGCTCGCTCTTCCCGGCCGGAACACGTTCACTATCCTCAGCACCCGGCTGATGGCAGGAGGAAAGCGCGACACCGATAGTGGCGACTTTTTTCAGTGCTGCCCGCGTGATACGTGCGACTTCTTTCAGTGAAGCCCCCTGGCTTGCGGCATAGCCTGCAATTTTGTGGGCCAGGATCGTTCCTGACAGCCCGCGAGGCTGAGGATTATCCGGCAGGGCGATATCATCTTCCACCATTACTATCCCGACATCATAGCCGAGCGCCCGGGCTTTTTCGGCGGCGAGTCCGAAATTTAAACGGTCTCCGGTATAATTTTTGACGATCAGCAGGCAGCCTGCATCGCCGGTGACATTGATGATTGCGCTAAGGACCGCATCGACGCCCGGAGATGCAAAAATATCGCCACAGATAGCCCCGGTCAGCATTCCTTTACCGACAAAGCCGGCATGCATCGGCTCATGACCGGACCCGCCACCGGAGAGGATAGCGACCTGAGACTTGTCCCAGTCTTTACGCACCACAACCCGTAATTCCTGATCTGTTTTCAGCCGGGCCAGATTTCCGTACGGCGAAGTACGGATAATTCCTTCAAGGGCATCGTCTATAAGGGTCTCTTTCTTGTCATAGAAAAAATGACTCATCACTATCACTCCTGATAACTGCATTAAGTCGTGTGTAGAGTGTGGGTCAGAACGGGGTTTCCGGCGGGGATTTGAGTTCTTTATGTGATGCAGATCACTTTCCAGTCAGCGAACGGTGTGGGTGGCCCTCCCCGGGGGATGGGCGGTATCGGTTCTGCAGAGGACAGCAAAGGATCCGCGAACGAGGGATTTCCTTTATGCCTGCGATATCAATACCGCTCAGTTCACATCAGTTTTTCTGCCAGAAATGATACACTGAATTTTCTGCAGATGTCCGGGGGAGGTGGCTGTAACCCTCCTGCCGGCCCTGTTTATATTGACCAGAGAGGATAATAGTGACCGTTTCTATAGGTGTGCTTGCCGGGATGGGGCCACGTTCCACCGCTCCGTTTATCGATATGCTGATTTCCGCCTGCCAGTCTCAGTACGGGGCCTGCAACGATGAAGATTTTCCACTGATGCATATTATCTCATTACCCACACCTTTCCGGCCAGGGCATCCCATTGACGAGGCTGCGATGACTCATGCTCTGTGTCAGGGGATCGAGTCTCTGGTCAGTGCACAGACAGATTTTATAGTGGTGCCATGTAATCTGGCACACTGCTATTTCGCAGAAATGAGCCGTGCTGCCGGAACGACCCCTTTACTGCATATTGCGGAAAGTGCAGTACAGCAGCTTCCGGCAACGGTGAAGAACGTTGCGATATTGGCGACGGAACCCGTTATGGCAGCGGGGTTCTGGCAGGATAAGATACGGGCTGCCGGCAAAGAGGTCACCGATTCAGCGCAATTAAGAACGTCAGTGACAACGCTTATCCGGCGGATTAAAGAATACGGTTTTTCAGACCCGGTGGTCAGGGAGTGCTGGCAGACCGTGTTATCACAGCCCGAATTCTGTCAGGCCGACGCCGTTCTGGTTGCCTGCACAGATATCAGCCCGTTGATACCACGACACACCGGCCGGCAAATATTTATTGATACGGCGGAGAACCTCGCGGGATCTGCAATTCGCTACTATACTCAATTAAGATCATTGCAGGGTGACGATTGACGTCACCGTTCTGGTCAGGAAAGGCAGGCCGCAGGTGCGGCCCGCAACGGCTCCCGCAAGTGCAACAAATACGACGCCGTCATCCGTTTTCTCTGAAAAGATATTCCTCACGGTACTGAAGAGCCCGTCACGTTACGCCGTTACAGACTCAGCTACGGCTACGTCAGGGGACCGATGTCGTTATCTGAATTTATCGCGGGCCATTGGCTCACGAATATGTTCATCGGGGATTTCTGCAGTGTCTGATACCGTCGGTTGCCGGTAACCTGCATGTACCGGAGCTTCCAAAGAATGAAACTGCAGAGATTTTGCAAAAGGCGCAACAGAAATAAATAAAAGCAGTAAGGCAAAGGATTTTTTCTTCATGCATTGCTCTCCGTGAAAGTGTCCACAGCATCCTAAATGACCGACAGTAAATTACTGTCATTGAGATTTAAATTACTGGCAGTCGCTGTAACAGCGGGAGAGCGCCATGTTTCTGGTGCTCATAGCTATCGGGATTACCGGAGGGTTAAGCGCTGACCAGAGATGTCCTGGTGCCCGGACGCGTCAGAGAATAGCGGTGGATCCGGCTTAATCGGCAGATTTTACCGGAGAATGACGTTTTTATGATCCGGGTCATGGGGGTTATCCCTTCGATAGGGCATGTTATGGTCGCAGAATCTTTCTGTTGCCACTTTGGAAAAAACACACTGCAAACTGGTTGTAACATTGGTAAAGGATAATTTACCTGTAATCAAAAAGGAGTCTTTATGCTGGCAAAAATGTTTTTACACGGGCGTTATTGTTATGTGGCTGTCACGGAAATGACAGAAATTGAAAACGGTCACCTTAACAGCGATAACAAATCGTTTATGGTCAAACTGGCCAACGGCATGCAGGAAAAAGTTGAAATGAATCCTGCCGGAGTCGCAAACCTGGCCAATGGTTGTATCCACCTCGGCTAATACTTATCATCCTGAGTGCTGTCAGTGCTTCTGACAGGCTCTGTCAAACGGACCTTTCCCTCCTCTGTCATCCTTTCCGTAAATTTCACGACGTGCTGACCTTTTTCCGGGCAAAAAAAAGCCCGCGGTCAGCGGGCAAAGATAACTGGAAGCAATGTGAGCAATGTCGTATCGAATACCTGATTAAATCAGTCAACTATTCGATAGGAATAAAGATAGTGGTAATCATTCTCAATTGCAAGCCCGTTCATTCAATTCATTGAAATTTTTTTCGATGTGTGAATGAAAATGATAAAAATAATTTAATTTCAATGGGTTACATTGAATTTTACGGGCGGTTTAGGTTGTTGCTCACGGGCGGGGAAAAGGGTATCAATAGCGGCGGACAATGGGTGAAGAACGCCATACTGCGAAAATAAAAACCCCGCAACCAAAGTCACGGGGTAAGGGAGTGATACCTGATCCGAAAGAGCCTTGCGGATCAGGGACTCATTCAAAAAATTATTTACGGCCCAGCAGGTAACCGAAGACGACGCCTACCGCCGCTGCAATAGCAACACCGGCATAAGGCTTATCAGATACCTGAGTTTTAATTGTATCTGCAGCATCGCGAACAGCATAGCTTGCTTGAGAGGCATATTTACGTGCCGCACCTTTGGCAGAATGTTCCGGTGAATCAGTCACATCACCAAAAGCTTCCTGTGCTGAGCCTGCCAGTTCTTCAGCTTTATCCTGTACTTTACCCATCATGCAAACTCTCCTTTTTTTCACTGTTATGTAAAATCAATTTAAGTATAGCAGGGGTTTTGTCACTGACTATGGAACCAGAATTTTCTGATGAATTGATGTTTATTTATACAGTCCGGAACCCTTAGCGTACCAGTAATCCCTGAACAAGACTGGCTTTTACCAGTGTGACTTCAGGAATATTCAGGGCGCGCATATAGCCTTCCACCAGCAGGAGGTTACTGACATCGGTGGCCCGATAATCACCATGCAATTCATCATCACGCTTCATTACCTGTTGACCCGCCAGGGTGGATAATTGTGTCAGCGTATAGCTGTCAGGCTTGTTCCCGAATTGCTGACGTATGGAATAATCATGCACTCCGCCAATGCCTATAATTTTACGATGCGGGATCAGTCGCTTCAGTGAGGCATCTACGTCGTTGCTGGCATAGAATTCAACAAACTTCACGGCATTACCGGCATCATTACCAATAGGGTTGGGCGAACTGTCAGGACGCAGTGGCTGGTGTTTTAGCAGGCTGACGATATAATTTTTCAGTGTGACTGACGCCAGTTTTCCCTGGTAAATAACGGGGTGAGGGTGCCCGTGCTGCTTATCCCAGGTGGTCATCTGCATGGATCCTCCGCCGATATCCCAGACAAGAATATCGTCTTTCTGTACACCGGATTGATTCAATGCTGCCCTGGCCGATGCAAAACCGAGCAGGGCTTCCTGCTGCTGGCTGATAATACGAATATGCGCCGATGATTGCTGATTAAATAACTGAATAATTTGCTGTCCGTTTTCTGCATTGCGGAAAACAGCGGTAGCGACGCCTTCAATACTGACCGGATGGAAACGACTGGCCTGTTTTATTTCCTGCTTCAGGGCACTCAGTCCCTGACGGATGATGCTATCCGGTAAGCGATTATCTGCCGCATGCATCAGCGCATCATTATAAGACACCGGGAGCTGCTGCTGATAAAGCATCTTGCGAATTTGATGCTGGCAGGTATCGACCTCGGCCACCGCAATTTTCGTACTGCCGGAGCCGATATCAATCGCTGCACGATTTTGCAGACATGGGGAGGCTGAAACTGAAACGCAAAAGACGACCGGCACAACACTCAGTAGTAAGGTTGCCCATTTTGGCAGCGTCTGCATGGCTTAACTCCTTGTTATCTGTAGACGGATAGAAAATTACTACAAAATATGTCACAGCAACAGAAGAACCTTCGCCTGCCAGCGACTATTACAATCCAACCGAAAAGTGCGGGCGTGACCTTATCACCACAAGATCCCGCGGGGCATCGGGTCGCCGAAAATGTTTCCCCGTCAGTCCCGATGGATTTCCTGTTGTAACCAGCTAAACAGAACATCACAGATGTATTGCTGCAGGTGCTCATCCAGGGGCTGATGTTGCGCTATGTTGTGCCATTTTTGCAGGCATCCCCGGCAACAGGTCGCGGTCGCATGTTGTGCAATAAATACCGGATGTCCGCGCATCGGTGTCTGCTTGCCGTCATTCACCGGTTCAGCGGCGGAAAGCCGGTCGCGGACAAAATCCGCAGCGTGACTCATCACGGTAACGGCACCTTTTTCCAGACAATACTGCCTTTCTTTCTCGCCGAGATGAAAGCGACTGCGGAATCGTGAGGCGGCCAGGCGCCGGAACAGTTGTGGGCGGGCAGGTAACGGCCCGGTCTGAATGCTCATGAGATAGTCATAACCCGTCATGAATTTTATAACATTGTAACGCACTGCGACTTTTTCTGTCGTGCAACAGAGATATTCTGGGCAAGACAATACAGATTTTTCTGACAGAAGATATTTCGGGATACACGATGAAAAAAATACTTGCCACCACACTGGCAATATTTCTGCCGCTGACCGCTGCATTTGCATTAACCCCGCCCAATGATGGTGACGAATTTCAGATCTCCTGTCCGGGACGGGATACCATGACCGTTGACCGTGCGGAGTACGGCATTTCAACACTGATGTGGGGAACCGATAATTTCCAGATAGCGGCAGGGCAGGAAAGGACCCGGCTCAGTGACGGACAACCGGTATGGATCACCATGTTTCGTAACGGAGACCAGTTGATGGTAGATAAAGCCACGCAGAATACCTTCTTTGTTTATGCAGGCACCACGGCACTGGTACCTTGCGAAAGAACGTTTACCCGGCCTGACCCGCTACTGACTCTGACACCGTGGAGTGACACCCACATGGCACAAAATAACGATTCCGGGAACGGGCGCCGGGGAGAACATCGTTACTCGTGAGTCAGTGACGCGGGCGGAAGCGGATGGCCGGTCAGTGTCAGTGAACAACTGTGACCCTGTACCTGCAGGTGAGCGTTAGCGCCGATAGGGAGTGTAACGGTGTCCTGCTCGTGCCCGAAGGGTAATCCGGTGATAAACGGGACTCCGCTCAGGTCACGCAAAGTTTGCCATACCGTGTCGTGGCTGAACCCCTGATCGTACTCAGAGAGTGTGGCGCCACTGAAGTTACCGAGGATCACGGCCTGTTGTTGCTGCAGGATACCGGCATGCCATAGTTGCAGCAGCATCCGCTCAATACGGAAGGGATGTTCATTCACATCCTCAATCACCAGGATCCCTTGTTTCACTTCCGGCATCCAGGGAGTCCCCGTCAGTGAGCAGAGCATGGTCAGGTTACCTCCCCAGAGAGTCCCTGTCAGTGACAGATTTTCTGTTGTCTTTGCGCGCCAGTGGATGGTATAACTTTTTTTCCTCAGGATCTCCCTGAAGTGTTGCAGGGTAAATGCTGAAGGGCTTTCCGCCCCGAAATTTCCGGCCAGCATCGGTGCACTGTAGGTAATTAACCCGGTCTGAGCGAACAGCGCCAGTTGTATGGCAGTAAAGTCACTGTGTCCGCAGAGGGCAACGGGATGATGTGACAGGCGGTCAGCCAGGGCGGTATAACGGATGTCGCTGAGTAATCTGCCGGCACCATATCCTCCCCGTACCGCGAGAGCGATATCAGGCAGTGATGTGCTTCCGGTCAGTTCATTCAGGTCTGCCAGTCGTTCAGCATCGGTTCCGGCAAAACGCTGGAAACGGCGAGTGATAATGTCTGTGTTTTCCAGCCGGTGGCCCTGGTCTCGCAGGTGTTGTACGCCGCGCCAGGCCGCTGCCTGATTGATGCAATAACCGGAAGGGGCAATCAGTCGGATAATATATCTGGCAGTCATAGCATTATCTTCTTCAGGAGAAAGTAAACAAAACACAGATATCACATCATGAAGAAAACAATCGTCGAAGTCACGTTTTTAAACCCCAGGTGATTTCAGACAAACGGTAATTTTACCCGGTTTATAACCCTGTATCATAGGCGACGCAAAATTATCAGGATAAAAACACGTGAAGATAAAGTATCTTGTGCTTTCTGCCTTATTTCTGGCAGGTTGTGCCAGTCAGCCACCCCGGCAACCCACAGAACAGCAAAAATATACACCGTTAATAGAAGCTCCACCTTCAAGAGTACTGACCAATAATGATTGGTCTATTTTCACTGAAGACGCTGCCAGTCATTATGGTGTTGATCAACGTTTAATCAGCGCCATTATTAGTGTCGAGTCCGGTGGAAATCCAAATGCGGTAAGTCGTTCTAACGCCATCGGCCTGATGCAGATAAAAGCGTCTACCGCCGGACTTGAAGTCTATAGGGCTCAGGGAAAGCACGGTGAGCCAACCCGCAGGGATTTGAAAGATCCTGCGAGAAATATTGAGATCGGTACGGCTTATATCAAAATCCTGCAGAAGACCATGCTGTCAGGTATCCATAATCCTGTGACGCTGCGTTATGCGACGATAGTTTCTTATTCAAACGGCGCAGGAGCGTTATTACGTACGTTCTCACCTAACCGCGAACGTGCGATTGCGATGATCAATGACATGACGCCGCAGCAGTTCTATCGCTTTATTGAGCGCAGTCATCCGGCCAGCCAGGCACCCCGCTATTTATGGAAAGTGACCAACGCATACGAAGATAGCTAATGTCTGTGATTGGGCAGAGGCTGAACGCCTCTGCCCAATCATGCATTATGCACCCGGCCGGGCATTATTTCCTTTTTGTTACATGGCTGACGTTTAGTGGCTCCGGGGGGGGATTTTCTGCCGCTTTTTATAGCAATCACTCCGGGGTAACGTGACAATACCTGAAAATGTGCCAGGCTATATCTCTGATAACTTCGGTGTATTGTGAAGTTATCGTTACCACTGGACGGGGACCCGGCCCGGTGGATTAATAATTAATGCTGATTAATTTATGTAAGGAGCAGTTATGGGCATTATTTCATGGATTATCTTTGGTCTGATTGCAGGTATCCTCGCCAAATGGATTATGCCAGGTAAAGATGGCGGCGGTTTCATTGTAACCGTTATCCTGGGGATTATCGGTGCCGTTGTCGGTGGTTGGATCAGTACACTCTTCGGTTTCGGAAAAGTGGATGGATTTAACTTCGGAAGTTTTGTCGTCGCAGTGATTGGTTCACTGGTCGTACTGTGGATTTACAGAAAAATCAGAAGTTAATTCGTCTTTCAGAAAAAGGCCATCTTCGGATGGTCTTTTTTTATGGCATTTTCCGGCGAGTACCGTTGTTATCCCCTCAGGCTGAACCCGTTCACCGGGAAAGCACAAAATGGCCCGTGAAGTCAGCTAGCCCCTCTGTCGGCGAAAGGGGCGGGGTTATCCGGATCTCCCCGGAGGAACAATGCCTCAGGGGATAAATCCCCCCCGGCATTGACAAGGCGGGGCAGGCAACATTAAATACGGCGCTTTGAGAAAGCGTGGGGTGAATCGCTGAGTTTGGTGATCTGCGGCCCGCATCAACACTGAACTTTGCAAGAGATAACCTGAATGAATGAATTTTCGCTGATTTGCCGTATTCTTGGCTCATTGTTTAACCGTGCCCCGAATGATCCGGTGTTACAGCCCCTGTTCACACTTATCCGCGAAGGTAAGCTGCAGCCCGTGTGGCCGCTCGAACAGGACGACCTGCTGAAAACATTACAGAATAACTGTGACCAGCCTGCGCTGGAAGCCGACTACCAGGTCTTGTTTGGCGGTGAACAGCCTGCAGTTTCCCCGTACGGCTCTCAGTGGGAAAATGGTCCCCGGGAAGAAGACGTACGGGCGTTTCTTCAGCAGCGTGGTATGCCTCTGACCGATGCCCCGGCAGATCATTTCGGTATGCTGTTACTGGCAACGTCCTGGCTGGAGGACCAGTCTCAGGAGGATGAATATCTGGCGCAGTTCACGTTATTTGATGAGTATCTGTTGCCATGGTGCGGAGCATTCCTGGGGAAAACAGAAGCCCATGCACGGACTCCGTTTTACCGCACGCTGGCATCCATTGCCCGTGGTGCGATTCAGGCGATGTATGAAGAGCTGGCAGAGCAACAGGATCCGGAGCCGGCAGAGTAATCTGCAGGAAGCCCGGGCCGGGTGTTCTCTTCTGACACCCGGAATACCGCACCCGTCAGGTGTCGGACCAGTGGTGAGTACAACTGTAGACCCAGGCAGGTGGCACGTTTTTTAATACCCGTCGCCTCTGCCAGGTGAAATAGCGTGAAAGCTCTGACTGGGTGAGTGACGTATACTGAAACTGCACGAAAACCCCGCCGGGTGTCAGGGCCTGATGAACCGCGGAAAGTATGGTATGCCGCACCGGGACCGGCAGCGAAAGCAGCGGTAAACCGGAAAAAATCGCATCATACTGACCTGTCAGACGTTCAGCAGATTTGGCGTGAACCTGCAGGCGGGGATCATTGATTGTCCGTAACCGGGAGACCAGGGGCTGACTGATCTCAAATACATCTATCGTCGCTTCTGCTGACATACGGTTCAGCAAAATTTTAGTCAGAACACCGTCACCGGCACCCAGTTCAGCCACTTTCTGAATAGCTCCCCAGTCGGCACAGCCGGCCATAGATTCACACAAGGCCATCGATGATGGGGTAATGCTGCCTACTTTCCGGGGGTTACGGATAAACTGTTGAACAAAACCTGCCTTAGAACGTACCAGACTGATGGCAGAAGCCAGCATGTAAACCTCCATGATCAAGTTAACCTTATTACTATGTACCCGATCCACAGATAAAGTGCCTGCACTGATGACAAAAGAGATCATTATCAGAATAGTCTGCACGTTGTAAACGAGGCCGATGTTGCCGGAAGTATACTGGCGACGGCAATCTGCAGCAAAAATCACTCTCTGCAGGGCTGTCTTTCTCCTCAGGCCGGATATCTCTTCCGTCAGTCAGAAAGGGTTTTCGGGGACTTAGGGAGACGAGTGGTGACGTTCTTCTCCGCTCTGGCGGCTTGCGGCAACCCCGGTCATCACTCTGCTATAAGGTGTAAACCGTCAGGCCGGGGATGTGGCCGGAGGGGAGAGTTGCGGATCCGGCAGGAGAGCCACGGTACAGGTCTGTGGCGGAAAACATGAGGGCGGAAGGTGGCCCGCCAACTGACGGGCCACAGAACAGCTTATTTAAAAAACATCACCGAAACACATAGCAGACCCACAACCAGCACCAGGAAATTGGCCACAGACCGGTAAGGGCGTAACGCGGGTACCAGCCAGGTCGAAAGCGTCGGCATAATAAACAGGATCAAAGCGATCAACGGGCCGCTGATGGCATAAATCATCGACAGTGCATTCGGGTTAATACAACACACAATGAAGGTGAACAGAGACACTATCGCCAGTGATAATCCGCGGCTCAGTTTAGGTCCGGGGTTAAAACCGGCAAACTGTGCAGTGGAAGATACGACCTGGGTTGCACCTTCAATGACTCCGAAATAGGTCCCAAGGAATGATTTCGACATCGCTACCACGGCGACAATGATCCCCGAGGCGCTGAGCCAGCCCGCCGACGAAGACATCATCGATAATGCAGATAAAATGGTCAGCCCCTGGGTTTTAGCGATTTCCACATCCTCTGCCGGGATCGCCATAAAACAACTAAAGACGAAGAACAGTACACTCAGGCAGATGATCAGATAGGCCACTTTCATGATTTTTTTGCATTTGGCCATCGCCTGATCATGATATTTCTCGCGCTGAGCCACGGAAAAAGTAGAAATGATTGGGGTATGACTAAACGCGAAAACCATCACGGGAATTGAGAACCAGATGTCATGCAGCGTATCCGGCGTGTAGGTTAACCCGGAGGTGAGCAGGGAAGGCTGCCAGTGACTGCTGAGATATACCGAAAGAAACAGGAAGTAGGCAATCAGCGGGAACACCAGGAATCCCATGACTTTTATGGTGACATGGCGGCCGGTCAGGAAAATCAGGTTCAGAGTTGCGACCACGCCCAGACTGAGCAAGACTCTGGTGCCTTCACCGACCACCTGATGTCTGGCCAATTGTTCAGCCAGTGAATTGGTGATGGCGACAGCATAGATCAGGATAACGACAAAGAACGCGACAAAGTAAAGGATCGAAATCAGATTACCTATTTTTTTACCGAAAAATTGCCGGACTGCAGAGGTGATACCGTCCTGCTGATCACCGGCTTTTGAGGCCAGAATAAACTGACACAAGGCTTTGTGCGGCCAGTAGGTTAAGGGCCAGGCCAGTAAGGCTGTCAGAAATAACACTACCGCTCCGGCCGATCCTAACTGAATAGGCAGAAATAACGTCCCGGCGCCGACAGCAGTACCATATAGCGCAAAGCTCCACAAAGTCTCTTCTTTTGACCAACATTTAATCATTCTGCGAATGTATCCACCTGGTGAGAAAAAGTAGGGTAATTTACCATAATAAAAACTTATATGTTATCGGGCTAAGGGCTGTGATGGAATGAACGGGAAATTAAAGTGATAAATCGGTGTCAGAGGTTCTGATTTTAGGAGTAATTCGGCATCATTCGGGCTGTCATTGTTGTGACGTTATCAGATAAAATAGTAAATAAATCGTCAGGTTATGGCAGAGCCCTGAGTATTTAGCGCTATAATTTCCCTCCCGGCCCTCTGTCGGTGAAGATTTCAGACTAAAAAATAAAATGAAGCGTCGGGCTGTGGATAATGCGCATGGCTGGCCATCAGTAATGAGGATATATGATGAAAATTTGGGCCCTGGGTGACGCCGTCGTCGATTTACTCCCTGCCGGTGATATGAATTACCAGGCCTGTGCCGGAGGAGCGCCACTGAATGTTGCCGTGGGTGTTGCCAGACTTGCGGGTGACAGTGCGTTTATCGGCCGGGTCGGTAATGATCCTTTCGGCCGCTTTCTGAAACGTACGCTCGAAGAGCAAGGGGTCGGGGCGGAATTCATGCTCACCGATGAAACTTACCGTACCAGTACGGTGGTGGTGGATCTGGCAACCAGCGGTGAACGCAGCTTCTCATTCCTGGTGAATCCTTCCGCTGACCAGTTTCTGACTTCCCGTGACCTGCCGGTATTCGGTAAAGATATCCTGCATTACTGTTCACTGGCACTGGCGGCTGAAAATTGCCGTGAGGCGGTGGTTCAGGCCACAAGCAAAGTGAAAGCCCGTGAAGGCTGGGTCAGTTTTGACTTAAACCTGCGTGAACAAATGTGGTCAGATAAAGCAGAGATGCGCCGCGTTATCGAACAACAGTGCCGGAGTGCAGATATTCTCAAACTTTCAGATGAAGAATTACTCTGGCTGACGGAAGAGGAAACCTCAGACTGGGAGGAAGCGCTGGCATTACTGGAGCGCTATCCGGCCCCGCTGAAAGTGATCACCCGTGGTAAAGAGGGCGGGATCGTCTTCTGCGGGCAGGATAAATTCAGCTTCCCGGGCTACAACGTCAAAAGCATTGATACGACCGGTGCAGGCGATGCCTTTATGGCCGGCCTGTTATCATGGCTTGCGAGACACGGGCTGCCTGAAACTGAACGTCTGAGCGCTCTGCTGTCGCAGGCGGGGGCCTGCGGGGCACTGGCCACTACCCATAAGGGGGCCTTGCCGGCCTTACCGACACCCGCCCGGCTGAACGATTTTATCCGTGCGGCTGGCCTGCTGACGCTTCACCCGTTGTGATCTTCCGGCAGATAAGCCAATACAAATTCACGGCTTATCTGCTTTTACCCCCTGACTGACCTCTGCTGATAAATTCCTTTTTCTGACGTTTTCATTTTTCTCCCCGCTTGTCTTATATCAAATTTCATGAGAACGATTCTCATTATACTAAAGATCTACCGCCCGTGACGGGGGATCATCAAGTGAGGACGGCTTATGCCAATAAAACCTTTCTGCCGCTATCGGATCCGGGCTATCAGCCCTCAGACACCACCGGCATTCCGCCAGAAACTCTTTTCGCTGGGCCTGCTGCCGGGGGCAGAGTTTGATGTCGTCAGGGTGGCACCGCTGGGCGACCCGCTTGAAATCAGTGCGCCGACGATGACTATCATGCTACGCCGCAGAGATCTGGCCCTGCTGCAGCTGGAACCTTTGCCGGTCAGTGAAGGGAGCCCGTCAGCATGAGTCAGCAAGCATTAACTATCGGGCTGGCGGGTAACCCGAATACCGGAAAAACCACATTATTCAACCAGCTGACCGGTGCATCGCAGCGGGTAGGGAATTGGGCCGGGGTGACCGTAGAAAGAAAAGAAGGCTTCTTTACCGCCGGGGAGACACTGGTCAGACTGGTGGATTTGCCGGGGCTTTATTCGATGACCATGACCTCGCCGGAAAGCTCACTGGATGAACAGATTGCCAGTGCGTTTATTCTGCAACAGGATGCTACGTTACTGATTAACGTTATTGATGCCGGTGCACTACAGCGGGATCTCTGGCTGACGTTACAGCTCAGGGAAACGGGGATCCCCTGTATTGTGGTCCTGAACATGATGGATGTTGCAGAGCAACGCGGAGTCTTACCGGATATTGAGCGGCTAAGACGCGCACTGGGCTGTCCGGTGATCCCGATGGTTTCAACGCGCGGGGAAGGGATCCGGGCGCTGAAACATGCCATCGATCACCTTCAGACATCCGGCCCCGGTACCGCCTGTTCACTGGCTCTCCCGGCGGAAACAGAAGCTATTCGCCGGCAACTGTCAGACAATATTACCGGACATTTCTCACCACAGATACAGCGCTGGATGGGGCTGCAGGTACTGGAAGGTGACCTTTACAGCCGCCGGTTTCTGCCACCGGACATAGTCTCAGAGATACTTCCTGATGCAGATCTTGCGGATAAGCTGGCGTTACAGATAGCCGGATATCGTCAGCAGCGTTGCCGGGAGCTGGCGCAGGAAGTGACCCACCGGCAGGTGGCGAAACCCCATCGACTGACTCTCCGGCTGGACCGGCTGGCAATGGATCGCTGGCTGGGGCTGCCGGTATTTTTACTGCTGATGTACCTGATGTTTTTCCTGGCCATCAATGTCGGCGGGGCCCTGCAGCCTCTGTTTGAAAACGCGTCGGTCACGCTGTTTGTGCATGGGATCCAGTGGCTCGGGTGGATTTGCCAGCTCCCGCCCGGGGTTACCGACTTTTTTGCCAGTGGCATTGGTGGCGGGATCACTACCGTATTACCCCTGATACCGCAAATCGGGATTATGTACCTGTTGATGGCGTTTCTGGAGGATGCCGGCTATATGGCCCGGGCGGCCTTTGTGATGGACAGACTGATGCAGTCTCTGGGGCTGCCGGGGAAATCCTTTGTCCCGCTGATCATCGGCTTCGGGTGTAACGTCCCCTCGGTAATGGGATCACGGACACTGGATGCACCCAGAGAGCGATTAATGACCCTGCTGATGGCACCTTTTATGTCCTGTGGTGCCAGGCTTGCTATTTTTGCTGTCTTTTCATCGGTCTTTTTTAGCAGCCACGGGGCCCTGGCGGTCTTTGGTCTCTACCTCTGCGGCATTTTCGTGGCGGTACTGACCGGATTATTACTGAAATATACCCTGCTGCGCGGTGAAGCTACACCTTTTATCATGGAGTTACCGCTATACCATTTGCCGCACCTGAAGAGCGTTGGCTTACAAAGCTGGCAGCGTCTGCGTGAGTTTGTCTGGCGTGCCGGTAAGGTCATTGTGCTGGTCAGCCTGCTTATCAGCGGGCTGAACAGCTTTACTCTGCAGGGGCACCCGACCCGCCCCGGAGATGAGGCTGCTCTGGAAACGGTCAGTAAAGCGATAACACCGCTGCTGGGGACTTTCGGGGTACAGCCGGATAACTGGCAGGCAACGGTCGGACTGATCACCGGGGCGATGGCGAAAGAGGTGGTTATTGGTACGCTGAACACACTCTATACTTCTCAGGCCATTGATGAAGAGCGCTTTGATCCTGAGACGTTCAGTCCTCTTAGTGAACTCACCGGGGCCTGGCAGGCGACCCTGGAGAGTCTGGCGACAACCTTTAGCTGGCAGGTGCTGGAGAACCCTATCGCCGCCAGCCAGGGAGATACGGAGATCAGCAGCAGTGCATTAGGGGTAATGCACCAGAAATTCCCCGGTAGTGGCGCGGCTTTCTGTTATCTGCTGTTTGTCCTGCTCTATGTACCCTGTGCCTCTGTAATAGGGGCAATTGCCAGAGAGAGCAGCCGTGGCTGGATGTTGTTTTCGGTGTTCTGGGGGCTCAGTATTGCCTGGTCGGTATCGACTCTGGTCTGGCAGCTCATGATTTTCTCATCTTCCCCGCTCAGCGCCGGGCTCACACTTTCTGCGGTGATTATTTATAACCTGATCCTGGTCGGGATACTGGCGAGGTGTAAACCCCGCATTTCCATGCCATCTGTGCCGGTCTCAGCCTGCGGGGGATGTCGGGGATGCGGTTCACAGTCAGGATGCCATTAAGCGGTATATCGCCACGGACGTCACGGTATGGTAGGGTTCCCGGACAGCACTGACCGGTTATTTCAGGAGATCCTATGCGCAAATTGATGTTGATGATATTGCTTGTCCCGCTTTCAGGCATCAGTCTGATGACACAGGCAGCTACCCGCGATGATGGCCGGATGATGAAACCCTATCCGCTGGCAGAAGCTGAAATGCAACGTAATGTCATAGTATTACCGGCAGTCAGTCATGAGCAGAACTACCGTGTGGAGCTGATTGTCGGTAAAAAAGTGATGGCAGACTGTAATCTGGTACATCTGGCCGGGTCGTTCAGCGAAGAAACTGCAAAAGGATGGGGATATCCCTATTATCGCGTCACGCTGCAACCCGGGCTTATCTCTACACGCCGGGCCTGCATTCCTGCACAGAAGACCTCCCGATGGGTGACTTTACCGGCTGCCTCCGAAAAGCTGTTGCGCTATAACAGTAAACTTCCGCTGGTGGTGTATGCCCCGCAGGGGATACAGGTCAGTTATCGTCTATGGAAAGGCGGTGATGATGTGGTGAAGTCAGAGCCGCGTTAAACGTTCTGCTGTGCGGGGCCTGGCTGAATGGTTATTATTGCAGCGATCATCAGGCCACAGACCGGTTTCTCTGTAAACGTACAGAATGCTTTGTGGCGGTTTTTCGGGGGGCGGATATTTCAGCAAGATTACGCTATGTCTGCCGGGAAGAAGACGATGCAGAGTCATTGTTTCGTGACGGGATCATTGACCGGCAGAGCGGATGACTGGTTGTCCGATATTCCGGTGATGTGCAGCAGGTCACGTAGTTTCAGAAGGGGGGGCACATTGTGCCCCCCCTTGGTGTTCAGGAAGGAACCGCGCTCTGTACCGGTGCCCGGCGCAGCAATGCGTACATTCCGCCGGTCACCAGGCTGCCGGCAATGATAGCCACTAAATACATTCCGACATGCCCGACGGCATGGGGAATGGCCAGGACAAATAATCCGCCGTGAGGTGCCATCAGCGTACACCCGAAATACATCGATAACCCGCCCGCCAGGGCACCACCCGCCATGGTGGACGGAATAACCCGCATCGGGTCGCGGGCAGCAAACGGGATAGCACCTTCAGAGATAAAGCACAGCCCCAGTACAAAGGATGCCTTACCCGCCTGAAGTTCCGGAGGTGTGAACCGGGATTTTGCAAGCCAGGTGGCAATGCCCATCCCCAGGGCAGGAACCATCCCGGCCGCCATAATGGCCGCCATTGGCTCATAAGACTGTGACGCCAGCAAGCCGACACCAAAGGTATAGGCTGCTTTATTGACCGGACCACCGAGGTCGAAACATTGCATAGCCCCGAGCAGGACGCCGAGTAACACTGCATTGGCGGTGGTCATACCGGCCAGAAAGTGGGTCAGCCCTCTCATTACAGCCGACACCGGCCCACCCACGACATAAATCATTACCAGCCCGGAGATCACGGTCGCCAGCAGCGGGATCACCAGTACCGGTTTCAGCGCCTCCATAGACGAGGGCAGGGTGATTTTCCGGGTCAGGAACCGGGCCGTATATCCGGCCAGGAAACCGGCGATGATCCCGCCAAGAAAGCCAGCTCCGCTGGCGGAGGCCAGCATTCCGGCGATAAGGCCGGGAGCGAGGCCGGGACGGTCGGCAATGGAATAAGCAATATAACCCGCCAGCACCGGCACCATTAGCGCAAAGGCCGCCTTACCGCCAATCTCCATCAGAGCGGCAGCCAGTGTTCCGGGTTGTTTAAATGCATTGATCCCGAAGACGAAGGAAAGGGCAATACATAATCCCCCGGCCACTACCAGCGGTAACATATGCGACACTCCGGTCATCAGATGTTTATAAATCGCCGGCAGTTCAGTCCCCCGCGCCTGACTGTCCACCGTGTTATTCTGATAAGGCGTTGCCAGCCGCAGTGCCTCCAGCAGTGTTTCTTCCGGTTTTTTCAGTGCCTGGCTGGTGCTGGTGCGGTAAAGGCGCTTACCGTGAAACCGTGAAAGATCAGTTTCGATATCAGCGGCGATGATCACCACATCAGCTTCATGGATATCTTTATCACTGAAGGTGTCACGGGCCCCGACAGATCCGCGGGTTTCTGCTTTGAACGGAAACCCTCGTTTTGCGGCTGCCGTTTTCAGGGCTTCTGCCGCCATAAACGTATGAGCCACACCGGTCGGGCAGGCGGTCACTGCAATGATACGTTCGTTCATCAGATACACCTTTTTATATTGAGGCCAGTATTATCAGTAAAAACAGGTGCCTGTCAGAGGGGGACAGAGACTGAGCCGTTACTGCCGTGACCAGGCTGCCGCCTGCCGGAACAGCTCATCTGAAGGGCGAACCCCGGTATATAACGCAAACTGTTCTACGGCCTGGATAGCAAAGACTTCAGAGCCGGTGATCACGGTCTTATTCAGCGCTCTGGCCGCGTTGATCAGGGGGGTGGTCTCCGGCAGTGCCACGACATCAAACACGGTATCCGCTGCTGCGATTTCTTCCTCGCTGTAGGCGAGTGTATTTTCATCGTGGCCGCCGGCCATCCCTATCGGGGTGGCATTGATCAGCAGTTGCGGATGCAGCCCTGCAATATCACTTCCGGCCTCAAAACCATAGAGATCGGCCAGTCTGGCCGCATTTGCCGGATCCCGGTCAATAATTCTGCCACGGGTGAAGCCTGCATCCCGCAGGGCGCAGGCGACCGCTTTTGCCATTCCACCGCTGCCGCGCAGCACAAAAGTTAACCCGTTATCGACCTGGTACTGTCTGAGCAGCGTCGCGATAGCGATATAATCGGTGTTATAGGCCTTCAGGTAACCTTCGGTATTTACAATCGTATTTACGGAGTGGATCGCTTTCGCCGAGGCATCCAGCTCATCCACCAGGGCGATCACCTGCTCCTTGAACGGCATAGAGATGGCACATCCCCGTACGCCCAGCGCGCGTACCCCGCTGATTGCCCCGGCTAAATCGGTGGTAGTGAACGCTTTGTAGAGGTAATCAAGGTCCAGGGCATCGTAGAGGAAATTATGAAACCGCGTACCGAAGTTACTTGGACGCGCGGCGAGAGACATACACAGGGTGGTATCTTTATTCAGATGACGGGTCATTTACTGCTCCTTGTCTTTCAGTCAGCCATACCGGAAGCCGGACACGGGGTCTGTCCTCCGGGCAACGGTATCAATACTTGCCGCTATCTTTATAATGGGCTAAAAAGAGGAAGTTAAAAACGGCTGTCTTTTTATTCCGGGAGTTCCGCTTTTATGACTGTCCAACGGCTCGAACAGCATTACCGGCGTCTGCTGGCGTTTTACCCTCAGCGTGAAGTGACACTGACGCTGGGAGAGTTAGCTGATAAAATCTGCTGCTCAAAGCGCCATATGCGGGGGGTATTGCTGCGAATGCAGCAAGCCGGCTGGCTTAGCTGGCAGCCTGGTGTCGGGCGTGGTCATCAGTCGGTCCTGACCCTGCACTATAGCGAAACGCAGTTGCTGTTCAGAAAAGCGGAACAGCTACTGGATGAGGGCGATATCCGTAGCGCGGTCACGCTGCTGGGGGATCAGCAGCAACTGGTGGCGGGGCTTCTGCGTCAGAAACTGGGGTATCAGGTCCGTGAAGATTACCAGTCGCTGCGTATTCCTTATTACCGTACCATGCCGAACCTTGCCCCCGGCACGCCGCTACGCCGTTCTGAAATCCATCTGGTAAAACAGATATTCAGTGGCCTGACCCGGGTCAATGATCAGACCGGACTTGCTGAAGCGGATTTGGCACATTTCTGGTCACAGCGTGATTATCGTGACTGGACGTTTCATTTGCGCCCGGCGGTACGCTTTCATGATGGACGGGAGCTGACCAGTGACGATGTCGTAACATCGCTGGCGCGCCTCGTTTCACAGCCGTTGTTCTCCCATATAGCCCGGGTCCATGCCAGAGGACGTCTGACGGTAGAGATAACGCTGAGTCAGCCCGATGCCTGTTTACCCTTATTGCTGACCGACAGCGCGGCGCTGATTTTACCGGCTGACTTTGCCAGCCGTCCTGACTTTGCCACATTACCGGTAGGGACCGGCCCCTATCGGGTGGAGGAAAATAACCGGCTACACCTGAGAATGCGGGCTTTTGACCACTACTTCGGGTTGCGAGGCTTGCTGGATGAAATTGAGGTAATTGTCTGGCCGCCTGCGCTGAAACAGGCAGCAGAAGCCTCTCAGGGAAAAGGTGATGTCAGAGGACAACCGTCCGCATGGCTGAGTTCCAGCCTGAGTGATATCGAGTATATTTCAGGGCAGGCGGTCAGCCTCACCGGGCATCCCGGCGAAGACAGCGGTGATATGTTCCCCGAGAAAGGAGGCTATTTTCTGCTCTGTGACAGCCGTTCACCCCACTGGCAGCAGAGTCCGGCACGACGCTGGATCCGCGAAATTCTGAACCCTTATGCGCTTATTCAGCGTTTTATACCGGCCATTCGTCCCTTATGGATCCCTGCGGCCAGCCTGATGCCGGACTGGTTACATGCGATGTCTGAAGGTGAGGCTATCCGTCCGGCATCCTTACCCGTCGGGGGGGCCGGAAACATTCTTCGGCTGGCGTTTCACCGCCAGCATCCTGAGTTTGAAATGCTGGCCCGGGAGATGCAGTTTCTGCTTAAGCAGCAGGGGATCATCCTGCAACTGATGGAGCAGGATTATGAAGAATGGGCTAACGGAGAGGGGAATGTCGATCTCTGGCTGGGCACGGTCAATTTCCCGGTCCCTGAAGTCTGGAATGCCGGTGCGTGGCTGTTAAGTCTGCCGCTACTCAGGTATTCGGTTGCCGGGGGGGATGCTGAACGCTTTGCCCGATGGCAACATGCCTGGCGGGTGGGATCTCTGCAGGGGAAACAACTGACTCAGCAGGTGATCCACGACGGCTGGTTACAGCCGCTGTTTCATCACTGGATGCGCCTTAAAAGCCCGGGACAGGCTCAGGGGATCCGTTTGAATAATCTTGGCTGGTTTGATTTCACCCGGGCCTGGATGGCACCTGCCGCCGGCCCGGGGACAGAAAAGGAAGAGCAATGACTCAGAGAAGGCGGCTGCGCATAACCTCGCCGCAGAGCAACTGAGCCTCCGGACGCTGTTTCTGGTCCTGCTTCAGCGCAGACTGACACTGAGTTTCGGTCGGATAGAGTGCTTTGGTTACAGGGAGCACATGGGAATGAGAAATCATCAGTGCGACGAATCCGGCTAACATAATTATACCTCCGGCAGTTCAGGCCTCAGATACTGTTAAGTGTAGCGGATGACAGGTTTTTTGCCGCACTTTATTTTCAACGGGGCCGGTTTTTACGGGAAAAAAGATGCGCGCGATCAGCGCGAATAACACATTATCTTCTTCTATCACCGGAGATATTCTGCGGTAATCCCGGAGCTTTCGACGACACATGCCGAAGCCGCATTCCGGGTGTTCAGGAAGGCATCAATACCGGTGATCACAGCGTTACCCGGTAACAGAGTATCTGCGTCCTGATCTGTGAGAGTCTCTCCGGATGACGCTGTGAAAACGGGCACCCGCAGGTACCCGTTTTATACTGTGACTGAAGGTTGGGCCGTGACTCAGAACATCTCAGCCATATTCAGCTGGCTCATCAGTAATGCGTTGGCGCTGTAATCAACAGGAATAGCAACGACGGCCGGGCCCTGTACATCCATAGCGGCACGCAGTGTAGATTCCAGCGTCTCTGACGACGTCACCGCGAAGCCTTTGGCACCAAAAGCTTCGGCATAGGCTTTGAAATCGATAGGTCCGAAATCCACGCCGGAAGCACGGTTATATTTTTTCTCTTCCTGAATCGCGACCATGTTGTAGCAGTTATCGACCCAGATAATATGCAGGATATTTACCCCCAGACGGACCGCAGTTTCCAGTTCCATGCTCGACTGCATAAAGCCGCCATCGCCGGAGACAGAAACAACTTTACGTTGCGGATCCACCAGCGCGGCACCAATCGCCCAGGGCAGGGCAACCCCCATCGTTTGCTGGCCGTTAGAAATCAGTACCTGGCGGGCGCGGAAGCTATACAGGTAGCGGGCAATCCAGATATGGAAGCTGCCCATATCCACACACAGGGTGACATCACTGTTAACGATGTCCTGCATAGCGCGTACCAGACGCAGTGGGTGGATAGCAAATTGCTGCAGGCTGCGGCCTTTCTGGGCCAGTAACTCACGCTGTTGCTGACGTTCCTGCAGGATAAGCGTTGTGCTATGACTGAGTGCATAACGGTGGTTAATCTGTTCGGCCAGCAGATCCACCGTGCCAGCGATATCCCCGATCAGTTCAATGTCCGGAGAATAGTGGCTGTCGGTCTCTGCCGGTAAGACATCGATATGGACCAGCCGGGCGGTTCCCTGATTCCATTTCACCGGTTCATATTCTACCGGGCTGTAACCGACGGTGATGATCAGGTCTGCATTCCGCAGTAACTGGTCACCGGCCTGGTTATTGAACAGGCCCACACGTCCGGCAAAACGGGAGAAGTGGTTCTGGTCAATCACCCCGGCGGCCTGATAGGTACTGGTGACCGGAATTTCACTGCGGGTCAGCAGACGGCGAACAGCATCGGCGTTACGGGGCTGGCTGGCCATCAGGCCCAGCAGAAGCACCGGGTTTTTCGCCTGAGCAATCAGCGCGGAAACTTCATTGATCTCTTTCTGCGGTGCCGTGCCCAGGGAAGGTAAGCGTGCGCTTAAGACATGTCCGTTGGCAGGTTCATTCACAATGTCCATCGGCAGACTGATAAAGGATGCCCCCGGACGACCAAACTCAGCCGCACGGAAGCCGTTGGAGAGAACCTCTGCAATCGCAGACGAGGAAGTGACCTCGGCGGAATATTTTGTCACCGGACGGAACATAGAGACAGTATCCATGGTCTGGTGAACCTGTTTCAGATGATCCTGACGACTGACCGCACCGCCGATAGCCACAAAGGGGTCACCTTCAGACGTGGCAGTGGCCGCACTGGTGATAAGGTTTGAGCAGCCGGGGCCGGAGGTGACCAGTGCCACTCCGGCTTTACCGGTCAGACGGCCAATCGCACCGGCCATAAATCCGGCATTGGCTTCCAGTCGTACCGGAACGGTAATAATCGAAGAATCTTCCAGTGAATCGAAGACACGGTCAATTTTAGCGCCGGGGATCCCGAACACATATTTGACCTGCTGTTCTTCTAACTGGGCAACGACCAGGTCGGCACCACATTTCCACTCAGTTTTTTTATCACTTTTGTTCACAATAGGATCCTTACTCGCCTGTTCGATAGCGGATTAACCTTCAACAGATTGGATAGCTGCACTCAAATCTTCAGGATTAAGATCGGCGTTACGGAAATCTTCATCCTCAGGAAAATCGATCACCAGTTTTTCAATAGTACCAAAGGTGAGCCGGCCTTCCCGGACCTGATAGTCGAGCACATGACCGCCACTACTGCGTTGCTGGTTAATAAAGTGTTCGTGATAACCGGCGACATTGATCCCCTGCATAAATTCCGGGGTCAGGAAACCAATCAGCACCCCGTCCTGTTGCTCAATGTGAAACACCGGTTGTTCTTCAACCGCCTGCATCATGGGCTTATAGGGACGGTGCTGTTCCGGCACGGTTCGGGTATCGACTTTGTCGAAGTGACCATCAATTCGCAGCGCACAGAAGATATTCTGACTGGCGACATTGGCATCGATAATGTCGTGGATCTGCTGACGACTGTGAGGTTCTTTGATGGTGTATTCGTGTGTCGGATTGAAAAAGGTCATCACGGCAAACGGTGTTTTCTGATCCGGCGAGGCACTGCGTGCACTGCCATCACTGCGTAACTGAAACACATCACTATTGAATGCGATCATCTCGCCATCCAGATGATTAAATGTGCCCAGCCCGAAATCACCGTGCTCCAGTAACTGGCGGATAGTCGTCTCACCTTCATAAACGCCACTGAGTAATGCACTCATCAGTGAGGCCTGATAGATAATATTTTCTCCGCGATCTTTTTCTAATTTTAACGCTGCCCTGGTAATATCACTGATGCAGGAACACCCGCAATGTCTCGTTTCCATGATTAATTCCTGAGGTTTTATGACTTAACCTTGTGGCCTAAAGGTTGACAGGATGGCGAAGATAATTCCAATATGATGCACTACTCACTTTAAGACGTTTTTGATATGGAACTTCGGCATTTACGCTATTTTGTCGCGGTCGCAGATGCGGGTAATTTTACCCGTGCTGCCGAAAGCCTGGGGATCTCTCAGCCACCGCTGAGTCAGCAGATACAGCGGCTGGAGCATGAAATCGGCAGCCCGTTACTGCGCCGCCTGACCCGCAGTGTCGAACTGACACCGGCAGGAAAAGTGCTATATGAAGATGCAATTAAAATTCTGAAAATGTCTGATTCGGCGTTTGAGAAAGCCTGCAGCGTCGGACGGGGGCTTAGCGGGTCGCTGAAGATAGGTTTTGCATCCTCGACGGCACTGAATCCGCAGGTATTTACCCTGTTGCATAATTTCCGCGACCATTATCCGATGATCAATCTTTTGCCTGGTGAGTTGCATATGTCAGCGCTGATCAATGAATTGCTGAAAGGCGCCATTGATATCGCGTTTATCCGTCTGCCCTGTGACAGAAGCCGGGAAGTGGACTACCGGGTCATCGATAATGAAGAGATGGTGGTGGCATTACCGCTGAATCATCCGCTGGCAGAGCGTCCTGTACTCAGCTCACTGGCAGAATTGCGCGATGAAACGCTGATTATTTTCCCGCGGGAAATCTCGCCCGGGCTCTATGATTCGGTGATCACTGCCTGTCATCAGGCGGGCTTCACACCGCCGACGTTTGCACAATCGCCCCAGACAACCTCGGCCATCAGTATGGTGGCGACCGGTTTTGGTTATACGATAGTGCCGGTATCACACAGTAAAATAGATCAGGCCAGTGTCTGTTATCTGCCGATTGAAGGCGCACCGCTGAAAGCTCAGGTCGCGCTGGCCTGGCGGCGTCATAGCCTCAGTAAAGCGGGCGAACATTTTCTGGCACTGTTATAAGCGTAACCCTGCGCGGGAGGGCGAAACAATGCCGGAGGATTTTCTGTCATCGCATGAGGTGATGTGATGGGAAATCGTTCTGACTGTTATGGACGAGGAACCGCACTTGAAGGTGATAAAACCAGCACGGGCGCGGTCTGCATAGCCTCCATGTCCAATGATACCGAGCACGGTCTCCGCGTTATCCGTGTGGGTGATAAAACAACCCCCTGCCCGAAATGCGGCGAGGTAGGGATTATTGTATCCGGTGAACCCCGTGATACTAACAATGGAAAAATAGCGGCGGTGGATGGTTCAGTCGTTCGCTGTGGTTGTCCTTCAGGATCAAACTGGATTATAGCGCCAGCAGGACAGTGGGTTGGCAGAGGACCGGATCCCTCTGTTGCAGCCCGGGAAAAATTGTTTGCTGAACGCAGAGCTGCGGACGAAGAAAGAGCCAGAAAACGGGCAGAGGAACGTGATCGCAATCGTGTATTCGCCAAATCCTGCCTGCGTGGTGAAGGTTGTAATGACGCGGGAGCGGAGCCGGAACCGCATACCAATTTTGCGAGAATGGCATTTTATCAGGCTGTTTCTCCTGCCGATCCGGCATCAGATACGGATTTTCCCCAACACGCCCAGACGGCGAAAAAGAAGAAACCAGCAGACGAAATTCCAAAACCGAAGAAGCGAAGTTCCCTGTATAAATGGTGGTTTGGTAATCATGAGGAAGTTGAATACCCGCGGGCAACTGCCGCTGCCACAAGTGCAGCCAACGCTCAGACAGCGGTTGAAGGAGCCAGCGTCCTTGGCCTGGTAGGTGGCAGTGCAATAACATCAGGAACGTGGGCGGTCAGACTGGGTGAAATGGTAACCGGACTGGGAAGGATTGCGGTCAGCGGCCCCGGTGCTCCCATAGCAGCCGTGGTAATGGGGATGATGCCCGGAAAGCTGAATGAGGGTGAGCAGGATTATTTCAACCGGACGCTGCTGGAACAGTTACGTGAAGCGCCCACCCGGGTGCGTTATACCTGGGAGCAGGATGACCGCGGTAATCTGACTCCACATGGATGGCATACCCCACCGGGTCAGGACAGGGTGCGTGTGCGTAAAATGGAGTGGGACAGCAGCCGGAAAGCGTATACGTTCACGACCGGGGAAGATCCGCGTATTACTATTATCTGGACGCCCGACAGCTCAGGGGTAAATGTTCCTATGTTTATCTTAGTCAGGGACGATCAGGTATTCCTGATAAAGATCATGACTATCATCCGGCACCGGAAACGAGTGAAATCGGTATTTCAGGTCTTAGAGAAGCTAAGAAAAAAACACCTAAGCAAGGTGGTGGCGGGCTCAGAGAACGCTGGGTTGATGCCAAAGGCAGACGAATTTACGAATGGGATTCACAACACGGTGAACTTGAAGAATACAGAGCGAGCGATGGTGAGCATTTAGGAACTATCGATTATAAAACAGGTGAGCAGCTAAAACCTGCGGTTAAAGGCCGGAATGTTAAAAGATATTTATAAGAGGGAATCATGGGACTGATATTGATATTAGAATGGTTTGATAAATCTGATGAGGTTTTGATCAGCAAAGAGACTTCCGCAGATTTAGGGCAAAATGGGAGTATAATAAAAAAATTTAATTTACCTTTCGATGGAAGAATATATGATGGCGGGTTTGATGTATTAATCTCGTGGATAGATGATTTGCAACCATTATTTTCACATCATATTGATTTCGAAAAATATGACTATCAGCTGGTTTTTAAGCGAACTGAATGAAATAATATACTATTCCATAATAAGTATTTGCTATTAATCACGGGTGTTATTTTTTAGTTGCAGCATGTTGCCCTTATGTGCTGCTTCATTCCTAATCCTTTCCAATATTCAGTGAAAAAATAGTCAAAAGAAATAAACATATCGATCTGTAAACATGATCAGCATTATATATTTATAGCCTATAAAATTTAGCACATTTTATATATGGTTATCGGATGCTAACACGGGTAATGGTTCCCCGATTCCAATACAAATAGCAGATAAGCTTCGAGGGCGAACTTTTGGAAACTTTGACCAGTTCCGCAAGGCATTTTGGTTAGAGGTTTCCAAAGATCCTGAACTCTTGAAACAATTTAAACCTCATAATCAAACTCATGTCCGCAATGGCAATTCACCTTTTACACGCGCAACAGATTGTGTAGGGGGAAGGGAGCGTTATGAAATACATCATATCAAGCCAATAAGCCAGGGTGGGGACGTTTACAACGTTGATAATATGGGAGTAACCACGCCAAAGCATTATATTGAAATTCATTCAACAAAACAGGGTAGATCATATGAGTGATAAAAAAACATTATCTGACTATTCAGAAAGTGAGTTTTTAGATTTAGTCCGTAAAATATGCAGAGCAGAAGGACCAACAGAAGAGGATGATAATCGGTTGGTCAGGGAATTTAGGCGTATTGCTGAACATCCATCAGGTTCAGACCTTATTTTCTATCCAGAGGATGGGAAAGATGATAGTCCGGAAGGTATTGTTCAGGAGATAAAAAAATGGCGTCAAGCTAATGGCAAGCCTGGATTCAAAGATTAAGATAATCTTGTTTATATTCTTACTATTCCGTGCCTTGGGGCGCGGTTTGTTTTTTATTATCGATAGTCAGGGAAATTTTAACCGTTTAATTGCTGTGATAACTCTTCCGATACTCTTACTATCAAACTCTCACCAGTGTACGAAATCCATTCATAAGCGTCATCTGGCTCCTAAGTAACGGGAAAGTGCGTAACCTGCCGGTCGAACCTTTAACTCTTACCACGGTGTCCGGGGACCAGCAGTATGCCTGCAAAGGGATCACGCAGAGTCATTTTCTTATGGTTATGACCAGGACATCAGTGATTTATCACAGGGAAAACTTACCCCTATGGCAACGGGTAGCGATAACCACGGAACTCCGACAGACGGCACGGGCAGACAGGCCCTGCCACCCGACAGGGCCTGTAAGGAGTCAGCGGATAAAGTCCTGATCGTCGATGATCCTCAGCGGTTCGATATCGCTCTCCTTCTTAATGACCAGCGTCGGATCTGAACGCAGACAGGCCCCGCCGTAGTGCCCACCGACAGTGAACGTACACACCTGGATATATCGTCCGGCTACCTTTGGCAGACACCAGAGTTGCTGATAGATATTGGTTTGCCCTGCAAATTTGCCGCCGGTCTCACCGAGCAACTGTTCGCGGTGACTTACCAGCCCGATATTGCTGCCGCAACGCCCCCCGATGGGTTTAATGGCATAGCCGGTCTGTTGCAGTTCCTCATTAATGGTGAAGTCAGTATCCAGCAGATATTTATGATGCGGGAACAGCGACCACAGCACCGGAAGGATCGCTTTATTTCCGGGGATCACGGTCCACAGGGGTTCAAAAACCATCACCTCGGGCCGCAGCAGCACATCCATCAGCCGGACCTGATGATCGGCTTCTCCGGTACGGATAGGTAAAGCGGCCGGCGGTTCGGCTTCACATTCGGCCCGCAATTGCTCCAGCACGGTTTCCCAGGCCCAGGTTTTCCAGACACAGTTCACTTCGCGACCCTCCGCGTCGATCAGCTGGCCGGTGGCGTTCCAGTGTAATTCACCGAGGCCGTGCAGAATTTTGCTTTTGAAGCCGGCATCGGTTAATGCTTGCTGCATCATCAGAGCATGATAATTTTCTTCAATATCGTCATCCTGAAGAATGTGTACGAACGGCAGGGCATCACTGTGTTTCCAGGCATCCGCCAGCGTATTGATCAGGCGGCGGCAGGGATCTTTACCCTTATCGACACCTCCCTGGCGTGCCCATTTCCCCAGTACAATACCGCCTTCTGTATGACAGGAAGCCGAATCCGCGTTGTATTCATAGACTTTCAGACCCCGTTCATCCAGACAAAAATCGAGCCGGCCGGTGATCATATGATGGCGACGCCGCTGCCAGGAAAGACGCAACCGTGGCCAGAGAATTTCAGGGATATCGAACAGGCGGAGCAGGCTGTCGTCCCGCAATACTTTATCGGTAGCATGAAGGTACATCAGGTGCAGTTCGTTGGTCGCGCTGATCAGTTCCTGTTCTGCACTGCGGGAGATCGTAAAATACTGACAGGGATCCGCATTGATCACCGCACCGTTATTCGCCTGCATATACGCATGTTCAACCGGGTTATTGTTATCCAGCCACTCACCGGAAAATCTGTCCGCCTCCGGTACGCGTTCAGCATGGATAGCCAGATAAGCGGATTCGGTTTCCGGGGCAGGCAGACTGTCCACACTGTCACAGGTCTGCACCATCCAGCCGAGGATCTCCGTATCATCAAAGGTGTCTTCGATAACATAGCGGCCATTATCACAGCGCAGCACCAGCTCACGGGTCCATTGCTGTCCGGCGGGCAACGGACTGTGGATCACGTTCTGTTCAACTATCTGGATTTTGCCTGCATAGACGCGGGTAATAATCGCGACATGGCCGGTTGTTTCAAATTCACCGCCTTGTTGCCAGATCAGTAACGCGCCGGAGACTGGCGGACGGGCACTACCGTTAGCAAAAGCCTGTAAGGGGAGAATATCGTCATTAACGACCTGGCGGAGAAAACGCAGAGCGAAGATTTCGTAAGCCATCCGGACATCGGTAAACACCACACCATAGTTCAGATACAGAAAGCGGCGGGCAAATTCGACACATTGCCATTTATAGCCCATGTATTCGTTGCCAAGATAACTACGCAGTGAAGCATCGTCCGGAAATTCTTCGCTATCCAGTGAATCGTAATCAGAAGAATAGATAGCGACACCGCCGGGGGCGTAACCTAATACTGTCCCGAAAGGAGCGTGATTTTGCGTAAGTTCCACAGTCATTTTTTGCCTTAATCGAAAAACAGCCAGCCTGAGGCATGGAGTGTTCAGTATCCCTGACATCAGGAGAGTCCCGGACGGGGCTGGTTCAGGGAGTCTTTCCCGGAGCAGGGTGCCGGACAGAGCGGACGGCAGACGGGGCGGGCAAAATAATCATAGCACTAAAATCCGGGAAATAAACCGGCATTTATGTGACGTTGTCACTTTGTTTTTAATCAGAAATAAAAGGCTGCCCGCAGGAACTGCGGGCAACGGAAACTCAGAGTGCGATAGTTAATTCACCCAGCGTTTTTACCAATGCCATGTTCTCACGGTAGTCTACCGGGCAGGCAATGACCGTCACACCGTCGCCCGCCAGAGCTTCTTTCAGCACCGGCAGTAATTCCCCGGCAGAAGTGATCTGATGACCACGGGCACCAAAACTTTCAGCGTACTTCACGAAATCAGGGTTTCCGAAATCGACCGAATCGTGGGCACCTTCTTCAATGTCCATTTTCCATTTGATCAGCCCGTAGCTGCCGTCCACCCAGACCAGCACGACCAGCGGAATACGTTCACGGACGGCTGTTTCAATTTCCTGTGAATTCATCATAAAGCTGCCGTCCCCCATACTGGCCAGCACTTTACGCTGAGGAAACGCCAGTTTTGCGGCAATCGCGCCAGGCAGGGAAAACGCCATGGTGGATAAGCCGTTCGAGGTCAGGCAGGTAAGGGGCTGATAGGTAGGGTAGAGACGTGAAACCCACATCTTAATGGCCCCGGTATCCGCCAGCACAATATCGTGGTCATCCAGTGCACTTCGCATATCAGCCACCACCCGTTGTGGTTTCAGCGGGAAGCTATCGTCATGACGGCCTTTCTCCAGTTCCTGCTCACGCAGGTGGCGGATAGTTGCGCTGCCGGGCTGAGCATGCAGTGGTTCTTCACCCAGCGCCTCGCTCAGTGCGGACAGTGTGAGTGAAATATCCGCGGCAAGGGCGATATCGGTGCGGTAGTGACGATCGGTATCCGGAAGGAAGCTGTTGATGTGGATGATCTTTTTATCGGCATCCGGGTTCATCCTTTCCGGGGCAAATTCCTGAAGCTCGTAACCGACCGCCAGGATCACATCGGCTTTATCGAAAGCAAAATTCTCGTAATCATGGCGCATAAAGCCCATCACACCCAGCGCATGCTGACTGCGATCGCTGATCACCCCTTTGCCCATAAAGGTGGTGGCCGCCGGTATCTGATAACGTTCGGTAAACTGATTCAGCGCACTCGCGGCACCGTTTCTTGCCACGCCGTGCCCGGCCAGGATGACGGGGTAGCGTGCCTCACGCAGCAGCTTCGCGATAGCAGAAACTGTTTCAGCCGGCGGAAGAGAAATACTGCTGCTTACCGGCAGAATGGGCTGCAGGTTTTCAGGTACCGGCATCGCTTCCACATCCTGCGGGATAGCCAGATAAGTCGCCCCCGGCCGCTCCTGCTGTGCTATCTGAAAGGCTTTACGAACCATTTCAGCCGAGGCGGCGGGAGTGTAAAGGGTATCAGCCCACTGAGTCACTGGCCGGAACATGGCGGTCAGGTCGACAATCTGATGGGATTCTTTATAGATCCTGTTCAGTCCTACCTGGGCTGAGATAGCCACCAGCGGACTGGAATCGGTCTGCGCGTCTGCGGTTCCCAGCAGCAGATTAATGGCGCCGGGACCGAGAGTCGCTGTGCAGACCCCGGCTTTCCCGGTCAGGCGACCGTAGATGTCGGCCATAAATGAGGCTGCCTGCTCATGGCGAACCAGAATAAAACGGATATTTTCTGAGGCAGTGATGGCGCGAACGAATTTGATATTTTCCTCGCCCGGGATCCCGAAGACGTATTTCACGCCTTCGGCTTCAAGACAGGAAACAAGAAACTCTGCGACATTTTTCGTTTTAACGGTCATACATTATCTCCGGGATATCGGTTATCTGTTAAAACCGCACACGAATGGTTATTTACCCGGCCAGGTAATATAACAATCCGCCCATGGTCAGAATCGAGAAAAGTGTACTAAAGAAAAGAATGGAAGCGATTTCCTGCCCGGCAGTTTTGTATTGTACGGCCAGGATGACACAGACTGAGGCGGTCGGAATGGCCATGCTGATCACCGACAGGCTAAGTGTCTGACGGTCGGTATGCAGCCAGAGTGCCAGCGCCATAATCAGCAACGGCAGGATAATATTTTTAGCCACAATCGACAGGATAACCGTGCGGTTAAACACCACGTGATAGGAATACAAAATCACTCCGGAAGCAAACAGTGCAACCCCGCCGGTGGTACCGCCAAGCAGTTGTAGTGCGCTGCGAAAAGCCGCGGGAATATGCAGATTGCACAGTAAGAGAAATAACGCCAGCACCGGGGCCCAGACCACAGGTTCTTTCAGGGTATGGACGATATGCTGTAAGAAGGAGTCACCTTTCTTTTCTGTGTCGGAAGAGGAAAGGATCAGAATAGTCAACGGCACCTGAAACAGGTTCATAATAATACTGCATAAGGCGATGGGAATGGTGCTGATCGTCCCGTACAGATGACCCAGGACCGGGACGCCGACAAAAGGAACCGCCGGGCCGGACACCGAAAGTGCCAGCAAGGCCGCCAGGCCGGGTTTCTGACGAAACAGATAGCGTACCAGCAGAAAGACAAGAATATATCCTCCTACCATGCCGGCCAGCAGGATAACGGCGATCAACCCCTGGGAGAGGAGTACCGAACGGGAGAGGCCCATCATCCCCGCAAACAGGGTTAACGGCAGGGCATACAGCATGACCATCCGGTTAAGTACCGCCCCCTGACCGGCATCAAAATCATGGTGCCAGCCGGCAATAAAACCCAGCAGCAGTGTGACGACTATCGGCAAAAGTGCCGGGATAATCAAATCAATCATTATTATTCTCCCGCATCAGGTCAGGCATCATCACAGGCCAGTGCAGTGGCCCGAAAGGGCCTATAAAGTAGCTCTGATAACCTATGATGTATAGCGGGTGGCATACTGAACATTCACGGCACATCGATAAGTTTCGCTGATGAAACAATTCCGTAAAAAAATATTATTTTTGCGCCAACAGCGTCATCCTGCAGGATTTAAGGGCCGGTTTCAGCAAGCAACGTAAAACGGGCAGGAGCCAGGAAACAGACAGATAACCCTGAAAATAGCAAGGTTAAATAATAAGAATAGATTTTTTTCAATGGGTTATTGATTAACACTTTAAAAATTAAGCTTTTCCTGATGCGGATCTCACCGTGCTTTCAGAAAATAATGTAAGCTGGTATGAGTGTGTTATTTTTACACATTAGTGAAGAATATCTTTTGTATTTATTGGCATTTTCCGGCCTTCTGTTCAGGCTGATATAAGGCGAATGACCCGGAATTTACACTGCAAACAGGCAGGCTGCGGTCTATATTTATTATTTATTACCCGGCAGGTCGTGGTGACTGACCTGACCAGAATATTTGCTTCATACTGACCCGAAGGCTAATGCTATGGAACTGAAGGATTACTACGCTATTCTCGGGGTAGAACGTACTGATGATACTAAAGCCATTAAGACCGCTTATCGCCGTCTGGCCAGGAAATATCATCCCGATGTCAGTAGCGAGAAAGATGCAGAGACAAAGTTTAAAGAGATCGCCGAAGCCTATGAAGTGCTGAAAGATAAAGAGCGTCGGGAAGAATATGACACCCTCTGGCAGCACCGTAATGATCCCCGTTTTAATGAGTATTCTTCCACCGGTTCG
The DNA here is from genome assembly GCF_000611875.2 of Tatumella sp. UCD-D_suzukii. Classification (NCBI taxonomy): domain Bacteria; kingdom Pseudomonadati; phylum Pseudomonadota; class Gammaproteobacteria; order Enterobacterales; family Erwiniaceae; genus Tatumella; species Tatumella sp. UCD-D_suzukii. The sequence continues at coordinate 165,651 of NZ_JFJX01000012.1, forward strand.
GCCTATTCGGATGCCGGAAGTGCCGGACAGGAAGACTTCTCTGACTTCTTTAGCTCCGTTTTTGGTCAGCAGTCACGACAGGCCCGGCAACCCCGCGCGGAACGCGGCCAGGATATCGAAACCGAAGTTGCCGTTTTCCTCGAAGAGGCTCAACGGGGTGAAACCCGGACCATTCAGTTCAGCTTACCGGTACGTAATGCCTTCGGGATGATCGTGCAGGAGATCCCGAAAACGCTGAAAGTCAAAATCCCGGCCGGCATCTCAGACGGTGAGCGGATCCGTCTGAAAGGACAGGGCGGACAGGGCAGTGGCGGTGGGCCTGCCGGTGACCTTTATCTGGTCATCCGTATTGCTCCGCATCCTCTGTTTGATGTGGCGGGGAATGATCTGGAGGTGGTTTTACCGCTCGCCCCCTGGGAGGCGGCGCTGGGCACCAAAGTATCGGTGCCGACACTGCAGGACAGTATTCTGCTGACCATACCGCCGGGGACTCAGGCAGGACAGCGTCTTCGGGTCAAAGGCAAAGGACTGTCTGCCAGGCAGAGTCAGGGAGATCTCTACGCCGTGGTGAAAATTGTTATGCCACCCCGACCGGATGAAAAATCACAGGCGCTCTGGCAGCAACTGGCTGACGCCGGGTCGGCTTTCGATGCCCGCCGGGGCTGGGGGAAAGAATAATGAGTCATGTCGGGATCACCTTCACCGTCACCGAGTTTTGTCTGCACACCGGCTTAACCCGGGCAGAACTGACCGAAATCATCGGGCTGGGTGTGCTGGAACCGCAAGGGGAAGCTTCTGAGCAGTGGCAGTTCGATGATGGATCGCTGGCACTTTGTCTCCGTGCTCAGCGTCTGCGCCGTGAACTGGAACTTGACTGGCCGGGGATAGCGGTGGCGCTTACCTTACTGGATGAGATAGAACGTCTTAACAGTGAAAACAGGCAACTGAATCAGCGCTTGTTGCGATTCACTTCACCTTAACAGTAAACCGGGCGGCTCTTACGGCGCAAGTCCGGGCGATTATCCGGCTCTTATGCAGCCTGTTGCCTGGTGAACGGGGCAGAGGGTCGTTATCTCAGTCAGTCGGTTTTCTTTGCAGGAAAGCCGAACCTTTCCTGCGCCTTTCCGGCGTGAAGTGCGTCGATATTCCCCTTTATATGCCCCTTTATTGCAGCCTTCGGGGCGTTAACTGTCTTTCTGAACCGGTATGGCCGCCCGGCAGTTTATACACCTTGCTGGCCCCGGTAAGTTCAGCGTGTTATCGGAGATCACGGACGGCCGGAATAACGTCATGAGGGCACAAGATGGCCCTGTTGAACCCGGAAAGAGGGTTTCCTCACGCAGATGATAGTAAACAACGTAACTTTATGGTTTATAAGGAAAAAACTCGCAGTGCGGCGGTGTTTTTTTAACCGGATTGTTTGATCGTTATTCATGGTACCGGTTCCTTTTCGGGCGGATTTGCAATTCAGATTTAAGCCTATTAGGGTGTGCGCCAGACAATGACAGAGCTTTAATTACCCATGTTGGCATTAAGCTTGCTTGTTAATAAGACAGGTCCTCAGATAAGAGAACTGACCTGCGGTAGCCGCTGCGATTGCGCAGCATTTAAGTCAATACATTAACCTGCAGAGTAAATAATTATGTGGCTCAGGGAAACCAACAGCGGCGAGCGTAAAACACTCGCCGCTGCTTTTATGGGATACGGGATCGATGCCTTCGACTCCATGATTTACACTTTTATGATCCCGACGTTTATTGCGTTGTGGGGAATGACAACCACCGAAGCCGGTTACATCGCGACCGGTGCGCTGATTTCGTCTGCTGTGGGCGGATGGCTGGCAGGGATCCTGGCGGACAAATACGGCCGCGTCAGAATGCTGCAGGTTACCGTCCTCTGGTTCAGTTTCTTTACTCTGTGCAGTGGCTTTGTTCACTCACCGGAACAACTGTTGTTTACCCGCGTTATGCAGGGGCTGGGGTTCGGGGGAGAATGGTCGGTCGGCTCCGTACTGATTTCTGAAATGATCCGCGCCCGTCACCGGGGGAAAGCGGTAGGTCTGGTACAGAGTAGCTGGGCGGTAGGCTGGGCAGTGGCGGCTATTGCTTACTGGCTGATCTATTCTTCATTCTCTCCGGCACTGGCCTGGAAAATGTTGTTCTGGGTCGGTGCATTACCTGCGCTGATCCTGGTCTGGTTACGTCGTAACCTGCAGGACCCGGAAATTTACTTGCAAACGCGCCGTCGTCAGCAGGAGACCGGTGTATCGGAAGGCAGCTTTATGCAAATCTTCCACCCGAAAATGCTGCGTATCACGCTGTTTTCCAGTCTGCTGGCCACCGGTATGCAGGGAGCTTACTATGCGGTCACGACCTGGCTGCCTACGTTCCTGAAAACTGAACGTCACCTGTCCGTGCTCAATACCAGCGGTTACCTGGTGGTACTGATTGCGGGCTCCTTTGCCGGATATCTGACCAGCGCCTGGGTCTCGGATGCATTTGGCCGTCGCCGCTGTTTTATTCTGTTTGCTCTGTGCGCCATCGTGCTGGTGGTCAGCTATACCTTACTGCCGGTGACCAATACGGTGATGATGGTACTGGGTTTCCCGCTTGGCTTTTTCCTGTCCGGTATTTTTTCCGGGATGGGGGCCTATCTCAGCGAGCTATATCCGGGGCATATCCGTGGCTCGGGGCAGGGGTTCTGTTATAACTTTGGCCGTGCTGTCGGGGCTATCTTCCCGGGAATGATTGGCTATATGAGCGGACACATGCCTTTGGGAACCGCTATTGGTTATATGGCTGGCGGCTCGTATTTGCTGGTCATCATTGCCTGCCTGGCATTGCCGGAAACCCGCGGCAAACAGCTGGATGCCGATGTGGCAGGTGAACGTCAGGGCTGAGGTTGAGGACGGCGATTTATGCCCGTCGCTTTATGATGAAGCGACGGGTTAAAAAGCAGAACAGTCACAGCCGTTATGCCTGCCGCCGGTGTCGCCCCCGGTATTCCTGGCCTGCACAGTCACCCCGCAGACAGCGGTAATGGCCATCCGGGTACCGTTTGCCGTCAGCCATGCGCCAGCTCGCCGAGTATTCGCTCACCCTCCGCATCCTGTGGCAGAAACACCAGCAAACGGGAACCATCGCGGGGGGCAGAGAACCAGTTCATCTGCTGCAGGGTAAAGTGACCGTATTCCGGATGGTTAAAATGCTTAATATGATTTTCGATACTGCGGATTTCATAATGCTGTTGCCAGAGCTGATAAAACCGGGGCGAGACGGAAAAAAAACATTCCAGTAACTCTTGCCAGCGCGGATCCTCACGATATTCAGCCATGCCCGCACGGAAATAAGCCACATAGAGGGGCAACACCGTGGACTCATCAGACAGACGACTGCGCCACTGTTCATTGGTCAGGTACTGATAAATGCAGTTACGCTCCCCGACCGGCACCGTATCAAGATCCACTCCCATCAGACGGCAAAACGCCGCGTTACAACCGAGAATATCGAAATTGGGCCGTTGCAGCGACGCCGGATTAGGCATCAGCGACTGAAGCAAGCGCTGTGAGGCCGGGCCTGCCTGCCGGCATTCCGCGGCTAACGGTCCGTCCGGTACCGGGAGCCCGGCCAGGATAAACAGGTGACGGGTTTCTGCCGGCGTACATTGTAATGCCTTGCTGATCGCCGATAAGACGGCGGCCGACGGTTTCATTTCCCGGCCCTGTTCAAGCCAGGTGTACCAGGTTACACCGACGTCCGCCAGCATCGCGACTTCTTCCCGGCGCAGGCCGGGGGTACGGCGACGGCCGGTATTCGGTAACCCCAGACGTTGCGGGTCCAGACTCTCCCGGCGGGTACGCAAAAAGGCGGCCAGCAACTGACGGCTGTTTTTTTCCTGTCTCACCGGGCTCACAGCGGAAGGCTGCATTGTCATTCTGTACTCCAGCATAGTAGTGCTGGTACCAGTATAAGCAGGAACTGGTACCCTGTTAAATATTCCTCAATACTACGGGCAGATAATAAAACACACAACGGAGCTTTCATGAAAGCGACACCTGCCTCGCCCGGGAAAACCGGTCTGATATTGTTACTGACGGCGCAAATGTTACCGCTGATCGATACCTCGATCACTAACGTAGCACTGGAATCGATCACCCGTTCACTGGCCAGCAGTGCCACAGACCTGGAGCTGATTGTCGCGCTGTATGGCGTTGCATTCGCCGTCTGTCTGGCGGTGGGCAGTAAACTCGGGGACAACTACGGCCGGAGGCGTATGCTGCTGACGGGGGTGATTATTTTTGGCCTGGCCTCACTGTTCTGCGGTCTTTCGGCCAGTGTGACTCAGTTACTGATCGCCAGGACGGTTCAGGGGATGGGGGCAGCGCTGATTGTGCCGCAAATTCTGGCAACTCTGCACGTGACATTGTCAGGACAGGCCCACGGGCGGGCAATCAGTCTGTATAGCGGCATCGGGGGGCTTGCGTTTATTATCGGACAGGTCGGAGGCGGCTGGCTGGTATCGGCAGATATCGCCGGACTGGGCTGGCGTAATGCGTTTTTTATTAATGTGCCTATCTGTCTGCTGGTACTGATCTTCAGTCTGCGCTTTATTCCGGAAACCCGCAATGAACAGCCTTCCCGTATCGACTGGCAGGGCACGGCATTACTGGCAGTGATCCTCTGCTGTCTGCTGTTTCCGCTGGCTCTTGGGCCGGTAATGCACTGGCCGTGGATGATGCAGCTGGCCTGTATTGCCGTGCTGCCGCTGGGTTTGCTGATGCGTTACGGCGCTATTTTGCAGCAACGGCGCGGTCTGAACCCGCTATTGCCCCCACGCTTACTGAAACTGCCGGGGGTACGCTTCGCCTTATTGATTGCGGTGCTGTTTTTCACCTGCTGGTCCGGGTTTATGTTCTGTATGGCGTTAACCCTGCAGGCGGGGGCAGGCATGGGGGCACTGGCTTCCGGGAACAGTTTTATTGTGCTCGGAGCCTCTTATTTTATTGCAGCCCTCTATGCGCCAAAACTGATTGCCCGTTACACTCCGGCACCGGTATTACTGGCAGGAGTGCTGGTACAGGTCAGCGGTGTCGGGGTGCTGATAGCGACTCTGGCCTGGCAGGGAAATGCGCTGACGCTCTGGTCGATTGCGCCCGGCACATTACTGATGGGGATGGGGCAGGCGGTAATAGTGAACTGTTTTTACCGGATCGGTATGCGGGATATTGCCACCCGGGATGCGGGCGCAGGCAGTGCCATTCTTAGTACGTTACAGCAGGCGTGTCTGGGGATAGGGCCTGCGGCGGCTGGCGCACTCTACCAGTATCTGCATCAGCACCTTAATGGCAGTTATGCCCATGCCATGTCGGGTTTCCTGATGGCTGAAGCACTGGTCATGATGGGGCTGGGGCTTGCCACTCTGCTGAAACGTCACACACTGCATCTGTCGCCGGTGCAGGCAGAGGCACAGGACGGCGGCAGGTCTTAATGCCGGACAGAAAAAAGACGCCCCGGGAGGCGTCTTTGCTGTCGTTGCGACTGGCAGTACGGGGTCAGTCCTTGTCTCTCTGCGGCTGAACCCGGGTGGTCAGTGCCATAATGGCACTGGCAAGGCTGAATACCCAGATGATCCAGGCCATGGTCCAGGGAGTGCCGTCATTGAACATCGCCAGCAGTAACGAGGCAAAAATACCGCTACCGTACTGTAAAGAGCCAATCAGGGCAGAGGCAGAACCGGTGATCTCCCCGGCATTATCCAGGGCTGCCGCCGTAGAACCGGCCGCGATGATACCGTTCATCGAAAAGAAGAACAGCACGGTGATCACAATCAGTACCATCCCTGCCGGATGTCCGGCCGAGACCAGAGCCAGAAGCGTTGCCGCAATCGCAGCAACGACCGCTGCAACTTTCAGCAGCTTCTCCAGCGGATAATGCCGCACCAGATGCCGGTTAGCCTGACTCATAATGACCACCCCGACGATGTTCACCGCAAACAGCCAGCCGAAATACTGCGGGTCAACCCCGAAATAGCTAATGTAGACAAACGGAGAACCGGCAACAAAGGCATACACACCGAGGTAATAAAACGCCAGACACAGGGTAAAGCGCATAAAAACAGTATTACGCAGCAGTGAATAATAGTTAGTCACGGCCCTGACGGGAGAAGATTTCACCCGTTTCTCCGGCGGCAGTGTTTCCGGCAGCCAGTAAAGTGAAATCAGCATCAGTGTGCCCAGCACGGCCAGTAGCCAGAAAATGGCCTGCCATGAGGCGAAACGGATGATTTGCCCCCCCATCAGCGGGCCGGCGATAGGCGCCACCGACATAATCATCATTAATACCGACAGCATCTGCGCTGCCCGGGTTCGCGTGAACAAATCCCGTATCATCGCCCGTGCCAGCATGGGGCCGGTACAGGCCCCCAGGGCCTGAAATACACGCCAGAAAACGATCTGCGTAATATTGTGCGATAACGAACAACCGATGGAGCCGACAATAAACAATACCATGCCAATGATCAGGGGCTTGCGGCGGCCCAGATGGTCACTGACCGGGCCCCAGACCAGTTGTGCAATACAGAAACCCAGCAAGAAACCGGTGATGGTCAGTTCGGTATTTCCCTGCAGATCTTTCTGCATAGCCGGTAATGCCGGCAAATAAATATCTGTCGAGAGCGAGGTAAAGGCCATTAACGCGCTGAGGATCAGCACGAAAGGCATGCCGGTGACCGGCAAAGCAGCATGACGCGGCTGCGATTTCATGTCAGACATAAAAATCCTGATGCAAGGAAGCTGTGTATGTAAGCCGTATTAGCGGTGAAGCAGGCAGGTTTGAACGGGTAAGGCCCGGGAGCTGAATTTACCACGGATAATTCCCGGCGATCTTACCTGACAGACAGCGGCGGGACAAGCCTCAGGCCGCTGCCGCCTTAAGGGTAGCAGGTATTTTCTGTAAAGAAATATAGCCAGTGAAAACGACGGCCTAAGTGGTGTGGATACTCAGAGAATGCGCAGCCGACAGCGTCTTTCGGCTGTTCAGGCCGGGCTACGGCTGGAATACCAGCAAAGCAGCGAGCCGGCACAGACCATAATGGCACCTGTCCAGAAGTGATGACCGAGTGTTTGCCCCAGCAGCAGTGCCGCGAACAACGAGGAAATCACCGGAATAAAATACGATGCGGCTGCCAGCAGGGTGACATTGCCATGTAAAACACCGACATTCCAGGCAGCATATCCCAGCCCCATCGCCACCGCAATGCCGGCCAGACAGCCCAGCACTCCGGGGCTGAAGTGCATCGCCGGGGTATCGGAAAAAAAGAATTTAACCCACAGCGCCACGGCGGTCAGAGCGAAAAAAAGCGTGATCCCGTTATTGCCATTGGCCAGCTTTTTGGTCAGTACACAATATATTCCCCAGATAATGGCACCGGCAAAGGCCATTCCGTAGCTCAGGGGGTTGGAAGCAATGTTCTCGGTCACCTCATGCAGTGAAAAACCCTGTTCACCGCCAAGCACTTTACCTACGCCGGCAAAACAAAGCAGAATTCCCGGCAGCATCAGCAGGCCGGGCCGCCGTTTATCGGCAATCAGGGCGAAGAGCAGGGTCAGGCTGGGCCAGAGATAATTCACCATCCCTACCTCAATCGCCTGGGCATCCGTCTGTGCAAAGCCGATGGACAGCGAGAGACAGATTTCATAGGCCACAAACAGCACGGCCCCGGGGATCAGGTATTTACGCGGGAAGGAGGACAGCGCAGGGATCCCGACCACGAAGAACAGTAATAACGAGCTGCAGGTATAGATCATCGCTGCGCCGCCAATCGGTCCCAGACCTTGCGTCACTCCGCGAAGAAATCCGACCAGGGTACTCCATAATATGACGGCGGTCAGGCCGATCACGGTGGCTTTTCTGACTGGCATCCCTGAACTCGCTCCGTAACTGTAATGAGGAAATTGCGGGTTACCCTGTAGTTTACCGGCCGTTACCGGGCGAACACGGGGGTAATAAAAAGTAAGAATAAATTAACAATAAATAAATAAAAATCAAACGGTTTTCGGAGGCAGACAGCGGGGGCCGCATAGCTGAAACGTAACGGCCCGCGGGGGATGAACACAGCAAGCCCGGTGGCGTCGTGGCTGACAACAAATTTTCCGCAAGCGCATTCACGGAGTAGTGATCAGATGAAAACGTAACCGATAATAAGGCGCGGGACGACAAAAGGGCGGCCGGGAGTGCGTGATACAGGCACAGCCCGGCACCGTCCGCATAACGGGTGTGATTAAGGGACTTTTGACATTTTCCTGTGACGCAGTGCAGAGGAAACTTTAGGTATCATCATACTGATAACAATAATCAGGCAACCGACAATCTGTGACATTGTAATTTTCTCTGCCAGGATCAGATAGGAGAAAACATAGGCCGCAGGTAACTCGAGGGTCACAAGCATTCCTGCCAGTGTCTGCGATGTCCGCGGCATCCCCAACCCGAAAAGCAGCACCGGCAATACAGACGAGAACATGGCCGTCAGCAGAGACCAGAAACTGTCGGTAGTAAACGGTGAAATAGTGACGTGATCCTTCATCACACAGATAGCCGTAATAAAAGCGCCCAGCGTCAGTAACTTTGCCTTGTCCGTGACACGGTTACTGGTCGCTATTTGTGAGGAACAGAGGATCACCATACTGTAGCAACAAGCGGCGGATAATCCCCAGAGGAGGCCGGTCATATTCAGCGTGACATGGCCACCGAAAGCGCCGGTCGCAATCACCACGCCGGAGATAATGCAGAGCAGTGCCACTATATCCTGCCGTGCAATACGACTGCGTTTGATAAGAGAGGTCATCAGCGGGGCAATCCAGGAAGATTGCATGATCAGCAACGTTGCGGTCGGGACGCCGACATAGGCGACGGCACTGAAAAAACAGTAGGTGACACCGAATAACGGCACTCCCGTGAACAGGGCGATACCTTTCTCTTTCGGCGAGATAACGCCTTTTTTATTACTACTGAACTCAGAAAGGACAAAAAACAGGATAAAAGAGAACAAATACTGAGTCGCGATAATATTGCTGATATGTGCGCCATGCCCGATGGCCAGACTCATAATGATGCCCGGCAGTGCATAACAAATGGCTCCCAGGATGATCATGACCGCCCCGGAGGCATGTTTATTTAGCATAATAATGGCTCCCTGACTGTTTCCCGGCACGGCTACCCCCTGTACCGGTAAAGATGACGTCGTAGTGAGTTCCCGGGTACTGAGGATCAGTGAGTGTCGCCCGGGGAAAGCGAAGTATAGCAGGGCATTACGGATAACTCAGCGGCAGACAGAGGTAAATAAGGAAAGCCTATTACGGGGGAGCCTCCCGGGCCGATCGTGAGTGATTAACCCGGATAAGGCGTAAGGAATGTACTGACTTCTGATGCACATAGCCCGATCTCTACCCGTGGTACATCTTTACGCACAATATCGATGCCTTTTCCCTGATTACGGGGGTGTGGGTCGATCACAGAGACAAATAAACGGCCAATATTGCGCTTTACCAGTGCCCTGGCACAGGAGGGGGTTCTGCCGGTAAATGAACAGGGCTCCAGCGTGACATACATATCACAATCTTCAAGTGACCCTGACACTTTGGACAGGGCATCCATCTCTGCATGATGTAAACCGGGGGCATGGGTATAGTCCGTGGCAATCACCTTACCGTCCCGGACAATCACACACCCGACCGGAGGGTTAGGCAGACAGTCCGGCAAGGCTTGTTCTGAGACGGCTAAGGCCAGCAACATAAAGGCTTCGTGGCTCACAGATGATATCCCCTGAGTAAATTAAGGTGTGAAGATAAAATTACATGCCTTGCCCCTATCCTCTCAGGATAGTGAATAAACATCTTAAACTCCTTATGGTCCCCCGGGAGCACGGCATTCCTGCCAGTATCGCGAAATAGTGATATCGCTGGCGAAAATCACCAGCCCCCGGGAGTCTGATTACAGTAGTTCAATAACTTCAAATTCTTCTGCCACAATCTCCATATCGTCGGAATAGGTTCCTTCCCGGGTGAAGAACTCTTTATGTTCCTGTCGCCAGTATTCCAGACTTAAATCGCCTTCACCTTCTTTGATGGCCAGTGCTTCGGTCGCTTCTGAAAAGCGTAACAGGCGGGTTGATATCGTCCGGATAACACAGACCGGCACACCTTGTCCGTTAAGGATGATATTGGTGCTGCCAGGTCGCGGCGCATCAGGATCTTCCCGGAATGAAGCCAGGGACCCGCAGGATGCCGTTTTTAATCCCCGACAGACCAGGTCTGCCAGTTCATCTGCCATTTCAGGGCTGTCACCGAACGCCCATGCCAGTGACTGCGGATATTTTTTTTTGAGTTCGTCGATCAGTGCCATCGTAACATTCCTTTATTGAAGCGTTGAGTCTGTCGGGTCAGATTCAATAACTGCCCTCAGTACCACAGAGGCTGAATAAGAACTGTTCATACATGCGTGCCGCTAATATATCAGACCGATAAAATAAAAGGAGTAATTAAACGGCGGTGGAAATCTGCCAGCCGGGTGATCCCTGATGTTCTCCGGGTTCCTTATGACCGGAATATCGGTCCTGATTCAGGCATAGCGGCTTCGCCGTGAGTGAAAGAAAGAAGATTGAAGCGATGCCCGCGGGTGGCGGACGGGATAGCTGGTGGGTTCTTTGCGGGGCGCGAAAAATCGCTTCATCCGGTCCCTGATATAAGCCGCAGCACTCTCTGTCAATCTGCCTGCGGAGAAAATCATATTACAGTTATTTTTCTGCCAGGCGGCGGGTGTAACCCGTTGCTTTTGATAAATAAGGTGATCAACGTGGCGGTATTTTGTGATAGATATAACTACCCGATCACCATCAAGATGGAATAGCCATGAAAATCAGACAAGCCCTCGCTGAAGAGGCGGAAGAATGCTGGAATATAAGAAACCTTGCAATCCGGGAAGGGTGTAAAGCGGTTTATCGCGCCACGGTAATTCATGCCTGGACCCCTGACGTCATGCCGGAAAATTACAGGGAAGAGATCACCCAAAACCCTTTCTTTGTGGCGGAAGACCCCCGTGATGGTCTTGTAGCCACCGGATATCTGGATCTGGCCGCCGGAAGTGTAGAGGCTATTTTCACGCTACCGGACTATTTTGGAAAAGAAAGGTTGTGCCAGTAAGATCATCGAAGCGATTAAAAGTGAAGCACAGCGACGTGGATTTAAACGACTGACGTTGTCTTCCACCCCGAACGCGCAGTCATTTTATCAGAAACATGGCTTCTTACTGATCGGCGAAGACAACCATTTTTCCGGACTCGCTCAGGCCGGGCTTCGCTGTATGCATATGTTCATTGATCTTGTCGACTGAAAGAATGAGTATCGGTTTGAATGATCGGATCTCCGGCCCAACTATCCGCAATGGCAGGATCCCTGACAGAAGAATACTCTCGCCAGCCATGATATTTGCCGGTACCGTATACCCCGGTATCCTTTTTATTGCCGGTCGGAGCATTTATGCAACTGATAGAGAGTCATTCAGAGTATCCGGACAGGGTTTTTACTGAAACAGATTTTTCTGGCCTGAGTGTCAAAGACACGATCTTCGAAGAATGTGAGTTTTCACATTGTAATTTTTCTTCTGCTAAATTTTCCGGGTGCAAATTTACCGGTTGTACCTTTAATTATTGCAACCTCGCGGTTGTTGAGATCCCGCAGTCCCGTTTCTATGATATTCAGTTCCATGAATGCAAACTGACCGGCATCGACTGGACGAGGGGAGACTGGCCGGTGTTTAATCCGGATCCCGATCTCCGTTTTACCCATTCACTGCTGACTCATGCTTCTTTTATGGGATTAACGTTGCACCGGGTGAGAATGGAAGAGTGCAGGCTGGTCGGGGCAGACTTCAGAGAAAGTGATCTCTCCGAAGCCATCATGACGGGGTGTGATTTTTCAGAAAGCTTATTTAACCAGACTATCCTGCGTAAGGCAGATTTTACCAATTCGTGGGGCTTTAACCTGGACGTACGGCATAATATCGTGACCGGGGCTACGTTCACCAAATGGGAGGCACTGCCACTGCTTGAGAGTTTAGGGATCCGACTGGTGGAGTAAAGGTCTTACGGTAAAACGCAGTTTTACCCCCTACTGGTATCGAATCAGGCCGGTCAGTGGTCTGATAAGGTGCAGGATCCTCACCGCAATCAGCCGAAATGCTGTCAGGAACATCTCTGATTAACCTTATCAGTCAATAGAAAGCAGACTCTACAGGGTCGTCCGGCCTCTGAACTTATGGGCAGAGCTGATCCTTCTCCTCTGTTCACCGGTATAGTGATTGCGATAACCTGGCCTCCGGGATAAAGCAACAGCTTCTGATGATCGGGCTTCAGTTCATAGTACAGCCGTTAAATGTATTTAAGACGAAAACGTTCGGGACGATATAACTTGCGCTGACAGAGGATACCGACAAATGACGATAAAGCCGAAGCTGCTTGCACCTGCTTTAAAGCCCGGTGATACGATTGGTTTTTTTTCACCCTCATCTCCGGCAACGATGACTGCACCTAACCGTTTTAATCGTGCAAAATTGTTTCTTGAAAACAAAGGATTTCAGCTCAAAGCCGGAAGTCTTACTGGCCGGTCAGATTACTATCGTTCAGGCTCTATTAAAGAGCGGGCTGAAGAACTTAATGCGCTGATCCGCGACCCCGATGTACGCTGTATTATGTCAGTTATCGGCGGCACTAACAGTAATTCGCTTTTGCCCTATCTTGATTATCAGGCGCTGACAGAGGATCCGAAAATAATCATTGGTTACTCCGATGCGACTGCACTGCTCGCAGGGATTTACGCCCGAACAGGTTTGATTACCTTTTACGGACCGGCCCTGGTAGCTTCTTTCGGCGAATTCCCCCCACTGGTCAACGAAACCTGGCAGTCGTTTTCTGAATTATTGATGCAACCCCGGACAGGCTCCTATGAATATCGTCTTCCGGAAAAATGGACGGATGAACGTCTGAACTGGGATGACGTGGAGCCTGTCAGGCCTAAAATACTCTATGAAAACAACTGCCTTTTTACAGGGGCTGGTATCGTGGAAGGGCGCGTAACAGGCGGTAACCTGAATACTCTTTCGGGCATTATGGGCACTGAATGGATGCCTGAAATACAGGATGGCGATATCCTGTTTATAGAAGACAGTCTGAAAGATATCGCGACTGTTGAACGCTTATTCTCTATGCTAAAACTGAACGGTATATTGGATAAAGCAGCAGCGATCATTTTAGGTAAACATGAACTGTTCGATGATGCAGGCACCGGCCGACGTCCTGCTGATGTATTACGGGAAGTGCTGGAATATAAGCCGTTACCGCTGGTCGATGGTTTTGATTGTTGCCATACACATCCGATGCTGACTCTGCCATTGGGAATTCCGATACGCATTGATTTCGATAATCAGACCATCGCTATTACGGGGCAATATTTGCGTTGATGAGTTATCACCTGCCGATAAGCGCAGGTGATCCCCCAGGATATACCTGCCGCCAGTGTTTAATATTCTTCCGGTTCTGCTGCATCCCCTTATTCATTTATTCAAACCTGTTAATAGTTACACATTATTCATCAGGATTATCTGATTGAACTATTGAATATTTTGCTCGTTTAGTTAGCATCTGACTCTTATAACCCCGCAGGGTTTTACGCTTATAGATGGTATGCCGCAGAGTTAAACCGGTACTTTGGCTGGTAAAGGACATTACCACTATTTATTACACAGCCGGGTAACATGTGAGGTTCAGGTGACTCAATACCCTACGCAGGTCCGACAGGTTTTTCCTTTCTGGAGAGCCATTGAGGCATTAACACCACAGATGCTTGACAGGGATAATCCTGGCGACAGGCGGTCTCCGGCATATAAAGTTGCTTTTGATTCGCCCTTACCCTGGGAGGATCCGAATCATATTCGTAAACCTGTGCCTGATAAAAAGGTGTGGCGTTACACCGCTCAATGCGGTGCGTATGGATTGTCACTGCTCTCAGAGCTGCTCGAAAACAAGATAGGGCCGCATGAGGATGTATTTACTGACAGGACGAACGGGCAAAGCCGTCTGTTTGATGTCAGTTTCAATGAAAAGGGTATACCGCAATTTGAATCGTTCACGCTGTCACTTTGTGTGTGGTCTGCCGGACAAATTCTCCGGCATGAACGGGGGGTTGTAGCGTTAACGCAAAGCCTGAGCCCTGATTTATCCTGCTTTACCGTACCCGGTGACACTATACCGATGGCAGACAGCGGTTTTTCTGGTTTTGATGAATTAACCCGCTACCTTATGCAATGGATTGCAGACGAAGCCGTACGGATGGAAAAAGAAAATACCCGCGCGGATTTACGCTGGATAATACAACTTGCGGAAATGGTGCTTGAAAAAACGTATTTTCCCCGTGAAACAATGTCGCCAAAAATTGTCGCCCTTATTAAATGCGTTCAGGTAAAAGCGCCTCAGCCGGACGGAGCCGGCGGATCTTCTGATACAAACCTGAAAGGTAAACCCTCCCCGGCCGTTGCGGATGATTTGCTAAACAGTTTTTTCATTCAGGAATTACGCAATCTCGGTATCGCCTGGCAACTAAAACATTACGGGCCGGGATTCGCGGAATATATGAACGCAATTTCGCAACCTGCGCGGCATCGGACAGATCTTCGATCACCAGAGGGTCTGGAGATGGCTTTCCGAAAGCTCTTACCGGCTGAGGTGCCCCGGGGAGCATGGCCTTCTGAGCATCCTCTGGCCTTTAGTCAGCAATTAGCGGTTAATGAAATCTGGAACCGGAATGCTGAAAAGGCGGGTATTTTTGCGGTTAATGGTCCCCCGGGAACCGGAAAAACCACTCTTCTGAGGGATGTGGTTGCGGCAGTGGTGACATCACGGGCAGAAAAGCTGATGACTCTGGCGGATGGTGTTACGGGAGACAAAGAGAAAATCAAGCTGGGAAATTACTGGATACCTTATTACCCGCTTCATGCAGCAATAAAGGGGTCAGCAATTGTTGTCGCTTCTGCCAATAACGGTGCAGTGGAGAATATCTCTCTTGAGCTACCGGGAGAGAAGGCGGTTCCGGACTCTGTTCTTAAACAGAGTGATTATTTTACAGAACTGGTCTCTGAACTCACAGGAAAACCAGGCTGGGGCCTTTTGGCCGCAAGACTTGGCAATAAAGAGAACCGGGAAGCATTTTTAAATATTTTCTGGTGGCGCAAGCCTGAAGAAGAAGATGATGACATCACATTAAGACCCGCCACTTTTACACCCCGGCGCGGAGAGGGGCTGTTATATCATCTGAAAATGCTCGCTGAAGGTTCGCGTGAGCCCCGCATGCTGTGGAGTGAGGCCATTTCGCATTTTCGGGCGGCACAAGAAAATGAGAGCGCGCTACGTCAGCAACTCATTCGATACTCGATGCTGGATGAAGAGATAAGTTTGCTCAAAAACAGGATCCACGAAGCAACGAATGCTTTCGGACAGCTCAACAAGAAATTACTTCGCAGCAGCGAACAGTTGGCCGTCCTTGACGCTGAAGTTTTGCAACAAAAAAATTACTGTGACGGCTTACTTGCCGGGCTCGACGCGGCCGAAAAACGTCTGCATCAGCATCAATCTGCGAAGCCAGGGCTGATACTATTGATTGCAACTCTTGGCCGTTCACAACGCGAATGGTGGGAAAGATATCGACGTTTGACCGATGAAAGTGATGCAATCAGAGACGAAATCTCTTCAGAACAAAAACACCTCAGTATCCTTAAATCTAAACAGTCCGACGCGGCTAAAGAAGTCGCGGAGTCCGGGTTAAAGAGGCAACAGGCTGAAGACACTTTGACGGAATACCGGAAAAGTTTGTACACCAGGGAACAGCAGTCAGAACAGGCTAAATCTGAAGTCGGGTCTTATTGGCCGGATCGTCATTGTTCAGAGAATGTAAGGGAAAAATCTGCACCGTGGGCAATGGAAGCCTGGCGAAAAGCCAGAGGATCTCTGTTTCTGGCCGCTCTGGATGTACAGCGGTCTTTTATCGAAAATCATCCTAAGGAGATGATTAGCAACATTAATCTCGCCAGTAACTGGCTCAAAGGAAAACCGTTACCTGAAGCGGAATCAGCATTGGCACTGGATTCCCTTTCTCTGATCGTTCCCGTTATTTCTACAACATTTGCTTCCATTCCGCGAATGTTTAAGAACATCGGTCAGGAAGCTATCGGTTGGTTGCTCATAGATGAGGCCGGGCAGGCATTACCTCAGCAGGCGGCAGGAGCTATCTGGCGGGCATCCAGAACAGTTGTCGTTGGCGATCCGAAACAGCTTGAACCGGTGAGTGGCGTACCCACCGTTGTTGAAGCTTCGCTTGGGCAACATTTTACCGTTCCTCCATGCTGGTGGCCCGGGGAAGTCTCTGCACAAATTCTTGCTGATCAATCGATGGATTTAGGGACATATCTGCCGGATGCTGAAAAAAGCGCTGTCTGGGTCGGATGTCCGCTACGTGTTCATCGTCGATGTGATGATCCGATGTTTACCATCAGCAATCGGGTTGCCTATGATGGTTTGATGGTTCATGGGAAAAAGCCTGCTGCAACGTCTCTTCCGGAGAGCTGCTGGATTGATGTGGTGGGTAACAACTGTGAAGGTAACTGGATTGTGGAAGAGGGTGATGCTGTCCGGAAGTTACTGCTCGATTTGCAAAACGTTCACCATATCCGTCCTGAGAACATTTTCCTGATATCTCCTTTCAAAGATTGTTCCAGGAAATTATGGCGGCTGGCTTCAGAACTGGGATTTGACACGAATAAGACGGGAACCGTTCATACGACTCAGGGTAAAGAGGCCAATATTGTGGTTTTAGTATTGGGAGGCAATTTGCAAAAGCCGGGCGCGAAAGCGTGGGCCGCCAGTCGTCCAAATCTGCTCAATGTTGCGGTGAGCAGAGCTAAACAACGGCTGTATGTCATTGGCGATCGTTCACAGTGGCAGAAACTGCAGTATTTCTCGACGCTGGCGAAAAACTTGCCTGCCTGTGACGCACTCTCGCTTGATCCACTCCGCCAGGAAAGCAGGGTGCAGTGATACGACTAAACCGGTACCGACCCAAATCGTTATGCCGATTGTCTGCGACCCACAAAGGTGGTTGACTCATCCAGTCCGTATCTTTATCAAGATACCTGCGCCGGGAAATACTTAAAATCCGCAGAGCTTAAATTCTATCGAATTAATCATGCAGGGCAGTAAAAGGAATACTTCAATACCTTCCCGGAAGGTACACGAATTATCAGCGTCGTGCTATATAGGGAAGATATAAAGGATGCCGATAATCAGTATTATGACCACATGGAAGCGGTAAAAATGGCTTATGACAAAATCACCTGGCATTATCCGGGTGGGAATATCATCCATTCGGACAGCCTGAAATAACGCAGTGCAGCATAAGGGAATATATATCATGACATGGATCTACTACCAGAGTACCGGCGAGTTATGGCACAAAGGGGAGTTAGTTGGAAAGGGGTATTCCGGCAATTTAACCAACAAGAACAACCCGGACCGTCAACATGTAAGAGGTATGGGACCACTACCGCGTGGGGCGTATCATATCAGCGGACACAGCACGTCAAAAGGACCGATGACAATTATTCTTAAAATGACTTCCGGCGAGAGCTTTGGGCGTTCGGCGTTTCGTGTTCATGGCGAGCGCAAACCGCCTAAACCGCCGGGCTTCGCGTCGGAAGGCTGTATTATCATGGGCCCGCATGTACGCTCAAAAATTATTTTGTCGTCTGATCGTACGCTTGAGGTAGTACGATGATGCGGCGGGCGGTAATTTTTGCCATCTGCGCACTTTCTGCGTCCTGTATGGCGAACAGCGAAGACTGGAACGCGTATATCAGCCAGGTAAGCAACGCCGATCGCTACACTCTGCGGGAGCTACCCACGCGGGTTAAGAACATCGGCGACCAGCTGGACGACGAACACGCCGCGCAACTGGCTAACGCTATCGGCCTCGCGCTTCTCAAAGACCCGGTTAACGTTCTAAAGGCGGCAGACGTGATTGATGCGTACCCGGACGAGCTGCAACAACGTTTCGGTACGTCTTTGATCTGCGCCATCCCCTCACAAGCCGAAGGTACACCGGCGCAGATTGAGCGCTATTTTTCGCAGGCTGAACCGGTGTTAATAAAAGCGGGAGCAACCGCGACAGCTTGTCTGGAAGATATGCGCGCTATCATGGACGAGTTCCGGCAGGAATATAATCAGTTCCGTCTGCATTCTTCGTTAAATAACCTGACTCCGGCAGAATTTGCACGAAGTCATCAAAAAGGTCTGGGTCTCTGATTTAGCCTGGTACGGAAATTAGGGCGGGGTCAGTGCTGCTAAAAATTAAAGGTGCGATCGAAAAATGTGCAGTGTTCGCCAGTATTGTGCAGAGGTATTCCGTTATTTTATAACGATGGCTAGGGATGAAAGCAGTACAGGAGCCAATCTATCATCTTTGTTAGCTGTCAGTGGTGCTGAAACCTGAAATACGGACACCCTCTGAGAGCCTGTTTTTAATCAGATGAGGTTTCATTATGGATGATGAAATAAAAATCGTGATGTCCCCGATTCAGCTTACAGCTGCGATTTCTGATAAAAGTATTAGTGAAGGTGAGACATTAAGTCACCGTCTATATGGAGGACTGGCTCTTGCGTTGGGAACACTTGAGTTAACAGGCGCGACTGCACTTGTATGGTACCAGAACCAACCGGACTGACTAAAGCTGCCTGTGTTGTGGTCGGTACACACAGTCTGGATAGTATTAATGCTGCGGTCAGCCAGATATTAACGGGCAAGGATACTCGTACGGCAATTTTCGGGCAACAGCCGCCTTAGCGAGGCAGTTGGGCGCTGATGATAAGACAGCTATGAATGTCGGGCTGGCTGTTGACCTGTCTGTACCGGTGTCGTTTGCGCTCGCTGCCGGAGCGACACGTGTCGCTTCTGTTCGTTTTGGTAAGTTAAAACTGGCTGAGCATGAGGCTGCTAATGGTATTAAAGCTGGCGGACATGCTATTGCCAGGCATGTGAATATTCCTGAAGCGGATTTACTTGCACGCCTTGCACGAAGCCCTAAAACGCCCCTGGCAAGTTCGTTTGTCAATATTGAACAAGCAGAGAAATTCATAAGTGCTGGTTTGAAAGCCAATCGCGGGAAGATAATCTATTGGGCTGCTGCTAAAAGCGAAAGCGTATTGGAATTAACCTGGCAGGCTCGAACCGTAGTGGGTTATGGTTTCAGGCAGGGAAGCACAACCCGGCTTAAGGCTTACTCTGTCAGGATTGTTTTACTCCGTAAAGTGTTTAACGGCAAACCTTATTATCTTCTGACGTCATATCCATCTTTCTGAGGCTGATAATGAATAACAACTATAAAAATATTGGTACGCTTATTCGGGTGTTTTTTGGTCAGGATTACGATCTGTTTGGCGAAACGGTAGAGGACGTACTGGACAGTTATTTGCAAACTGAGAACCAAAAAACGGCAATTAACGTTTGTCAGGAGACTGAAAAATTACTGTTATTAAATGATGAAACACTGACAAAGACATTTGCAATTCTTAGCCAGGGAGAGTGTTTTCCTGAATCCTGGGGTGAAACCGTTCGCACTTTTTTGGAAAAAATAAAAAGGCATTTAGCTGGCAGGATCCAACTTCCCTGATTAAAGGATTATCTGGGTCATGTCGTTTAAATATAATTATCTGCGCTTTCGATAAGGGCATAATACATTGTCGATCATAATGGGCTATTCGCAGAAAATTCCCATGTGCATGATCAGCAAGCTATCCATATCCGCTCAGAGCGAACAGCAAACATCATGCCTTATTATCAGGACACCTTATTGTTAAAATTTTAATCGCATAGCTAAGTGCTGCGCCGGGTTGAAGCCCGTTTTTACCTCCTGCTTTCGCTTTCCAGTGATAATAGCTGGCTTCAGAAATAGTTCCTACGCAGAGTAGGCCTTCGGATACAGCTTAATGTAGTGGCTATCCAGGTCATTATTATCCAACTGAGCCATCAGTCTGAAATCTTTTGATAGCCAAACGGCTAAAGCAGATGAGAAAATTAATGCAGAGAATAATGCCAGCGAGAGCTCTAAATCACCAGAATTAACCATTAAGGTTGATATGGCTACACCAGCCGGAATTGGAAGTATGCATATCGCAAGGAAAATTGACTCAAATGAGGATCTTAAGTCAGACGGCGTTGCTGAACAGCGAATTTTAGTGGTGTTTATGTTGTAAATAACAACGCCTGAACCTGCAAATAATAAACCTATGAATAAAGCGTATATGTTATCAGCAAATATTATTAGCAACAAGCTCAATCCTACAGAGGTTATACTAATGACTGTTGTTAATCTTACGCCAAACGAATTGTTTAATCTTTGGCAAAAAAGAACGCTACCTAAAAGCATACCTAAACCAAACATTGCTTCAGAGAGTCCTACTTCTAATGCAGTATAGCCATATTTATCTATAATCAATATCGGTGTTATATACATTAGCGTTGGTGTCAGAATAAAGTTTGATATGGCAGAAACTATGACCATCATTCTCTCTACTTTATTTTTTTTCAAAGCATTGATGGCTGATGTCTTTATTTTTTTAGCGTTTTCAATTGCAATGTCGGTTGTTTTTGTTATCAGGAATGCAAAAAATGAAATGCCGATAGATACCATCAATATTCTGATTGTTTGTTCGACAGAAAATACGCTAATTACAAATCCTGATATAGCTGCACCCAGGATTGTATTAATTGAGTTTACAAAGCCTCGAACTCTGAAAGCTCGCTCTATGTTTTTCCCTTTATATATATTCGGAATGATGCTGGAGCCGATAGGCTGAATAGCTATACTAAGCAGAGATGTTGCAATATAAATAATACCTAGCTGAAATGGTTTTGCGGTTGTGGATAATTCCATTGTTGCCAGACATAAAAAACTTGCGGCAGAGCAAAATATAGGAACCTTTATTTTTTTTATTCGATCAGAAAAAAAGCCCATTAATATGAGAGTTAAAACTTGCAGTATCCAGGAGGTTGATATGAACCAACCGAGTTCAACTTTTAATTGGTAGTGTTGTATCATGACCCAGGCAAGCAACATGCCTATAGCGCGACAAGAAGATGTGAAAATTATATCTGCTGATTGGTATAAGTAAAAATATTTATGCTTCATTGTCGTTTCCACTCTGAAATTTTTCCAGGTATCATCAAAGATAACTGCGGCATTATAGTCTGGTAAAGCCAGGAAAATGGAGTTTTGTATCAGGATTTCCACCATGTGAACCTATCAAAATAGTCTTCTTAGCTCAATAATTTTGTTTAAACTATTTTAACTAATTTTTTTTGTTACTGTCGCAATTCCTTGCGCGCTGATAATGAGGAATGGGGGGAGCTGTGTGGTGTTTAGGTTGGGGCTGCGGTTCAAATGATCCTGATCGGATCCTCTGAACCAGCGTAACCTGCCAGCCAGAAAAAAATACCGTAAGGTGGGTTCTTTGCCTGGTGTTCCCTGGCTTGCCGGCCTTGGAGTCAGGTAGGTAACAGCGTCAGGCGAGAAGCAGATACCTTAAAGTGTCCCCTCAGTTTAGCGGAGTATAACCGCGAACGAGCTCATGAATCCCTTAATAATCTTACCCCGGAAGAATACTGTTTGATGGCTGAAAACCGGAAACCTCAAAAAAATCCCGGAACCAATACAGGTATGCTTACATCAGTCAATCTGACTGGTATATACTTCCTGCTGAAAGCAATTTATTTAATTCAAATTCTTCGGCTTAAGACGCGTTGAGGGTAGCCTCTGAACTTTTTGCAGACTATGAAGTTATCATAGAAAACTTAGCGTACCTACAAGATGAGAAGGTGTAATGCAAAAGAGGATCTATTTACTTAATGCTTTATTTCTGTTCCCGATGTGGATATCGAAAACTCTCCAGCCTCTATTCTGGGCTGGAGAAGGTAAGTTAAATTTATTTTCGCTATCGTATGTTGCAATGGCGGTGGCGGGTTCACTATCAATTTTTTACTCATCGCTGCTGGCAAAAACAGGCATTCGGTGTGCCCTTCTTATCGGCTATGCCTTATACGGCGCCGGTCTCGTGATGAGAGCTTACCCTCAGAATGCTCTTTTAGCCATCCTCACCGGGCTGACTGCCGGGATAGGAGCCAGCGTAACAGGCATTACGCTCAGGGCACTGATCCTTGAAACTGATGAAGTTAACCGAAAGAAAGCGGTTCTCCATACTGATAACATCAGCACGTTATCGCAAAGTTTTGGCGCTATGCTGTCAGGTTTACTTGTTTCATTTGTGTCTTTGTATTTTCATAATGGATACCAGATATCGTTATGGATCACCGGATTACTGGCAATGTCTGGTATGCTCTTTGTGCCGAAAACCGGCTATAAAGATGATTTTTCTACGCATAAAAAAGATAGGGCATCCTTATCCCTAAAGAAAAAACCTGACACAATAACCACTTTTATTTTCATAGCTTGTTTTGCACAAGGTTTGTGCTGGGCTATTTTTATCCCTCTGGTACCTATATATTTAAAAGATATGGGATATTCAATTAATAGTATTGGCGTTATTTTATCTTCAGGTGTTGCTTTAGGATTTGTTTTAAAAAATATCTACGTCTCTCTGACAAAAAAGTATGAAATTAATAACTCTCTTATGCTTTTCACATTGCTTTCGTCAGTGTCTGTCTTCTTGTCTGCATGCTTTCTTTCAGAGAAGCTAAAGCTTTATTTCGCGCTCACCATTATTGCATTTTATACTTTTAAAGCGACGATGTCGCTGATCCTCAATTTCATTGAGATGAACATTGCTGAAAAGGGGCGGGCACATGCTGTATTTGGCATCAGGCAGACTGCGTTCCTGACCGGTGACATTGCAGGTGGAATATTAATGCCTGTTGTTTACCATCATAATATCCTGACGCGATATTCCATAATCCTGCCTGTCTTATTACTGATCGCGTCAGCGCTTATTGAGAAATGCGATCAATTAGCCAGCAGGGATCGGTAAGTATCCCTGTAGCCATTTTCAACCCAGCTGACGCCGCAACAACCCAGCCTCCGTAAAAACAAAAATCCACGCAACTGCGTGGATTTTATGGGGCCGTTCCGTCTTAATCAGGGTCAATAACCCCTGATAAGACAGCAGAACCGAATCAGACGTTAAACAGGAAGTTCATAATATCGCCGTCTTTAACGATATATTCTTTACCTTCCGCACGCATCTTACCGGCTTCTTTTGCACCTTGTTCGCCTTTGAAAGCAACAAAGTCATCAAAGGCGATGGTCTGAGCACGGATAAAGCCTTTTTCAAAGTCAGTATGGATTTTACCGGCGGCCTGCGGGGCCGTTGCGCCGACAGGGATGGTCCAGGCACGGACTTCTTTAACACCTGCGGTGAAGTAAGTCTGCAGGTTCAGCAGGGAGTAACCGGCACGGATCACACGGTTCAGACCCGGCTCTTCAATACCCAGTTCAGCCATAAACTCATCGCGGTCAGCATCGTCCAGTTCGGCAATGTCAGATTCGACAGAAGCGCAGACCGGAACGACCACAGAACCTTCCTGAGCGGCAATTTCACGCACCTGGTCCAGGAACGGGTTGTTCTCGAAACCGTCTTCATTGACGTTAGCAATGTACATGGTCGGCTTCAGGGTCAGGAAGCTCAGGTAGCGGATCAGCGCTTTTTCGTCTTCATCCAG
Source organism: Tatumella sp. UCD-D_suzukii (assembly GCF_000611875.2). Classification (NCBI taxonomy): domain Bacteria; kingdom Pseudomonadati; phylum Pseudomonadota; class Gammaproteobacteria; order Enterobacterales; family Erwiniaceae; genus Tatumella; species Tatumella sp. UCD-D_suzukii. Next base: position 189,472 of record NZ_JFJX01000012.1, read on the forward strand.
GCCCAGGGCACGCAGCATGCCAGCGTTTTCCAGCTGTGGCAGGCATTTTTCCAGCACTTCCAGCTCGGCTTTAGCATCTTTATCGCCGCCTTTGGCTTTTTTCTGTAAACGCTGGATCGCACGTTCACAGGTATCCAGGTCAGAAAGTGCCAGTTCGGTATTGATGACTTCAATATCGTCAGCCGGGCTGACTTTACCGGCAACGTGAATGATGTTGTCATCTTCAAAACAACGTACCACGTGACCGATAGCTTCGGTTTCACGGATATTGGTCAGGAACTGGTTACCCAGGCCTTCACCTTTAGACGCGCCTTTTACCAGACCGGCGATATCGACAAATTCCATGGTGGTGGCGATAGTACGCTGAGGTTTAACAATCTCAGCTAGTTTGTCCAGACGCGGATCAGGCATGGGAACCACACCGGTGTTCGGTTCAATCGTACAAAACGGAAAGTTTGCCGCTTCGATACCCGCTTTTGTCAGCGCATTAAACAGAGTGGATTTGCCCACATTCGGCAAGCCTACAATACCGCATTTAAATCCCATGCTTGAGTTACCTTATAACGTATTGGTGGCAGCGCTTATGACTGCCACCGGAACTGAAAAAATTTGCCGCATTATACACACAACCGCCCCTGATGGCGCGGATTTCCGGCGAACCTTAGCCGGCTTTAAAAGAGTGCAGCCGGTTCATTGCTTTCAGACGATCTTCCTTCAGCCACACTTCGGTACAGCGTGCGGCTTCATCGATAGCCTCATCAATCAGTTTTTGTTCACTGGCAGGGGGTTTACCCAGTACAAAACCGGTCACTTTATTCCGGTCGCCGGGGTGGCCGATACCGATGCGCAGGCGGTGGAAGTCGGCATTATTACCCAGCTTGCTGATGATATCTTTCAGGCCGTTATGCCCGCCGTGACCACCGCCTTGTTTAAATTTCGCCACACCTGGCAGCATATCCATTTCATCATGCGCCACCAGGATTTCCTGCGGAGCGATACGATAAAAGGTGGCCATCGCGGCCACTGACTTACCACTGAGGTTCATAAAGGTCGTAGGAACCAGTAAGCGGACGTCGTTTCCGGCCAGGTTCAGGCGGGCGGTGTAGCCATAAAATTTGGCTTCTTCTTTGAGAGACTGGTTATAGCGTCCGGCCAGTAAATCCACATACCAGGCCCCGGCGTTGTGTCGGGTGGCGGCATATTCCGCACCGGGATTCGCCAGACCGACGATCAGTTTAATGCTGCTCACAATCTATACTCTGCCATTATTCCAAACCCCTAGTTTACTGTGTGTCGCCTCTGAGTACAAAGGTCTCTGCCGAAAGCACAGAGTGTTCATTTTATCGCTTTTTTGTGATCTGTGTAGCAGTGTGTTTTAAGGTTGTTAATTAAAATTTATTTAACGATTCAACATTTTCTGTAGTAAAGACGGGAGAGCAGGCATGAAACATAAACAATCACTGTTTATCGGCAATGTACTGATGGGGGCAGGGATGGTGGCTATGATCGGAGGTATCGTTGCCGCAGTAATGAATCAGCTACCGTCGATGCATCTGTCTGAACTGGCGGTCGGGGGGGCAATCTTTGCTATTTTTCTCGGGGCATTATTGTGGCTGACCGGGGCACAGGTCGGCGGCAGAGAAAAAGTCTGTGATCGGTATTTTCTGTTGCGTTATGACGGTTGTCGTCTGCATCCGCGTCACAAATAGTGACAGTGCCTTCACTGCGGCGGGGAACGGTGGGGTGTAAACCGCGGTGCAGGATGCCAGGCAGCGTATTACCTGCATAAAAAAACCGGGCATAATAGCCCGGTTTTTTACTGCTGACGACAGCGCATCATTAATGCTCAAACATCGCAGAGATAGATTCTTCGTTGCTGATACGACGGATCGCTTCGGCCAGCATGCCGGATAATGTCAGAGTACGGACATTCGGCAGGGCTTTGATTTCCGGTGACAGAGGAATAGTGTCACAGACCACCACTTCATCAATCACTGAGTTACGCAGGTTTTCCAGCGCATTACCGGAGAAAATCGGGTGGGTTGCATAAGCAAAGACGCGCTTCGCACCACGATCTTTCAGGGCTTCTGCCGCTTTACACAGCGTGCCCCCGGTATCGATCATATCGTCAACCAGTACGCAGTCACGGCCGGCAACATCACCGATGATATGCATCACCTGAGAAACGTTAGCACGCGGACGACGTTTATCGATAATGGCCATGTCAGCGTCGTTCAGCAGTTTTGCGACGGCACGGGCACGAACTACACCACCGATATCCGGAGAAACCACAATAGGGTTTTCCAGGTTCAGTTGCAGCATATCTTCCAGCAGGATAGGGCTACCGAACACGTTATCCACCGGGACGTCAAAGAAGCCCTGAATCTGTTCTGCGTGCAGATCAACTGTCAGAACGCGGTCAACACCGACGCTGGACAGGAAGTCAGCCACAACTTTCGCAGTAATAGGGACACGGGCAGAACGAACGCGACGATCCTGACGAGCATAACCAAAGTAAGGGATAACGGCAGTAATTCGTCCGGCGGAGGCACGACGCAGAGCGTCTACCATCACCACCAGTTCCATCAGATTATCGTTAGTCGGAGCGCAGGTGGACTGAATGATAAAAATATCACCCCCGCGCACGTTTTCATTAATCTGTACACTCACTTCACCGTCACTGAAACGGCCAACAGCGGCGTCCCCGAGGTTAGTGTATAGGCGGTTGGCTATGCGTTGCGCTAGTTCCGGGGTGGCGTTACCAGCAAAAAGCTTCATATCGGGCACGAGAAAAACCTCAGGCTTTACGTCCAGAGAACTCCCTGCGCTGTGTCACAGGGAAGATTCACACAGGTGTATAAATGCGATACGTGCAGTACCTGGAACAGGTGATACTGTCACGCACACGCTGATCACTCAGATAAGCGTTCTTGCAGCGGCGAAATATTCATTCCACGGGCGACAAAGGCGGTTATCCATTCAGGAGCGAGTTCAAGGACCCGACGGGCAGCTTCCTCTGTGTCGAATTCGGCAAACACACAGGCACCTGTCCCTGTCAGGCGCGACGGCGCGTATTCTAACAGCCAGACGAGCAATTCATCAACCTTACGAAAACGTTTTCTTACGACAGCTTCACAATCATTGTGCCAGGGATCATCCATAAGCTGGTTTAATGAGCGTCGTGGCGTGTCACGGGTTAGTGCCTGATCACCGAACACCGCCGGGGTAGGAATGCTGACGCCAGGGTGGGCCACCAGGTACCATTTCTCCGGCGGGCTGGCGGGGTGTAACCGCTCGCCGACGCCTTCGGCAAAGGCAGCATGCCCGTCAATAAAGACCGGCACATCCGCGCCTAACTGCAGTCCGAGTGCCGCCAGCGTCTCTGCAGAATAGCCGCAGTTCCATAACCGGTTCAATGCCACCAGCACGGTAGCCGCATTTGAAGAGCCGCCACCCAGTCCGCCCCCCATCGGGATGCGCTTTTCAATTGAAAACTCAGCCCCGGCAGAAGCTTCAATGCGCTGGTCCGCCAGCGCAGTGGTTTTCAGTAGCCGGGCCGCCCGGATAATGAGGTTATGCTCGTTATCAACCTCAGAAAACGGGGTGTGCAGTGTCAGAGTGCCCCGCTGAGTAGTCTCAATCGTCAGCGTATCGCCAAAGTCCAGAAACTGAAACAGCGTTTGTAAGTCATGGTAGCCATCGGCACGCTGACCGGTGATATACAGAAACAGGTTCAGCTTTGCGGGAGAAGGCCAGGTCGTGATCATTGCAGTTTCCAGCTATCCATACGCAGTTTAATCTTCAGATCACCGGCCGTCAGTTCGAGATCTGCCGGCAGGGCAGGGGTGACATCCTGTTTATAGTCATTGATAGTCACATGCCAGGTCTGGCCGTCCTGCTGATACGTGGCGGTACGCAGCTGGTAGTGATCATTCAGGGTAAAGCTGTCTGCGGTGCCCGGCAGGCCAAGCATCCACTGACGAAGATTCTCCAGTGGAATATTCATGCCCGTCAGCTCAGAAATCATCTTAGAAGCATTGTTGCTGGTATAACGTTTACCGTTATTGTCTACCAGTTGTACGGTTTGGCCCTGGGTATCCAGTTGCATTTCGGTACTGCCCAGCGGATTGGTCAAAATCAGCCGATAGCGGTCACTGGCGCTCTGTTGCCAGTTATAACGGGCATAAACGTTCTGTCGCTGTGATATATAGGCAAAGGCACCACGGGTCTGGAAAGCCTGCACCTGCTTCACTTCATTGACGTGTTGTTTCCATTGGGGAGAATCAGGACTCTTGCCCGGCCCCTGTGATGGCAGGGTGGCACAGGCACTTAACAACAGACTGGCCAGAGGCAGTAAGAACGCCCCCCGGCGAAGATTCAGTATACTCACGTAGTCGTCTCCCTGGACATGGTATTTTTGCAGCGTAACCGTTAACGCTACAGCCATGCTATTTAACCGTCAATGCTATTCAGGGATTATTCTTTGTCTTCGGCGTAATCTTATTACTGTCTGAGCTTTTGTATGGCTTTTCATGATCTGCTGCATCTTGTAGAATAACTCTATAACCCTGACATTATTGGGACAACCCAACCAGAATTGCCATGACGCTTCTAGCACTCGGAATCAATCACAAAACGGCACCTGTCGCTCTGCGCGAACGGGTATCTTTTGGGCCGGACACACTTGATAAAGCGCTGGACAGCCTGTTATCACAGCCACAGGTAGAAAGTGGTGTGGTACTCTCCACCTGTAACCGTACTGAGCTTTACCTCAGTGTCGGCGAAAATGAGGATATTCAGGAACAACTGGTTCGCTGGTTATGCGATTACCATCAGTTGCGGGAAGACGACGTCCGTGAAAGTCTTTACTGGCATCAGGACAACGCGGCCGTCAGCCACTTGATGCGCGTTGCCAGCGGGTTAGATTCGCTGGTGCTGGGCGAACCGCAAATTCTGGGCCAGGTAAAAAAAGCGTTTGCTGAATCGCAGCGCGGCCATGCACTGAGCAGTGAACTGGAACGCATGTTCCAGAAAACCTTTTCGGTGGCAAAACGGGTACGAACAGAGACCGAAATCGGTGCCAGTGCCGTCTCGGTGGCGTTTGCTGCCTGTACTCTGGCACGTCAGATCTTTGAATCCCTCTCATCCGTTAATGTGTTGCTGGTCGGGGCCGGTGAGACCATTGAACTGGTGGCCCGTCACCTGCGCGAGCACCAGGTCAAAAAGCTGATCATAGCTAACCGTACCCGTGAACGTGCACAGGTGCTGGCAGATGAGGTGGATGCGGAAGTGATTGAAATCGGCGAACTGACTTCCCGCCTGCAGGACGCGGACATCATTATTTCGTCTACGGCCAGTCCGTTACCTATTATCGGTAAAGGTATGATGGAAAGGGCGCTGAAAGCCCGCCGTAACCAGCCAATGTTGCTGGTGGATATTGCCGTTCCCCGTGATGTGGAACCTGAAGTCGGCAAACTGCCGAATGCTTATTTATATACGGTTGACGACCTGCAAACCATTATCGAGCAGAATATGGCTCAGCGTCAGGCGGCTGCCGTGGAAGCAGAAAATATTGTCGTTTATGAAAGCGGCGAGTTTATGTCCTGGTTGCGTTCACAGGCCGCGGTCACGACTATCCGTGATTACCGTTCGCACGCGGATCTCATTCGTGAGGAGCTGGAATCCCGGGCCTTGCAGGCATTACAGCAAGGGCAGGATGCGACTAAAGTGCTGCACGACCTGGCACACAAACTGACCAATCGTTTGATCCATGCCCCGACCAAATCCCTTCAGCAGGCAGCCCGCGATGGCGATGGCGAACGCCTGCAAATTTTACGCGACAGCCTTGGCATTGAATAATGCCGGGTTGCCCTTTTCAGTTATCGGATAAACCTCAAATACATGAAGACATCAATTGTTGCTAAACTCGAAGCGCTGCAGGAACGTCATGAAGAAGTGGAAGCGTTACTGGGTGATGCCGGCGTTATCTCCGACCAGGAGCGTTTCCGGGCCTTATCGCGTGAATATTCACAGCTGACTGATGTGACGAAATGCTTCCGTGAGTGGCAGCAAGTTCAGGAAGATATCGAAACCGCAACCCTGATGCTGGACGACCCGGAAATGCGGGAAATGGCCTCGGATGAATTACAGCAGGCAAAGGCTCAAAGTCTGGAGCTGGAACAGGATCTGCAGGTGCTGTTACTGCCTAAAGATCCTGATGATGAACGTCCGTGCTTTGTTGAAGTCCGTGCCGGTACCGGCGGGGATGAAGCGGCACTCTTTGCCGGTGATTTGTTCCGTATGTACAGCCGTTATGCTGAAACCCGCCGCTGGCGGGTAGAGATTGTCAGCGCCAGTGAGGGTGAACACGGGGGTTATAAAGAAGTGATCGCCAAAATCGTCGGTGAGGGGGCTTACGGACGACTGAAATTTGAATCCGGAGGGCACCGTGTACAGCGTGTGCCGGAAACCGAATCACAGGGGCGTATCCATACCTCTGCCTGCACGGTGGCCATCATGCCGGAAATCCCGGACGCTGAATTACCGGAAATCAACCCGTCGGATCTGAAAATCGATACCTTCCGTTCTTCCGGCGCTGGCGGACAGCACGTTAACACCACCGATTCAGCCATCCGTATCACCCACTTACCGACCGGGATCGTGGTGGAATGTCAGGACGAGCGTTCACAGCATAAAAACAAAGCGAAAGCATTGTCGGTGCTGGGTGCTCGTATTCATGCCGCTGAAATGGCCAAACGTCACGAAGCTGAGGCCTCTGCGCGCCGTAACCTGCTGGGCAGCGGTGATCGTTCTGACCGTATCCGCACCTATAACTTCCCGCAGGGCCGTGTGACCGACCACCGTATTAACCTGACTATCTACCGTCTGGATGAAACGATGGAAGGGAAACTCGATAGCCTGATAGAACCGATTGTTCAGGAATATCAGGCCGATCAGCTGGCCGCACTGGCAGGCCAGGACTAATGCTTGTACGTGAGTGGCTGACACAGAGCCGGACCGTTTTAGCTCAGAGTGACAGCCCGAAACGGGATGCTGAAATCCTGCTGGGCTTTGTGCTCGGCAAACCCCGTAGCTGGATTATCGCGTTTGACGATACCCGGCTGACGGACGCGCAGTTATCCGTGCTGGCGGGGCTGTTGCAGCGCCGCCAGGCCGGGGAACCGGTAGCGCACCTGCTGGGGGAACGCGAATTCTGGTCACTGCCGCTAAAAGTGAATAACAGCACTCTGATCCCCCGCCCGGACACGGAAGTCCTGGTCGAGGTTGCGCTTGAACTTATCCCGGAGTCTCCGTCGCCGCTGCTTGACCTGGGGACCGGGACCGGTGCTATCGCCCTGGCGTTGGGCAAAGAGCGGGGGGATTGTCAGGTCACCGGCGTGGATCGTGTTGCGGAAGCCGTTGCGCTGGCGCAGGAGAATGCGGCCCTGCTGTCGCTTGCCAATTGCCGGTTTCTGCAAAGTCACTGGTTTGATGCCCTGACAGCCAGTCGGTTTGCCGTGATTGTCAGTAATCCCCCGTATATCGATGCGACGGATGAACATCTGCAGCAAGGGGATGTCCGTTTTGAACCTCTGAGTGCGCTGGTCGCCGATGAGGGGGGACTGGCAGATTTACGGATTATTATCGATAAGAGCCGCGACTGGCTCCTTCCCGAAGGCTGGCTGGTACTGGAACACGGCTGGCAGCAGGATGCTGCGGTCAGAGCATTACTGACAGACGCCGGGTTCCGCCAGGTGAGCACACGCGCCGATTATGGCGGTAATCCCCGTGTCACCTATGGACAGTATATTAAACCGACTACAATGAGCTGATATGTACACTCTTTTTCCGTTAGTTAAATCTATTCACCTGCTGACAGTGTTTCTCTCTGTTGCGCTTTTTATTCTGCGCTTTTACTGGAAAGCGGCACATTCTGCCATGTCAGATCGTCGCTGGGTAAAAATAGTGCCCCATATCGTTGATACCTTTTTGTTACTGAGCGGCATACTGCTGGTGCTGATCACCCATCAGTATCCGTTTACCGAAGGCAACGGCTGGCTGACTGAGAAGCTTTTTGCCGTGGTGCTGTATATCGGCCTTGGGTTTATCGCCTTCGGTCGTCGCCAGTATTCACTCCCGGTCAGGGGCGTTGCCTTTATCGCGGCACTGATTATGGTCGGGATCATTGTCAGCCTGGCAACACAAAAAATGCTGCTGGCGGTGTGATAATGAGTACGACAATGAATTACGATTTCAGTGAATGTTCCCTGTGTGAAGCCATGATGACGGTAATGGCCGGTGTTCGCCCGGATTTCCCGACGCAGGAAGTGCACACCCGGCTGGCAGAGATGGTGGCTGAGGCCAGAACGCATGTCTCAACCGATGTGGACCAGGAACAGCAGCTGGAACAGCTGATGGATCTCTTCTATCGGGAGTGGGGGTTTACCGGGGCCAGCGGGATTTACCGTTTGTCTGATGCCCTGTGGCTGGATAATGTGTTAAAAACCCGTCAGGGAACGGCGGTTTCTCTCGGTGCTTTATTACTGTTCATTGCCGGAGAACTTTCATTACCCCTGTTACCGGTTATTTTCCCGACCCAGCTGATTGCGCGGGCCGACTGGGTCGACGGAGAGATGTGGCTGATCAATCCCTTTAACGGCGAGACGCTGGACGAACATACGCTCGACGTCTGGGTTAAGGGCACTCTGGGGCCGACCTCCGGGTTATACGATGAAGACCTGGAGGAGGCAGATAATGCCACGGTGGTCCGCAAGATGCTGGATACGCTGAAAGCCTCTCTGATGGCAGAGCAGCAGCTGGAACTGGCCTTACAGGTCAGTGAAGTGCTGTTAAACATGGACCCGGAAGATCCCTACGAAATCCGTGACCGGGGCCTGATTTACGCACAACTGGAATGTGAACATATTGCGTTAAATGATTTAACGTATTTTATAGAGCAGTGTCCTGAAGATCCGGTCAGTGAGATGATTAAAGTTCAAATCCACGCGATTGAGAATAAACAAGTGACGTTGCACTGAGCAGCGCATCAGTAACTATAGGAACAACAGTATGACAGAGAAAGTCGTCGCCATCGGTGACATCAAGGTAGCTAATGATCTGCCGTTTGTGCTGTTCGGCGGTATGAACGTGCTGGAGTCCCGCGACCTGGCCATGCGTATCTGCGAACACTACGTCAAAGTGACAGATAAGCTGGGGATCCCTTATGTGTTTAAGGCCTCGTTTGATAAGGCAAACCGTTCTTCAATCCATTCTTACCGTGGCCCGGGCCTGGAAGAAGGGATGAAGATTTTTGCTGAACTGAAAGCCGCTTTTGGCGTAAAAATTATTACTGATGTGCATGAAGCAGCACAGGCGCAGCCGGTTGCCGAAGTGGTTGATGTGATCCAGTTACCGGCCTTTTTAGCCCGCCAGACTGATCTGGTTGAAGCGATGGCAAAAACCGGTGCGGTTATCAACGTTAAAAAACCGCAGTTTATCAGCCCGGGTCAGATGGGCAATATCGTCGATAAGTTTGCTGAAGGTGGTAACGATAAAGTTATCCTGTGTGATCGTGGCAGTAACTTTGGCTATGACAATCTGGTCGTGGATATGCTGGGCTTTAATGTAATGAAAAAAGTCTCCAGCAATTCCCCGGTGATTTTTGACGTGACTCACGCGCTGCAAACCCGTGACCCCTTCGGTGCGGCATCCGGCGGGCGTCGTGCACAGGTTGCTGAACTGGCTCGCGCCGGAATGGCGGTGGGGATTGCCGGTCTGTTTATTGAAGCGCATCCGGACCCGGTGAACGCGAAATGTGACGGTCCTTCGGCATTACCGCTGGATAAACTGGAGCCTTTCCTGGTCCAGATGAAAGCTATTGATGATGTGGTGAAATCTTTCCCGGCGCTGGATACCAGCAAATAAGCGGGTCAGAGGCCATAAAAAACGCTGTCAGATGACAGCGTTTTTTTTGCGTTATTCCGGAGGAGTACCGGACGCGATAGCGGACTACAGCATGACGGTAATCAGATAACCGACAAACAGAGCCAGGTGGGCAGCACCGTTAAGAACATTGGTCCGGCCGGTAGAGAAGGAAATCTGACTCAGTAGCAACACACTGCACATGATAATCATCTGCGGGGCTTCCAGCCCGAAAATCAGCGGCTGACCGGTGATCACCGATATCAGCGTCACAACCGGCACGGTCAGCGAGATGGTGGCCAGTACCGACCCGAAGAAAAGGTTCATCGCCCGCTGAACCTGGTTGGCCAGGACGGCTTTTATCGCGCCTAACCCTTCAGGAGAGAGGATCAGCAAGGCAATCAGGAACCCGGTAAACTGCTGCGGTGCGTGTAAATCGCCCAGCAGTTGTTCAAGGACCGGCGCATTCATTTTAGTCACGCTGATCACCGCCAGCAGGTGGATGACCAGCCACAGACCATGCCATCCGCTGCTATGGGCAGAGGGCTTGCCGTGATGCGGGTCACCGTCGTCGCTGTCATCTTCATGCTCATAGATAAACAGGCTCTGATGCGTTTTCGTCTGGATCAGCAGGAAAACGCCATACATCGCAGCAGAGACCAGCGCAATAAGCAGTGCCTGTCCGGTGCTGAAGTTACCGCCCGGTAAGGCATTCGGAAACACCAGCACCAGAATGGCCAGCGGGAAAATCGCAATCAGGTACTGCTTTACGCCCGCGAGGTTGACATATTGGGTGGCAAACTTACGGCCACCGAGCAGCAGAGCAAAACCGACCAGCCCGCCGGTCACAATCATAATGATTGAATACAGCGTATCGCGCATCAGGCCCGGAGTCGCGCCACCGGTCGCCATTAATGCCGAAATCAGACTCACTTCCAGGATAACCACCGACAGCGTCAGGATCAGCGAGCCGAAAGGCTCACCCAGCCGGTGTGCCAGTACGTCGGCATGACGTACCACGCTGAAAGCGCTGCACAGGATAGCGACAAGTGTCAGCAGGTTGATAGCGATCACAATAGGTAATGAAGTCTGATGACTAAAAAACCAAAGTACGATCAATGCCACTATCGGGAAAATAAGAGAATATTCCGTGTGTCGGGTTTTTTCATGCGCTGGCATTCTGTTTCCTCACGCGTTAAAAATGAACTATCTTCTTAGGGGGTAAGGCTGTCGGATAAAACGTATGCGGCATAGTAACTGTCAATAATAGTATCATTTATCTGTAGTATTGATAGGTTTTTTTACGGTATTTTACCTTATTACAGTGTTGTCTTCTTTTTCAGGAGATATTCTTCTGAGGTGACTGTTTATTCTTAATTTTTATAAATCATTAACCCATAATATTTTATGGTTTGTTTACCTTTCATTGGTGTTTTGCTGTGTTTTATAGGATTAACCTCTCTGTTCCGGGTTGAGGTTTTCATTTAAGGCTTCTTTTCGGGGAGAACCCGGGGAAAGACGTTCAATGAATCTGATTTGTTGTCAGGATAAAGAGTTATTATTTGTGAAGCACTTCACATAACTGGCTGTTTGCTGTAATGATAACACCGGGTTTCACTGAAAAAGCAGAACGAGAAGGGAGGGAATGTGCTGACCCGGGATTTTTTGATTAATGCTGATTGCCAGTCGTCGTTTGGCAGTATTGAGCCGCATCTGGTACTGAGTACGGAACAGCGGAAAGCCTCTCTGAGCCGTTTTCTGGCAGAACTCCCTCCCCGCGAGCCGATTTGGGTCTTCGGTTACGGTTCACTGATGTGGAATCCGGTACTTGACTACCGTGAAGTTCAACCGGCGCAGCTGGACGGCTGGCAGCGTGCCTTTTGTATTCGTTTGATTGCCGGGCGGGGTACCGGTTGTACCCCTGGCCGTATGCTGGCCTTAAAGGCCGGAGGACAAACCCGCGGGTTGGTGTTCCGCCTGAATGAGACGACCCGGGCCACAGAACTGGAATTACTCTGGAAGCGGGAGATGATCACCGGTTGTTACTGCCCGCGCTGGCAGAAAGTGACACTGGACAATGGCCGTGAGATCACGGCACTGGTATTTACCATTAATACTGAACATCCTTTGTATGAACCGGATGACTCGCCTGCCATTATCGCACCGCTGATCGCTGCAGCCCGGGGGCCACTCGGCACCAATGCCCGCTACCTTTATGAACTGGTCAACAGTCTGGCCGCGCTCGGTGCACCGGATGAGAAACTGAACATGCTTGCCTCGCAGGTCAGAGCCTGTTGTCCGGAACAGGACGCGTACTGACCTGCCGCCGATGGCCTCATTGTGCGGGAATTGCGCTGAACGTTATACCTTCCGGCAGGCTATGATATACTGTGCGTTCACACTGATCAGAGTATTCAGGTTGTTCATCGTCAGAGAATCTTTCTACCGGAAGCTGTTAATATTATTTATGCCCTTAAACAGATCCCGTCTCCTTTGCTGTTTCGTCACACTGCTTCTTTCAGCACAATTCACTGCCAGGGCTGACAGTGACCCGACCCTCTCAGAAACACCGTTTGATGATTCTGCAGCCCGCTTTGCCAAAGAAGCCGATCAGCTTCCTGATTTAGGCAGCAGTGCGGTAAGCAACGATTTTTCACGCCAGCTGGCTGAAATTGCTCAGGCTATTGCTGCCGCGAATAATAGTGATACTGATACCAGTCTCGGACATAGCGCCGGACTCTGGGCGTTTGATCATTTCCGCGACCAGTTGGGGAAGCGGCTGAACCAGGAAAGCCAGTCTCTGCTCTCGCCTTACGGTCATGCCAGTGTGGATCTGAATGTGGATATCGACGGGAATTTTGACGGAACTTCAGCCTCACTGCTTAGCCCGCTGGCAGAAAATGATCGCTACCTGACATTCAGTGAAGTGGTACTCAGCGACAGCTCACCCGGGACGACAGGCAGTGTCGGACTGGGACAGCGCTGGGGAGCCGGTGACTGGCTGTTTGGTTATAATGCCTTCCTCGATCACCTGTTTAATAAGGCGCTGAACCGGGCCTCGGTCGGTTCGGAAGCCTGGGGAAGTTTTCTCCGTTTTTCTGCAAACTACTATCAGCCACTGTCCGGCTGGCGTGATGTCAATACCACACAGATGGCCCGAATGGCACGCGGTTATGATATTAACAGTCAGGGATATCTGCCCTTTTACCGGCAACTCGGCGTCACGGTAAGCTGGCAGCAATATCTGGGGGATAATATCGATGCCTTCGATAGTGGTAACTATTACCATAATCCTTCCGCGCTTTCGCTGGGGGTCACCTATACGCCGGTACCGCTGGTAACGTTTTCGGCCAGCCATAAAACGGGAACCGGTGGCGAGAGCCAGGATCTGTTTGGTCTGAAGTTTAATTACCATTTTGGCGAGTCGCTACGTGAGCAACTGTCACCGGATGCGGTGGCGGCGGCCCGTTCACTTCGGGGCAGCCGGTTTGATGTTGTCAGTCGTAATAACAGCCCGGTACTGAGTTATCGTAAACGCAGTTCACTGAGTGTGTTCCTCGCAACCCCTCCCTGGCAGTTATCCGCAGGGGAGAGCCTGATGCTGAAATTGCAGGTGACACCGGATAAAAACATCACATCGATCCACTGGGAAGGCGATACCCGTGCGCTCAGCCTGACACCACCAGCGGATGCCACAGGGACCCGGGGCTGGAGCATTATTATGCCGGCCTGGAATAATGACCCGCAGGCGACGAATGAATATCACCTCGCTGTTACGGTAACGAATAATCATAATACGGTGACGTCTAATACCATTACGCTGAAGCTGACCCCGCCTATGCAACTGGATGATACGGTCAATCCTGAACAGTATGATCTGATGGCACCTTGAGCCGTAGTGAGCGGATCGCTACCGGCCGGTGGCCCGATCTCAATCCGCTATCTGTACTGCAAATCTGTCCGTTTTCGTTCCCGCTGCCAGCCAGCGGCGGGGGGCCTGTGTGTTTATAGTGTGGGCGGTCGCACTGTTTTGGTTCACTGTTTGCCGGGGAAGGCAGCCACCTGCACCTGAAAGGTGCGCTGCCCGGTGTTTTTTATTCCTGAAAGTGATAAAAATCAGCAAATAAATAATTTTTCCTTTTTTTGCATAAATCTGCTCTTCTCCGCTCGGCCTGTCTTATCCCGTCATCGTACTATTCATTTTTTATTCATAAAAAGTGAATACAGTAATAACGTAACCCATTGATTTATTTTAATGTTGATAATTTTATGCATTTTATGACGCTCTGGCACGTTAACTGCAATCTGTACTGAATCCAGCCTGTCTGAGGCTGACATGTAAATAATCGTTTTTGATATTCAGTCCGGAGACGCTCATGAGACCACACCCTATCCGCAACGAAGAAACCTCCGCCAGATATCCGGACGGTGACGGTATTGCCTTGCCGGGCCAGGCCGGTAAGCGTCTGCCCGCAATCGACGGTTCCGTTCTGTCAGGGAGGAATGACTGATGATGGTGATCCGTCCGGTATGCCATGCAGACCTGGCTGGCCTGATGAGGCTTGCTAAGAAAACCGGTGGGGGGCTGACGTCCCTGCCTCAGGATGAGAAGACCCTGGCAGAGCGTATTGAGCGCTCAGTGGAGACATGGCAGGGAGAGCGATGCCGGGCGCAGCAGGGATACGTGTTTGTTCTGGAGGATACCGAAAACGGCGTGATTGCCGGGATCAGTGCGATAGAAGTCGCGGTCGGCCTGGAAGAGCCCTGGTACAACTACCGCGTAGGGTCGCTGGTTCATGCCTCACGCCAGCTGGATATTTATAATCCGCTGGCGACATTATCACTGAGTAATGACCACACCGGAGCGACCGAACTCTGTTCATTATTTCTGGACCCGGACTACCGGATCCGTAAGAACGGCCAATTGCTGTCGAAATCACGCTTTTTGTTTATGGCCTGCTTTCCGGAGGCGTTCTCTCCGCAGGTCGTCGCGGAGATGCGCGGGGTACTCGATGACGCCGGTAATTCACCGTTCTGGGACAGTGTCGGCAGCCATTTTTTTTCGATGGATTTCAGCCGGGCAGATTTTCTCAGCGGTACCGGGCATAAAGCGTTTATTGCAGAGCTGATGCCAAAACACCCGCTATATATCCACTACCTGAGCGCAGAGGCTCAGGCGGTCATAGGTAAGGTTCATGAGCAGACGGCACCGGCCAGGGCGTTACTGGAAGCTGAAGGGTTCCGCTATCAGAACTATGTGGATATTTTTGATGGCGGCCCGACGCTGGAATGTGAGTTACCGGCAATCCGTGCGGTTAATCAGAGCAGGGTGATGTCTGCCGTCACAGGGACACCCGGCGAACAGCATCCGCTTTGTCTGGTCGCCGGTATGGACTACCACCATTTCCGGGCCATGCTGCTGCCCGTCGACCCGCAGGCTGAAACGCTGTTGATCCCGCCTGCCTGCGCTGCCCGGTTACAGATAGCTGCCGGTGACCCGGTACGCGTAGTCTCTCTTAACCCGCAAGGAGCCCGTTTATGACATTACTGATCAATGGCCAATGGCTGACCGGCCGGGGTAGCACTCTGACAAAATATGACCCGGTCAGCGGTGAGGTTATCTGGCAGGGACACTGTGCGGCACAAGAAGACGTTGCCGCGGCCTGTCAGGCCGCCGCTGAGGTATTCGACGACTGGGCCGCACGGGAATTCAGTGAGCGGCTGGCGGTGGTTAACCGTTTCGGAAAAGAACTCGAAAAACATCAGGAATCGCTGGCCGCCTGCATAGGCAGGGAGACCGGAAAACCCCGCCGTGAAGCCGCCAGTGAAGTGACCTCTATGATCAACAAGATCGACATCTCGGTACGGTCATGGCATCAGCGGACCGGCGACATCGAAACGCAGGACAGCAGTTTGCATCACCGCCCCCATGGCGTGATGGCGGTGTTCGGCCCCTATAACTTTCCGGGCCATCTGCCGAACGGACATATTATTCCTGCCCTGCTGGCCGGGAATACCGTGGTATTCAAACCCAGTGAACTGACGCCTGCGACGGCTCAACTGACGCTGGAGTGCTGGCTGAAAGCCGGACTCCCCGCCGGGGTCATTAACCTGATCCAGGGAGGTAAAGAAACGGGGCAGGCACTACTGGCGCAGCCTTCGCTGGCCGGGGTACTTTTTACCGGCAGTGCCGCCACCGGCTATCAGATCCATCGCCAGTTTGCGGGACGACCGGAGGTGATTCTGGCGCTGGAGATGGGGGGGAATAATGCACTGATCGTCGAAGATCCTGCGGATATTGATGCCGCGGTCAACATTACCCTGCAATCTGCTTTTATCAGCGCCGGTCAGCGATGCACCTGTGCCCGCCGCCTGCTGGTCAGGCGGGGTCCGCAGGGGGACCGTTTTCTCGCCAGGCTCACAGAGGTCGCCGGAAAAATTGTCCCGGCCGCCTGGGATGCCCTGCCTGAACCCTTTATGGGCAGCGTGATCTCACCCGCCGCGGCCGCTCATATCTGGCAGCACTGGCAGCAGACCGAACAGGCCGGAGGGGAGGTCTTGCTCAGGATGCGCTGGCCGGACCCGGACTCTGCGTTGATTTATCCGGGGATCATCGATATCACGGGTCTGCCAGCGGCGGAGGATGAGGAAGTCTTCGGGCCGTTACTGAACGTTATCCGTTATGACGACTTTGAACAGGCGATCACCCTGGCTAACCGCAGCCGCTATGGCCTTTCCTGCGGGCTGATCTCAGCGGATCGCCGG
Organism: Tatumella sp. UCD-D_suzukii; assembly: GCF_000611875.2. Lineage (NCBI taxonomy): Bacteria > Pseudomonadati > Pseudomonadota > Gammaproteobacteria > Enterobacterales > Erwiniaceae > Tatumella > Tatumella sp. UCD-D_suzukii. The sequence goes on from NZ_JFJX01000012.1 coordinate 206,158, forward strand.
CAGTTTTTATTGCTGCAAAAACGGGCGCGGGCAGGGATCGTTAACTGGAATAAACCGCTGACCGGGGCTGCAAGTAATGCACCTTTCGGCGGGGTAGGCGCGTCCGGTAATCACCGTCCCGGCGCTTTTTATGCGGCAGACTATTGCGCCTGGCCGATGGCCTCACTGGAAAGCCCGCAGTTAACATTACCGGAAACACTGCCGCCGGGTCTCGATTTTTCACGTTAAGGATACGCAATGAACAGAGATATGCAGGTGACAGAAGCCAATTTTGACGGCCTGGTGGGGCCGACACACCATTATGCCGGATTATCCTTCGGGAATGAGGCTTCTGCCCGTCATCAGTATCAGCCGTCCAATCCGCTGAAAGCCGTGCTGCAGGGGCTGGAGAAAATGAAAGCCCTCGCGGACCAGGGGTTTGTGCAGGGCGTGATCCCGCCAGTGGCTCGTCCGGATCTGCGCCTGCTGAGGCAGATAGGTTTTACCGGCAATGATGTACAGATACTGCAAAAAGCCCGTAAACAGGCCCCGGAGCTTTTATCCGCCGCCTGTTCTGCCTCCTCCATGTGGGTGGCAAATGCCGCCACCGTATCGCCTTCAGCAGATACTGCCGATAACCGAGTACATTTCACGGTCGCGAACCTGAATAATAAACTGCACCGGATGTCTGAAGCCCCGGGAACGACAGCAATACTGCGTGCGCTATTCGCCGATGAACGGCGGTTTATTGTTCATGACGCTTTACCCCAGACCCCGGCCTTCGGCGATGAAGGGGCGGCAAATCATAACCGTCTGTATCACCGCGCAGGCGATCCGGGGCTGGAGCTGTTTGTGTACGGTTATGATGCCGGAAAGCCATCCGACGGGCCGGTACGCTATCCTGCCCGACAGACCCGTCAGGCCAGTGAAGCGGTAGCGAGGCTGCACCAGTTGGATCCGCAAAGAACCCTTTATGCACAACAGAACCCCGCGGTGATCGATCAGGGAGTGTTTCATAATGATGTGATTGCCGTCAGTCACCGCGAAGTGCTTTTTTGTCATGAACATGCCTTTACCGGACAACAGGCACTTTTTGATACCCTCCGGGAACGCCTGCCTGAGTTTCATCCGCTGGTGGTGCCGGATGAGGCCGTGACGGTCAGTGATGCAGTAAAAACCTATCTCTTTAACAGCCAGTTACTGAGCCGGAAAGATGGCAGTATGTCGCTGGTGCTGCCGCAGGAAGCCCGTGAACATCCGGCAGTATGGCAATATCTGCAACAGCTGCTGGCCGATGACAATCCGGTCACCGATTTACAGGTCTTCGATCTGCGCGAAAGCATGCGTAATGGCGGCGGGCCTGCGTGTCTGCGTTTGCGGGTTACTCTGACAGAAGAAGAACGTCAGGCCGTCAATCCGGCTGTCATGATGAATGATGCACTCTATGCCCGGCTGACGGCCTGGGCACGGAAATTTTACCGTGACCGGCTGACGGCGGATGACCTGGCAGACCCGCAACTACTGACGGAAAATTATCAGGCTCTGGATGAACTGACGGGCATACTGAACCTCGGGGCGGTGTATGACTTCCGGCAATCACAGTAAGGATAAAAACGAATGACCGATTATCTTCAGGGCATGTTATCCGGGCAGCCGGCTCTGCCGGGAGAGGGAGAAAATGCCACACTTTACTGGCGTGAAACAGGGGAGGGGATACTGGAGTTTACCCCCCGCACACCCCGTGAGCCGGGATCGCTGATTATTTCTGCCGGGATCCACGGTAACGAAACCGCGCCAATAGAGATCCTGAATCAGCTGGTGACGGAATTACTGGCCGGCGAATGTCCGGTTGCGCAGCGATTGCTGGTGATCTTCGGGAATCCGCAGGCAATACGTCAGGGTGTGCGCTATATCGATTATGATCTGAATCGCCTGTTTTCAGGTTACCGGGACACATTACCCTCCTGCGATGAATCGCAGCGTGCAGCGCAGTTAGAGCAGGCGGTCTGTGACTTCCGTCGCGGGGATGAAGCACAGTCAGTCTGCTGGCATCTCGATTTGCATACGGCTATTCGCGGATCACTCTACCCGCAATTCGGATTGTTGCCGGCAAGCCCCCGACCACGGAATGCGCCCTTTATCGACTGGCTGGGCCGTGCCGGTCTGGAAGCGCTGGTTTTCCATCAGGCCCCGGGCGGGACCTTCAGCCACTATACCTGCCATATGACGGAAGCGGAGAGCTGTACCCTGGAGCTTGGGAAGGCACTGCCGTTTGGTTGTAATCAGCTGTCGGAATTTGATCGTGCCCGGAGGGCACTGCGGGCCAGGATCTGTGGTGATACCGGAACTCCGCAGGCGCCGGAAAGCCCGCCACGCTGTTTCCGGGTGATCAGGCAGTTAACCCGTACCGGCGAACATTTTCATCTGCATATGACAGACACGACGCCGAACTTTACATGGTTTCCTGCAGGGACGGTACTGACTGAAGACGGCGATCACACTGAGGTAGTGCAGCATCCGCAAGGCGAGCGGGTACTGTTTCCTAACCCCCGGGTGGCATTTGGCCTGCGGGCAGGGCTGATGCTGGAAGAAGAGCCATAAACCCGGAAAATCTCAGCCCGGAGGCGGTTTTGCCGGGCTGTTCCCCTTTCTGCCATACACTTTCTTATCACTCTGCTGCGGCTTCCTCATTTTTTCTCCACGATTGCGGATTTTTTCACATTTATGTTTTCAGTGTTTTACGCAGCCTCTGAATAATTGACGTTGGCAGGCGTAAAGTGGGTTCTGACGACGACAGTGTCAACAGACATCGTCAGACAACTAAAAACATTAAGGATATGACTCTATGCGTAAACTCACTTCACTGATCCTGGCAACATCACTGGCCTTTGGTGCTGCCAGTGTGGTACACGCGCAGGCCGAAAATCTGACGCCTCCTCCGGCTTCCCAGCACCGTCCGATGCATCCTCACGGACCTGACTTCTTCCATGGCATTAAGCTGACGGATGCCCAGAAACAGCAGGTGCGTGAGATCATGAAGCAGAGCCATCAGCAGATGAAACGTCCGTCAGTTGAGCAGCGCCGTGCGGCTCATCAGATAGTCGCATCAGACAGTTTCGATCAGGCAAAAGCAGAAGCTGAAGCGGCCAGCCAGGCCGCGGGTGCTAAAGATCGTGCATTCCAGCGGCTGCAGACAGAAAACAAACTGTACAACGTCCTGACTCCGGAACAGAAGAAACAGTACAACGAAGACTTTGAGCGTCATCTGACCGAAAAACATGACCATAAAGGACATGCGCCACAGAATTCCGCTGGCTAATTCCGGCACAACATAGATCCCCTGAGACCGCCCTGAGGGCTGACGGACAGGAAACGCCGTCAGCCATTATGGCGGTTTTATTATCATGAGGGGGCGTTGTTATCAGGCCACTCTGAGCGTACCGGCAGGAGACGGAATCAATACTATCAGGCCGATCCCGGTGGGCGACCGGAAAGTGACAGAGACCCCGCGCCGGAAGCATAAAAAAACCACCTTCTCAGAAGGTGGTTTTTGACGTTGTCCGCAAGGTGACTATTTTTTCCAGAAGTCGTCGAAGACCGTGATGGGTGGCTGACGTTTGTGTTCTGTTTTCAGGTACCAGCCTTCGATGATTTTCGCCGCTTCAGGCGCTATCGTTTTACCTTCCAGATAGGCATCGATCAGGGCATAAGTCACTCCCAGAGCTACCTCATCCTGCAGGCCCGGACGTCCGTCTTCCAGATCCGCTGTCGGATGTTTCAGGTAGAGGTGCTCAGGACAGCCAAGCTGCTTCAGCAGCTGTTTGCCCTGACCTTTGTTCAGGCGGAAGATAGGGTTGATATCGGTACCGCCGTCACCGTATTTGGTAAAAAAGCCGGTCACAGCTTCGGCGGCATGGTCGGTTCCCACAACCACACCGTGGGTCATCCCGGCAATACTGTATTGTGCTTTCATTCGTTCGCGGGCTTTTTCATTCCCCTTCACAAAATCAGATAACACAATTCCGGCCTCTTTCAGCGCGCGCTCGCTGGCCAGCACGGTTTCTTTAATGTTGACGGTCAGTGTTTTGTCCGGCTGGATAAAATGCAGCGCATCCTGACAATCCTGCTCGTCGGCCTGGTCGCCGTAAGGCAGACGCACAGCAATAAAACAGTAATCCTGATCACCGGTTTCAGCACGCAGTTCTGAAATTGCCGTCTGGCAAAGTTTACCGGTCAGGGTTGAATCCTGACCGCCGCTGATCCCTAATACCAGACTTTTTAGCCCGGGGTAGGTTTTCAGATAGGACTTGAGGAAATCCACACTGGTGCGTATTTCCTGTTGAACATCAATCACCGGTTTTACACCCAGTGCACGGATAATTTCTTGTTGTAATGTCATACAGGACTCCTCGGTTCAGGGGCGGTGCGGGACCGCCGTGTTACAACATTCCTTCTGTGCGGCCTGTTTATTTTACCGCGGCCACAGGTTTTTTTGCCACAAAGGTAAACATCAGTATCGCCAGCATAAAACAGCCAAAAATCGTCGATGTCATACTGATAACCGATGTTCCGCCCAGCCCTGTGACAGGAATACTGAGGGAACCCAGCGTGAACATCGTGACTCCGATCACCGCAGAGGCACTGCCGGCGCGTTTACCCTGACTCTGCATCGCCAGAGAAGATGCCGTGGTGGAAATGACGGCATTGCTGGCAATGCTGAAGAACAAGGTAAACAGTATCACCGGTAACGGCGCGTGCATAATGCCGGCAATCAACAGACTAAGAGACGCGACAAACGCCAGTGTCAGTCCGCCTTTCAGCACCCGGTATTCTCCCAGTCGCGGACTGAGACGGGCGCTGGTTTGTGAGGCAATCACCAGGCCCAGCCCGTTCAGTGCAAAGCAGTGGCTGAAGGTTTGCGGTGACATTCCGTAAATCTGTTGCAGGACAAACGGTGATGCGCCGATATAGGCAAACATACCCGCCATCATAAACCCCTGCGTCAGGCAAAAGCCCATAAACGGGCGGTGGGTGATCACCTTCCCCAGTGCACCCCAGGCAGAAAGCAGAGAACCCTGGCTACGTTTTTCCGGGTGCAGCGTTTCATGAATATGTAAACGACTGAGGGTCACCAGCAGAATGGCAATACCGGACAGAACCAGGAAAATTCCGCGCCAGTTCATAATGTTCATCAGTGCGCCGCCAATCACCGGAGCCGCAATCGGGGCCAGACCATTCACCAGCATCAGCATAGCAAAGAAGCGAGTCAGTTCATGACCACTGTACATATCCCGGGCGATGGCACGGGATAATACCGCCCCTCCGGCGCCACCCACCCCCTGGAACAGGCGGGCAATCAGTAGCTGATCCAGGCTATGAGCCATTGAACAGGCGATGGAGGCTAACAGCAGTAGCAGTAATGACAATGCCAGCGGCAACGTTCGCCCGTACTTATCACTCATCGGGCCAAAAAGCAGTTGCCCGAGCCCGAGGCCCAGCAGACCTGCGGTCAGGCTAAGCTGTGCGCTGGCCGTCGCAATATGCAGACTGTCGGCCAGTTGTGGCAGCGCGGGGAGGTATAAATCAATACATAAAGGGCCGAGTCCGGCCATCAGGCCAAGGATCAGCACAAAAGAGAAACGGTGCGGGGGGGCTTTGTACATTTTTCCTCTGAATCTATGGTGTTTCCGTTGAGTAACATAAGTATGAAAATTAACAGATTATCTCTGTCAGAGGCCAGAGGCACGCTGGTTTCCCGCGATGGACTCTGCAAGAGAATATCGATTTAAGGCGCGTCAGTCCATGCTAACCATTTGTTTTATCGTTATTACCTATTACACTTTAAGGACGTCAGTTGAACAGCTCATCTGATCTCTTATTGTGTATTACGATTACAGTGAGGTAAATAATGCATAAATTCACCGGACTTATCGCAGCCGGCGCTGTCATGGCTATTCTTTCCGGCTGTACGACGTATCATCAGGCAGAAAGCTATGTCACCAAACCCGTGGTAAAAGACGTCAAAAAAGGAATGACACGTGACCAGGTTCGCCATATCGGCGGGCAACCGGCCTCCGTGATCACCATGATCCATGCCCGTGGAACCTGCGATACTTACATTATTGGTCAGAGCGAAGGTAAACCGCTGACCTATTTTGTCAGCTATAACGAGACCGGACATGTGATGAATTACGGCTTCCAGAGCTGCAGCGAATACGACACAGATCCCCAGGCACCGCAAGCGAACTGATCCTTCGCTAATACGACAAAAGGCCAGCATTATGACTGGCCTTTTGTCTGTTCAGGATGCTCTGTGGCTACAAACCATCAGGTCGCGGGACCTCGATATAATCACCGTCGATATTACGCTGATAATAATGGCCTGCCTGCACATAATAACGTTTACCGTTAAAGTCCAGCACCTGCAGATGTTGCGGTGTACTCTGTGGAGGCGGGTTGACCACGACATAGTCATTCCCCTGACGCTGATAATAAATACCGTTGAGAAGATAGTAGGTCAGGCCGCCTATCAGAACTCCGGTCGCTAAGTCAGGCAGAAAGCCGCCGCCAGGGCCGGGACCACCATGCCAGCCTGGCCCGCCACCGGGGCCAGGGCCGCCGAAACCAGGGCCGGGACCATGCGGGTAAGCCAGCGCTATACCTGGCATAGTCAGGGCTAACGCCAGCAGAGATGGGATAACTTTTTTCATATTCTATCTCCGACAATAATTGAGCAAATGATCGGCGCGGATACCCGAAAACTCAAGGGTTATAGCTCGGATTTTTCCTTCCATTACACTAATTAACGCTTTCTTAACGGGCTTCCCCGTTACGCCTGGCACTTCTTTACTCAACATTCACTATGCCGCCGTACAGCGGTTAATGCAGGGACTGCGTCAGCTGTTTTTGCCAATCGATAGCGGTTGAATAAATTTGTTTGCCGGTCGTGCTGACGACCTGTTTCGTCAGAGGACCTGGCAGTAATACCGCACAGGCAACCAAGGTGATACAGAACCATCGTTCCAGCAGATTACTTTTTTGCGGCTGTAACACCGGAAAACGAAACCGCCAGCGACAGGGCCATAGCAGAGGCACACCCGCGGGTGTCAGCATATCGGCGACAATATGGCTCAGATAACCCAGGACCATTCCCTGCATCACGTCAGCGGGCAGCCACAGAGCCTCCGGCAGTTTCAAATGCAACAACCACAATCCGGCGACGATGGCTATCAGGCTATGGGTAAATCCCCGGTGACCGAATGCACGGGAGACCGGGACAGAAATCCAGCGTAAACGTCTGCCGAGCAGGGACGAAGGGTGATCAATATCCGGCAGCAGACATGTCAGTAATGTTGCCGGGAGTAAATGCCACCAGTCTGCGTGGGCAATAACGGGGGTCAGATCGCTGCGTTTAGCAATAATGGCGCTGGCAACAGCGAAGAGAATATGGCCTTCGGCCGTCATGAGATATCCTGCAACTTCCTGATTAACTGTCAATGTATACAGTATAGGGATTTATACAGCGAAAAGGTATATGTGACGCTGTAACAAATAATAAATGACATTGACACAAGCAGAGAAAACTCCGCTCCTGCGGGGGCGATGAAGCGCAGGAAAAGGCCACGGAAATTTCTGCACAGGCGGCGCAGATAACGGAAAAGGATACCAACACTGCTGAGTCAGTGATGCTGGTTACGTCGGGAGCCGGGCGGAGAGACGGAATTCCCCCCGGAAGTCATGATCCTCACGTGTGATCGTTCGTGCCCGGGAGAAGACCTTTAACGCGGCGTACAGAAGTCTGTCGTCTGACCGCAGGGAGCCTTGGCTCCCTGCACCGGCTCAGCGGATAGCCGGTAAGTAGCCCAACAGATCCGGTGTCAGATCATTAAGGGAGTCTACGCGGGCGTGTGCCAGACTCCAGACGGGCAAATGGGCTTCTGCAGCGGCAGGCACGACCAGCGTACGCATTCTTGCGGCTTTCGCCGCAACCATACCGTTAAGTGAGTCTTCCAGAGCCACGCAATGTAACGGGTCTGTCGCCAGTGCTGCTGCGGCATTCAGATACACCTGAGGATGAGGTTTGCTGTAAGGAAGTTCGCCTGCGGAAGCGACCGCGTCGAAATAAGGCTGCAGAGAAAATAGTTCGAGGACGCTCTGAATTAAACTCAGCGGAGAGGCGGAAGCGAGGCCGATTTTAAAACCACATTCGCGACACATCTCCAGAGCTTCACGGACACCCGGCATCAGCGGGCGCTGTTGGCGAATTTTCTCTGCCACCTCAGCGATAATCTGCTGTGTGATCTCTTCAGCATTCAGATGGCGGATATTGCCCGCATCAAACCAAAGTCTGACCACCTGGTCGATACGTAATCCTGTGGTTTCCGGTAAGGAGTCACGCAGGCTGATATCGATGCCAGCACGTGAGAATACGTCCAGTTCAGCCTGATGCCAGAACGGTTCCGAGTTGATCAGCAATCCGTCCATATCAAATATTGCTGCTTTGACCGGGCGATGATAGGCCATAAAACCCTCCGTGAATGGTTAAAACATTGCAAAAAACTAACAGGGTAACGAAAATTATGCGTCCGGTTGTATGAAATATCTCAGGAATTATTATTTTAGCGGTATAAAACAGGAAAAATAACCGGGGCGCAGGTAGACTTGTATCACAAAAACCGCTGCAGGAGAGAGCATGAATTATCAACAAACAGGCAGGATCGCCATCGGCAAAAAAGTTGCCGGCTGGTTGTTATTTATTCCTGCTGTGATATCGACCCTGATATCACTCATGAACTATTTGTACATCCACAGTGATAACCAACCCGGTATCGATGCGGTATTAACAGATTTCATTCATGTCATGATCAATATGGTGAAATTTAACACGCCGTTTCTGAGCTTTTTATGGCAGAACTCACCGGTCCCGGACTTCGGGACACAGGCCGATGTTTTGTTCTGGGTGATTTACTTCATGATTTTTGTCGGGCTGGCCTTACAGGCTTCGGGTGACCGCATGTGGCGCCAGTCCTGTTTTATTAAAGAAAGCATTGATGATCAGCTCATCCTTGAACAGGTTAAAGAAGGCGGTGGTCTGACCCGTAAGCAACTGACCGAAAAACTGCAGACACAAAATCACTCTATTTTCAGGCAGTATTTTCATTTGTACATTCTGCCGGTGATTGTGATTGTCATCGGGTACTTTGCCCTGCGACTCACCGGCTTCCTCTGAATTACCGCGATCAACGATAATCGCGCAACAGGTTATCAATCACCTGTTGCGCTTCTTCCTGCCAGGAGCCTCCGAAAGCACAGGCACGGTTCAGTAAATAGTATAACCGGTAGGCCGGTTGCCGGTCTGTATAGTCCTCAGGCAACGGGCTGATTTGCTGATAAGCATTGAGCAGCGGGGCAGTTAACACATTGTCCGTTTGCCACAAAGCGAGATCACACTCCCTGTCTCCCCAGTAACATGAGGGATTGAACAGCCAGGGCGCATTATGTGCTTCAGCGCAATGTCCCGGCCAGAGATCCCCATGCAATAAGGAGGGAGAGGGATGGTGATTTGCCAGACATCGCGACACACTGGCAATGATTTGTTCCGTATCGCCAAAGAATAACTTTTTCCCGGCAGCTATCTCCAGTTGCCAGCCGATGCGTTGTTCCGCGAAGAAAGAGGACCAGCGCTTCTGCCAGTGATTGGGCTGAGGTGACAGTGTCACTGAATTATCAAAATCAAGACCAAACTTGGGCTGTTCACCCCACTGATGGAGCCTGGCAAGTTGTTCACCGAGCAGGGACGCGGAAACTTTACTCAATGGCGCCGGAGGAAGATATTCCAGAATAAGAAAACTATGATGTCGCGAGGTACCGCTGCCGTAAACTTCGGGGACCCTGACGCACCCGGTCCGGGCCAGCAAAGCAAGCTGGTCTGCCTCTTCGATAAAGCGGGGAAGCATCTCGCGATGGTTGGATTTAATAAAATAGTGCGTATTGCCGCTTACCAGCTGCCAGGACTGGTTAACTTCACCTCCGTCGCATTGATGGTAATGAGATATTCCTGCAAAGTCGCGTTGTTGCTCTTCTAACAGTCGATGAATGGCTGACCACATAGTGTTGTCCTCACTTTTCGCTGTGTGGTCGAATTGTAACCTGCATTGAACCAGAGATTCCAGCAGCCGGATCTCACCGGTGTGAATTTTTTATTGCCGGCGGGGCGGATCGGTACATCAGCGGCTTAAGCATTAAATCTGTTTGCTAAAATTAATTTGTATTTAATTAACGTTATACTTAGAAACATTCCGGCCAGTATTTTCTATAAATATGCTTTCTATTTTTGTATTCGCGTCTATCATACCTGCTACTATTCAGATCACTCTGAATCACGCTAAGGCCTGTCACTTTTTTTTGACAAGTAAAGTGGATACATGCTTTTTTACAAACTCGGGTAAATAGCATGCCACGCTATTTAAAAGTGTTCAGACTTAGCTTTTAACAACGTCGTCAGTACAGGTTTTTCAATGAAAGCATTCAATAAAATCTCAGCAGCGCTGCTGCTTACCGCCGGAGTGTTCGCCCAGCAGGCATATGCTGATAACTCAGTATTTACGTCGATGGATGATCCTTCTACCGCAAAAACACCTTTTGATGGCTCAGCGTCTGCAGGCTATCTGGCCCAGAGCGGTAACACCAGAAGTTCCTCTCTGACGGCTCAGACCAATATGACCTGGTATCAGCAGGCGATGGCATACAGCCTGTGGGGTAATGCGTCAAATACCTCATCCAACGATCAACGTTCTTCTGAAACCTACTCTGTGGGTGGCCGTTCACGTTATAACCTGAACAGCAGCGATTACCTGTTCGGTCAGGCAACCTGGTTAAGTGATCGTTTTAACGGTTACGATAGCCGCGATACGCTGACTGCCGGTTACGGTCGTCAGATCCTTAACGGCCCTGTACATTCACTGCGTGCTGAATTGGGTCCGGGTGTACGTTATGATGACTATCATGATGGTGGTCACCAGACTAAAGCGCTGGCTTACGGTGCACTGAGCTACCAGTGGCAGCTGACAGATACGACCAAGTTTATTCAGGGTGTATCCGTACTGAGTACTCTGGGGAATGATACTACTCTGAACTCCGAAACCGGTTTACAGGTAGCGATTAACTCTCACTTCTCACTGAAAGTAGCCTATGATGTGACCTGGAACAACAATCCGCCATCTTCTGCGCCGGATCGTACCGACAGTAAAACGTCTGTCCTGCTGTCTTACGCGATGTAAGCCAACAGATGAGACAAAAAGGCCCGCTATGCGGGCCTTTTTACTTTCAGCGTTACCGGAGCCTGACCAGGGACAGGCCATCCCGGCGGATGCAGTGCGCTCAGTCTTTTCAGGGAATTCAGAGCAGTGCGCTGTCGATTTTTGCGACAATCTTCCGCAAGGCGGCCGGTGTGGTACAGGTACTCATCGGACGGTGAAGTTCCTGCGGGAAAATAATTGCCAGTTCACCGGCCTGTAGATGGATCAAAGTCTCTCCCGGGATGGCTGCACAGAACCCAAGGTCGTGTGCATCATTAAAAGGTTCACTCAGATCCAGCGGCAGTCCGCGAACGCCGGCACCAATCACTTCATTACCGTCCAGCACAATATGAATATCCAGATACTGGCGATGAAACTCAGGTTTCTGGTTTTCCAGTGGACGGGTTTCCCCTTCAGCGACATTAAAGAACATTTGTTTGCCCTGAACCTGATAATGGCCGGCAGGCAGGCTGTACGGGTCACTTTCGATAATGGTTGCCAGCATCTTACGAATGGCGGCAGGATAAAGCGGATTTCCAGCTGCGGCGGCTAAGGTATCAATGATCATAATATTCGTCTCTGAGTTCAGGCGGTGTGTTACCGCAAACAGGTCATATACTGGCTGACGATATTGTCCACCGGTGGCATGATACTTACTGCCATGACATCCGGCTCATCGTTCCCGGGGGCTTCCAGGTTGGAAAACTGGCTGCGAAGCAGCGTCTCCGGCATAAAATGACCTCTGCGCTGACGCATACGGGTCATTACCTGCTCGAAATCGCCTTGCAGCCATAAAAAACGCACATGCGGACTGCCCGCCCGTAGCTGATCCCGGTAAGACTTTTTAAGTGCAGAACAGACCAGCACGCCGGTTTCATTTTTCTGTTCCAGGCTGTAGATCACATCGGCCAGCCGGCAAAGCCAGGGCTGCCTGTCGGCATCATCCAGCGCCTGACCGGCCGCCATTTTGTCGATGTTCTGTCGGGGATGAAGATCATCCCCGTCAATAAATTTGGCGTTCAGGGCCCGCGAAAGCGCCTGGCCTACCGTAGATTTTCCGGTACCGGACACGCCCATCACGATAATGCACTGACCTGTCATAGTCATATTCCTCCAGGTTATCAACGGTATGCTGTTCTTCACTCAACGGCGGATTGTGGCTTTTGCCGGCCTGTCCAGGCCATGCTACAAGCGTCGTCACCGCAGTCTGGCTTCGGGAGAGTGTTCCGTCGCCGGCGCCTTGCTGAGGCTGAATGGGCCGCCCGGCCAGTGACTGACTTCTGTGCTGTGGGTTACAGAGCCTATCTCACGTTTTTCACGACGTTTAAACTGTGATGCTGATCACTAAAAAGTGATGTTACAAAACAACGTTACAAGTGCTGTGATCGATGACATAAAATCAGTGGGAGATCCCGACATTTACGGCCCGAAGCGAAGATTTTCATTTCGGATTCGGACAGGCATAATGACATTACCGCTTTCCGGTACTGACTGGCAGAATGAATGAAATTGCAACGCATCACACTGAATGATATTGCGACTCTCGCAGGCGTAACAAAAATGACCGTCAGCCGGTATTTACGTACGCCCGAAAAAGTGAAACCGGAAACGGCACGGCGTATTGCCAGCGTTATCGAAGAGGTGGGCTTTCAGCCTGATCCTGATAATGCCGCCATGAACAGCAATGCGATTGCGCGCATTGGGGTGCTGGTACCTTCATTTCATAACCAGATTTTTGCTGATGTGCTGGCCGGGGTAGAAACCGCCGCGGCGGCCAGAGGCTACCAGACACTGGTGGTGAACTACGACTACAACAGCCAGAAAGAAGAAGAACAGATTGCGACTGTACTGGCGTTTAATGTTAAAGCTTTGTTGCTTACAGAAAGCGTGCACAGCATACGTGCAGAGAAGTATTTACGCTCGGCAAAAATCCCCGTGGCCGAAGTCATGGGGCTGACAGAAAACAGCGAACGGATTAATGTCGGTTTTGATAACCAGCGTGCCGGGCTGGACATGACACGTATGCTGCTGGCCAGTGGAAAAAAGCGAATTATCTATTTTGGTTCCATGGCTGATCTCCGGGATGAACAACGCTATGCCGGTTACTGTCAGGCGATGGCGGAGGCAGGTCTGCATCCCGGGCGTATTACCCCTGGCAAGGTCTCATCCGTCACCATCGGTGCGGGCATGATGACCCTCGCACGTCAGATGTATCCTGAGATGGACGGTATTTTGTGCACCAATGATGATCTCGCCGTAGGTGTACTGCGCGAATGCACCGCCTGCGGTATCCGTGTGCCGGAGCAGCTGGCCGTTGCCGGGTTCCACGGCCTGGAAATCGGTCAGGTGACGACCCCGAAACTGGCCAGCGTACTGACGCCGCGTTTTGAAATGGGCAAGGTTGCCACAGAGATCCTGATTAAAAAAATTCAGGGACTGCCCACCATCGAACGGGTCGATTTGCATTACCGGTTGTCGATGGGAGAAACCATTTAACCGACTGATTGACTCTTTTCTCTACTCTCCTGAGCCCATATCCCCCCGATACCCCTGTTACATGTCAGTAAAATGTCTGTCAGATCACGCCAGAAGTAACACAAATTTTTAACATTATCTGGCGTGACGGAGATCGCAACAATCAGCGGCAAAAACACGTTTGATACATAACACACGTTACAGGCTTATCAGACAGGACCGTTGCTATGCATACAAATACTCAACCCGTTATTTTGCTCATCGCACCGGTGATGGACGTCTTACAAACTTCTCTGGACGCCAGCTACCGGGTATTCCGTCTTTATGAGCAAACCGATACTACAGAATTTCTCAACCGTCACGGGGGAGAAGTTCAGGCCGTCGTCACCCGGGGCGATACAGGCGTCAGCCGTGACATCCTGGAGCAGTTGCCGCAGGCCGGTATGATCGCCGTGTTCGGCGTTGGCACCGATGCTATCGACCTCAGTTATACCCGGGAGCGGGGCATCCATGTCGGGATCACTGCCGGCGTACTGACCGATGATGTTGCTGACCTGGCGATGGGATTACTGCTGGCTGCCAGCCGCCGGCTGTGTCAGGGAGACCATTTCGTGCGTACCGGGCAGTGGGAAAAGACAGCACCGCCACTGGCGACCAAAGTCAGCACTAAGCGTCTCGGTATTCTGGGTATGGGGAACATTGGCCAGGCCATCGCCCGCCGGGCCAAAGGTTTTGATATGACCATTCTTTATCACAGCCGTCAGCGTAATGATGCGCTCGATGACCAGTGGTGTGAGGATTTGCACAGTCTGGCGAGTCAGAGTGATTTCCTGGTGATTGCCGCCTCGGGGAGCGCCGAAAACAGCGGCATCATTAATGCCGCTGTCTTTGAGGCGATGCCTGAACACGCCTGGCTGATTAATGTTGCCCGCGGCAGTCTGATTGATGAGCCGGCACTGTTGCGGGCATTACAGGAAAAAGTGATTGCCGGGGCAGCGCTGGATGTGTTTGAGCACGAACCGCATGTGCCGGAGGCTTTCTTCGCACTCGATAATGTATTGCTGCAACCCCATGTGGCCAGTGCCACAGTGGAGACCCGCCAGGCAATGAGCCAGTCGGTGTCCGACAATCTGGCGGCTTACTTCTCAGGCCGGGCGATCCCGGGCTTAATTCAATAACAAAAGAGTACCGGTATTACGAGGGAACATGCCTTTTTCATTGATGATCAGCCTCTGCCAGACAGTCTCCGGGGGTGGCTGATGTAACCAGGACATTATTATGAACGATAAAATACCAGGAACCCGCTGGGTGCGGGTTATCGCACCGATCCTCATTGCCTGTATTATGTCATTTATGGACCGGGTCAATATCAGTTTTGCATTGCCTGGCGGAATGGAAAAAGATTTAGGGATCACCAGCCAGATGGCCGGTGTCGCCAGCGGAATATTTTTTATCGGTTATCTGTTTCTGCAAATTCCCGGTGGGCGTATTGCCGTGTACGGTAGTGGTAAACGCTTTATCGCCTGGTCTCTGTCGGCCTGGGCAATTGTCTCGATTGCAACCGGATTTGTCACCCATGAATATCAGTTACTGGCGCTGCGTTTTTTTCTCGGCGTCGCGGAAGGGGGGATGTTACCGGTCGTCCTGACCATGGTCAGCAACTGGTTTCCGGAAAAAGAACTGGGCCGGGCCAACGCATTTGTGATGATGTTTGCTCCCCTGGGAGGGATGCTTACCGCCCCGGTGTCCGGAGCTATTATCGCCGCGCTCGACTGGCGCTGGTTATTTTTTATCGAGGGCTTGCTGTCTGTGGTTGTTCTGGCGGTCTGGTGGCTTGTGATCAGTGACCGTCCGGAGGAAGCCCGCTGGCTGCCTGAAAAAGAACGGGAATATCTGCTGACCGTCCTGGGGCGCGAGCGTAAAGCACGTGAAGAACTGGCCCCGGTCGCTAAAGCGCCGTTAAAAGCGGTACTGAGGAATAAGGGGCTGATGCAGCTGGTGGCACTGAACTTCTTTTATCAGACCGGGGATTACGGTTATACCCTGTGGTTACCGAGCATTCTGAAAAACCTGACCGGCGGCAATATGGCCAGTGTCGGATTACTGGCGGTTCTGCCGTTCCTGGCGACTCTGGCGGGGATTTATGTGATTTCTATGCTCAGCGACCGCACAGGTAAACGCCGCTTATGGGTACGGGTTTCGCTTTACTGCTTTGCGGCAGCGCTGGTGGCATCAGTGATCCTGCGGGACCATGTGGTGGCAGCCTATATCGCGCTGGTTATCTGTGGTTTCTTCCTGAAAGCGGCGACCAGTCCTTTCTGGTCTATTCCCGGCCGTATTGCCTCTCCGGAAGTGGCTGGCAGCGCCCGTGGGGTGATCAACGGACTCGGTAATCTGGGCGGATTCTGCGGACCTTATCTGGTGGGGATCATGATTTATCTGTACGGACATAACGTCGCGGTATGTGCGCTGGCAGTATCGCTGTTAGTGGCCGGGACGATTACCTTCGTGTTGCCGAAAGAGTGTGACTTGTCCTCAGGAAAAAAGCCGGATGACCGCTCTGCGGACAAATCAGCGAAGGCACCGCTGCGCTCAGCTTCGCTGAAACGGGTCTGATCGCTTTGCATTAAAGGGATATCACCTTACGGCCGGGAACATAGCAACTATGACTGTGTTCCCGGCAGAACATATTCGTTCTATGGTCAGACATTAGGGTCACAAGGCTGGCGACGGGATGAGCGCGACAGTATCGGCCCGTTTTACTGACCGACATGTAATGCCGACGAAATATAATTGTTTAGCGATAGAGAATACCTTTACGGAATTGACGGGTGCAGGCAGACGCGGAGGAATAAGATCCGTTGTGAATATCAGACACCGGTAAAGGTCACAATGAAGGGCAGAAAATCACGCAGGTGATACGGATGCCTGCAAGGAGTTTGCCGCAGAGGTGCAGGGGAACGCGAAGAACGGGCAATAAAAACAGCTCCCTGGATCCGGGAGCTGTAAACGCATGATTACTGATTGGCCTGCTGTGCATCCTGCCGTTTTTCAGCAGCTGCGCGCTGGGCTGATTTTTTAGCCATGTGATGGCCCACAAAACAACCGGCCACTGCACCCGCAACCGCGTGATGATGAGCCAGATGACCCGCAACACCCCCGGCAACCGCGCCTTTGATGCAGCCTGCTGCCATCGCTGTCTGGGACAGCAGTAACGTACCGGCCAGTGCCAGTGCGGAAATACTTTTCTTCATAATAAAACTCTCCTGTTATTGCCGCATAAGAATAACATCCGCTGACAGAACCACGATGGACTAATTTATTAATTTAATTGTTAAATTGTTTCAGAACAGTAAGTTTGTAAAAGCAGACATAACGCTAAGCCGTGACGTGCCCGGTCAAGGCGACAGTGAAGCAGTTCTTTTGCTGCTGAGCGATCCCTCCTGCAACGTCCTATAGCTTTGAAAAGAGCGTTGCACTAAAAAACGGAGTTTCCCCCGTGACAAAGTATCCTGCAGTTTTTTTGTACAGATCATGAGGCGGGTACTGATAAAATCCCTTTGATGTTAATCCCATTCTTTTCGTCAGGCGGATTAGCATGTACCATTACCAGACTGCAGCACATCAAAGAAAACATAGAGTTACTTTTGTGTACCTATGAGTGTACCAGACAGATAATTTTGTGTTGTGATGGTAGTGTAACTTACTGAATTTAAATAAAAATCAATATTTGCATGTAGCCTTTCGTGTGGGTTACCACTGCAATTAAGGATATGAAATGCCTGTTATTACTCTTCCTGATGGAAGTCAGCGTTCTTTTGACCATGCGGTCAGTGTCATGGATATTGCTCAGGATATCGGTCCGGGGCTTGCTAAAGCCTGTATCGCGGGTCGGGTAAACGGTGAGCTGGTGGATGCGGTTGATCCTATTACCGAAGATTCTGAGGTTGCGATCATTACCGCGAAAGATGAAGCCGGTCTGGAAATCCTTCGCCACTCCTGTGCTCACCTGTTGGGGCATGCTATCAAGCAACTGTGGCCGGATACCAAAATGGCTATCGGTCCGGTGATTGATAATGGTTTCTACTATGATGTGGATATGGATCACACCCTGACCCAGGAAGACATCGAGCGGCTCGAAAAACGTATGCACGAGCTGGCTGAAACTAATTATAACGTCATTAAAAAGAACGTTAGCTGGCAGGAAGCGCGGGATACCTTTGAGTCACGTGGCGAAAGCTACAAGATGGCGATTCTGGATGAGAACATCAGCCATGATGACCGTCCCGGCCTGTACCATCATGAAGAATATATCGATATGTGCCGCGGTCCGCACGTACCGAATATGCGTTTCTGTCATCACTTCAAATTACAGAAAATTTCCGGTGCTTATTGGCGCGGTGACAGCAATAACAAAATGCTGCAGCGTATCTACGGTACGGCCTGGGCGGATAAAAAACAGCTGGCTGCCTACCTGAAACGTCTGGAAGAAGCGGCGAAGCGTGACCACCGTAAAATCGGTAAACAGCTTGACCTGTATCATATGCAGGAAGAAGCGCCGGGTATGGTGTTCTGGCATAATGACGGCTGGACTATTTTCCGCGAACTGGAAGTCTTTGTCCGTACCAAGCTGAAAGAGTACCAGTATCAGGAAGTGAAAGGTCCGTTTATGATGGACCGGGTGTTATGGGAAAAAACAGGTCACTGGGAAAACTATAAAGAGGCGATGTTCACCACCTCTTCAGAGAACCGTGAATACTGTATTAAGCCAATGAACTGCCCGGGCCACGTGCAAATTTTCAATCAGGGTCTAAAATCTTACCGTGACCTGCCATTACGTATGGCGGAATTTGGTAGCTGCCACCGTAACGAACCGTCAGGGGCATTACATGGTCTGATGCGTGTCCGTGGGTTTACCCAGGACGATGCGCATATTTTCTGTACCGAAGACCAGATTCTGGATGAAGTGAATAGCTGTATCCGGATGATTTATGACATGTACGGCACCTTCGGCTTTGAAAAAATTGTCGTTAAGCTGTCTACCCGTCCTGAAAAACGTATCGGCAGCGACGAATTGTGGGACCGTGCGGAGCAGAA
Source organism: Tatumella sp. UCD-D_suzukii (assembly GCF_000611875.2). Classification (NCBI taxonomy): domain Bacteria; kingdom Pseudomonadati; phylum Pseudomonadota; class Gammaproteobacteria; order Enterobacterales; family Erwiniaceae; genus Tatumella; species Tatumella sp. UCD-D_suzukii. The sequence continues at coordinate 225,006 of NZ_JFJX01000012.1, forward strand.
TCTGGCCGAAGCACTGAAAGAAAACGACATTGAATTCGAGTACCAGCCGGGTGAAGGGGCGTTTTATGGCCCTAAAATTGAATTTACTTTGTATGATTGTCTGGATCGTGCGTGGCAGTGTGGTACAGTACAGCTCGATTTCTCATTACCGGGACGACTGGACGCTACCTATGTCGGCGAAAACAACGAACGCCAGACCCCGGTAATGATCCACCGTGCTATTCTTGGCTCTATGGAGCGCTTTATCGGTATTCTTACCGAAGAATATGCAGGTTTCTTCCCAAGCTGGCTGGCACCGTTACAGGTTGTCGTGATGAATATCACCGATAATCAGGCGGATTATGTCAACGAATTGACCCGTAAATTACAAAAAGCGGGTATTCGTGTAAAAGCAGACTTGAGAAACGAGAAGATTGGCTTTAAAATTCGTGAACACACATTACGTCGTGTCCCTTATATGCTTGTCTGCGGTGAAAAAGAAGTGGAGGCCGGTAAAGTTGCCGTGCGTACCCGCCGTGGAAAAGATTTAGGATCTATTGATGTCGACGTATTTATAGATAATCTGCAGCAGGAAATTCGCAGCAGAAATCTTAATCAATTGGAGGAGTAAGGTATTAAAGGCGGAAAAAGAGTACAACCAACACGTCCGAACCGTATCAATGGTGAAATCCGTGCAACAGAGGTACGTCTGACGGGTGTTGACGGTGAGCCGCTAGGCATTGTTAGCCTGCGCGAAGCTTTAGAAAAATCTGAAGAAGCAGGCGTGGATTTAGTTGAAATCAGCCCTAACGCCGAGCCGCCGGTTTGCCGAATTATGGATTACGGCAAATTCCTCTATGAAAAAAGCAAATCTTCTAAGGAACAGAAGAAAAAGCAAAAAATTGTCCAGGTTAAGGAAATTAAATTCCGTCCTGGTACAGATGAAGGCGACTATCAGGTCAAACTACGCAACCTGATTCGTTTTCTGGAAGAAGGCGATAAAGCCAAAATCACGCTGCGTTTCCGTGGTCGTGAGATGGCGCACCAGCAGATTGGTATGGAAGTGCTTAACCGCGTGAAAGAAGATCTGTCTGAACTGGCTGTTGTTGAATCCTTCCCATCAAGGATTGAAGGACGCCAGATGATTATGGTGCTCGCACCCAAGAAGAAGTAGCAGGCATTCAAGTAATACTGCCGCTCTGTCCGTTTACGGCTGAGCGGTTTTATTCGCCTGCTGGTTCATTTTATTAACAATGCGAAGTGGATATTTTTTAAAATGCCAAAGATTAAAACTGTACGTGGAGCGGCCAAGCGCTTCAAGAAGACCGCTTCTGGCGGCTTCAAGCGTAAACACGCTAACCTGCGCCATATTCTGACTAAAAAGTCTACTAAGCGTAAACGTCACCTGCGCCCTAAAGGCATGGTTTCTAAAGGCGATCTGGGTCTGGTTATTGCCTGCCTGCCATACGCATAAGTTAACTTTTTTTTTCACAGAATATAAAACAGGAGAGCTAATATGGCTCGTGTAAAACGTGGTGTAATTGCCCGCGCTCGTCACAAAAAAATCTTAAAACAAGCTAAAGGCTACTACGGTGCACGTTCACGTGTTTACCGCGTTGCCTTCCAGGCTGTCATCAAAGCTGGCCAGTACGCATACCGCGACCGTCGTCAACGTAAGCGTCAGTTCCGTCAGCTGTGGATTGCTCGTATCAACGCAGCAGCCCGTCAGAATGGCATGTCTTACAGCCGTTTCATTAATGGCCTGAAAAAAGCCTCTATTGAAATCGATCGTAAGATCCTGGCTGACATCGCAGTTTTCGACAAAGTAGCATTTACTGCTCTGGTCGAAAAAGCGAAATCAGTTCTGGCATAAGTCAGTTAGAAAAGGGAGCTTGCTCCCTTTTTTATTTCTGCCAAGAAAAGCTAACTCTCTGACTTTAATCTGTTATTATAGTAGTCCGTTTTCTTTCTCAGCAACTAAGGTAACGCAAGCATGAATGCTGCTATTTTCCGTTTCTTTTTTTACTTTAGCACCTGATGTCAGGGGCTTTTGCGCAGCAGAAAAGAAACGAAAAATCGCGCTAAAAGCCTCCCTGGTGGAGGCTTTTTTCGTTTTGGCGAAACAGCCCCGGGAGTCATCCCGGAGTGGAACAAATACCAGACTAACCGGAAGAAGAGGAAAACATGTCCCAACTCGCAGAATTAGTTGCCCGCGCCCGGGCTGCTATAGACGAGGCGACGGATATCGCCACCCTGGATGCAGTTCGCGTCGAATACCTGGGTAAAAAAGGCCATCTGACTCTGCAGATGATGACATTGCGCGAATTACCGGCCGAAGAACGTCCGGCAGCCGGTGCGGTGATCAATGAAGCTAAGCAGCAGGTTCAGGAACACTTAAATGAACGCAAACAGACGCTGGAGTCTGCTGCACTGAACGCGCGACTGGCGGAAGAGACCCTTGATGTTTCGCTGCCCGGACGTCGTATCGAAAACGGCGGTCTGCACCCGGTCACCCGGACCATCAACCGTATCGAAAGTTTCTTCGGTGAGCTGGGCTTCCGTGTGGCTAATGGCCCGGAAATTGAAGATGCATACTATAACTTTGATGCACTGAACATTCCGGGACACCATCCGGCTCGTGCGGATCACGATACTTTCTGGTTTGATGCAAAACGCTTACTGCGTACCCAGACCTCAGGGGTACAGATCCGTACCATGGAAAACAGCGCACCGCCTATCCGCGTTATCGTTCCGGGACGTGTGTATCGTAATGACTACGACCAGACTCACACACCGATGTTCCATCAGATGGAAGGCCTGATTATTGATAAAGACATCAGCTTTACCAATCTGAAAGGGACGCTGCATGATTTCCTGAATAACTTCTTCGAAGAAGATCTGCAGGTACGCTTCCGCCCGTCTTATTTCCCGTTCACCGAGCCTTCTGCTGAAGTGGATGTGATGGGTAAAAACGGTAAGTGGCTGGAGGTTCTGGGCTGCGGTATGGTCCACCCGAACGTATTACGCAATGTCGGCATCGACCCGGAAGTTTACTCCGGTTTCGCCTTCGGCATGGGTATGGAGCGTCTGACCATGTTGCGTTATGGTGTGACCGACCTTCGTGCATTTTTTGAAAATGATCTTCGTTTCCTGAAACAGTTTAAATAAGGGCAGGTTATCCAATGAAATTCAGTGAACTCTGGTTACGTGAATGGGTAAATCCGGCCCTGAACAGTGAAGAACTTTCCGGACAAATCACCATGGCCGGTCTGGAAGTGGACGATGTTACCGCGGTTGCCGGGGCATTCCATGGCGTTGTGGTCGGTGAAGTGGTTGAATGCGGGCAGCACCCGAATGCCGATAAGTTACGTGTCACTAAAGTCAATGTCGGTGGTTCCCGTCTGCTGGATATCGTCTGTGGTGCGCCTAACTGCCGGCAGGGACTGAAAGTTGCTGTTGCGACCGTCGGTGCTGTATTGCCGGGTGATTTTAAAATTAAAGCCGCAAAACTGCGTGGTGAGCCGTCTGAAGGGATGTTGTGCTCATACTCTGAACTGGGTATCAATGTAGAATCTGACGGTATTATGGAATTACCGGCAGATGCGGTGCCGGGCACTGACTTCCGTCAGTTTCTGAAACTGGATGACAACACCATTGAAATCAGCGTCACGCCTAACCGTGCTGACTGCCTGAGCATTATGGGGGTTGCCCGTGATGTTGCCGTTCTGAATGGTCTGCCACTGACGGAGCCGGAAATTGCGGCGGTCACACCTTCCACCGATAAAACATTCCCGGTTGAGGTTCAGGCTACCGATGCCTGTCCGCGCTACCTGGGTCGTGTTATTACCGGTATCGACGTCAGCGTGGAAAGTCCGCTGTGGATGAAAGAAAAATTACGTCGTTGCGGGATCCGTTCAGTCGATGCCGTGGTGGACATTACTAACTACGTCCTGATGGAACTGGGCCAGCCAATGCATGCCTTCGATCTCGACCGTGTGCAGGGCGGCATTGTTGTCCGTCAGGCCGTGGAAGGTGAAAAGCTGACACTGCTGGACGGTAACGAAGTCACGCTGACCTCAGATACTCTGGTGATCGCTGACCAGCAAAAAGCACTGGCGATGGCCGGTATCTTTGGCGGGGCAGACTCCGGGGTGAATGAAAGCACCACCAATATCCTGTTTGAAAGTGCGTACTTTGACCCGTTAGCGATCACCGGTCGTGCCCGTCGTTATGGTCTGCATACCGATGCTTCACACCGTTACGAGCGCGGTGTTGATTCTGCACTGCAGTACCGTGCTATCGAGCGTGCAACGGCGCTGTTGCTGGAAATCTGCGGCGGTGCAGCCGGTCCTGTGATTGACCGTAGCCATCAGGAAACACTGCCGGTACCGGCGACTATTACCCTGCGTCGTGAAAAACTGGACCGCCTGATCGGCCATCATATTGCAGATGAGCAGGTGACCGATATCCTGCAACGTCTTGGCTGCCATGTAGTCACCGCAGAAGGACAGTGGACGGCAACGGCACCGGCCTGGCGTTTCGATATGGCTATCGAAGAAGATCTGGTCGAAGAAGTCGCGCGTATTTACGGATATAACAATATCCCCGATGTCCCGGTCCGGGCTGATCTGGTGATGCCTCCGCACCGTGAAGCTAACCTGCCGCTGTCACGCGTGAAAGCCATGCTGGTTGATAAAGGTTACCAGGAAGCCATTACCTACAGCTTTGTGGATCCTAAACTGCAAAACCTGGTTCACCCGGGTGAAGAAGCCTTACTGCTGCCTAACCCGATCTCTGTCGATATGTCTGCGATGCGTCTGTCACTGCTGACCGGCTTACTGGGTGCGGTGGTGTATAACCAGAACCGCCAGCAGAGCCGTGTTCGTCTGTTCGAAAGCGGCTTACGTTTTGTTCCGGATACCGATGCTGAACTGGGGATCCGTCAGGAACTGATGCTGGCAGGGGTGATCACCGGGCCGCGTTTTGAAGAGCATTGGGATCAGGAACGTGCGACTGTCGATTATTTCGATCTGAAAGGTGACCTGGAGTCGGTACTGGACCTGACCGGAAAAGCTGCATCGATTGAGTTCCGTGCGGCACAGCATTCTGCGTTACATCCTGGCCAGAGCGCAGGGATTTATTTGCAGGATCAATACATTGGTTTTATTGGTGTTGTGCATCCGGAACTTGAACGTAAACTTGACCTGAACGGCCGGACAGTGGTATTTGAATTGCTGTGGGACAAGGTTGCAGACCGCTTGCTGCCTGCTGCGAAGGAGGTTTCCCGCTTCCCGGCAAACCGTCGTGATATTGCTGTGGTGGTTGCCGAAAACGTCCCTTCAGCGGATATCATCGCAGAGTGTAAGAAAGTTGGCGTAAATCAGATAGTTGGCGTAAACTTATTCGATGTGTACCGTGGTAAGGGTGTGAGTGAGGGTTATAAGAGCCTTGCGATCAGCCTGATTTTGCAGGATACCAGCCGGACACTCGAAGAAGAGGACATTGCCGCGACTGTAGCTAACTGTGTTGCGGCATTAAAAGAGCGATTCCAGGCAACCTTGAGGGATTGAACCTATGGCGCTTACAAAAGCTGAAATGTCAGAGTATCTGTTTGAAAAACTGGGTCTTAGCAAACGTGACGCGAAGGATCTTGTTGAACTGTTTTTTGAAGAAGTCCGTAGGGCGCTGGAAAATGGTGAGCAGGTAAAACTGTCAGGCTTTGGCAATTTTGACCTACGCGATAAGAATCAACGGCCGGGACGTAACCCGAAAACCGGGGAAGACATCCCGATTACAGCTCGCCGTGTTGTGACTTTCCGCCCGGGACAGAAATTGAAAAGTCGTGTCGAGAATGCTGCTCCGAAGCAAAGCTAAGCATTGTGACAGAGCATAGTGAAAAAGGTCGCGTTTGCGGCCTTTTTTTTATCCGCTGACCGGGGTGGGGAGCATGTCAGCGTCGTCTGTCGCCGGGGTAGTGAAGGGCCACACCCGGGGCTAATTAAAGTTACAGGTGGCCAGACTTGCTGATGTAGGGTAACCATTCTTTTCCTGATATTATCACCCTGAAGTTATCCTCCCCGACGCAGATAACCTCTGATGTCAGTTGCGCTGTAACCCTGAAAGTCATGACAGATAGCAGTTTACGGAGCTTGCTTATGGTACGGATAGTAATCGTCTTTCTGATAATGTTACTGGCGGGATGCAGCTCACATGTGCCTGCACCGAATGCAAATCTTTCTGATCCTGCTGTGGTCAGGGCCGTGCTTAATGAGCAGTTATCTCAGTGGCGGGGTACCCCGTACCGCTTTGGTGGTCTGAGCCGCCGGGGGGTTGATTGTTCCGGTTTCGTTTATCTGACATTCCGTGACCGTTTTGATATCCGTTTACCCCGAACGACCCGTGGCCAGAGTGACATCGGTACCCGGATCCGTAAAAGTGACCTGATGCCCGGTGACCTGGTGTTCTTTAAAACCGGCTGGGGAGGTGACGGCTTGCATGTGGGTATTTACGACAAAAATAATCAGTTCATTCATGCATCCACCAGCCGGGGGGTTATGCGCTCTTCACTGAATAATGTCTACTGGCGAAAAGTGTTCTGGCAGGCCCGACGCATTTAGCCGTTATCTGTTCGTGCGTTTCCGTTATTCTCCTTACGCATCCTGCCCGCAAGGCCGCGCGATGGCTGTTATCCTCGCTTCAGTCAGGTTACACTGCCGTCTTATCCTCTTATAAGATACTTGTCTGACACAGTACCCACCTGCGGAGTCCTTATGCAGTTTACGAATACCTGGTTCGACGAGCTACCTGATTTTTATCGTCGGGTGACTCCAACCCCGCTAAAACAGGGGCGTCTGCTCTACCACAACCAGCCTTTACGTCGGGAGTTACAGCTCGACGAACAACTCTTTGCCGGAACAGGGCACCCGGTGTTTTATGGGGGGGATGTGCTGTCCGGGATGTCACCGCTCGCTCAGGTCTACAGTGGTCATCAGTTTGGCGTATGGGCCGGTCAGTTGGGCGATGGGCGGGGTTTGTTACTGGGTGAGCAGCAACTGCCGGATGGCCGGAAATATGACTGGCATCTGAAAGGGGCCGGACTGACCCCTTATTCGCGTATGGGCGACGGGCGGGCGGTGGTGCGTTCGACGGTCAGAGAGTTTCTGGCCTCAGAGGCATTACATGGTCTGGGGATCCCGACAACCCGCGCACTGAGCCTGGCGGTGAGTGAAGAGCCGGTGCAGCGCGAGCAGACCGAGCAGGGCGCAATGCTGGTCCGTATTGCCGAAAGTCATCTGCGTTTTGGTCACTTTGAACACTTCTTTTACCGCAATCAACCGGATCAGGTCAGAGCGCTGGCCGATTATGCCATTCGCCATCACTGGCCTGAGCTGACAGATGCACCGGACCGTTATCTGCTGTGGTTCACCGATGTGGTGAAACGCACGGCCAGGCTGATAGCGCTCTGGCAGAGTGTTGGTTTTTCTCACGGAGTGATGAATACCGATAATATGTCGCTGCTGGGTCTGACCCTGGATTACGGTCCGTACGGGTTTATGGACGATTACAACCCCGGCTTTATCTGCAATCATAGTGACTATCAGGGGCGATACAGCTTCGAAAATCAGCCTTCCGCAGGGTTATGGAACCTTAACCGGCTGGCCCATGCGTTATCTCCCCTGTTATCTCTGCCGCAACTCAAGCAAGCACTCGGGGTTTATGAAGATGAGCTGATGAGTGTCTGGGGGCAACAGATGCGGCGAAAACTGGGGCTGTTTACGGCACAGCAGGATGACAATGACCTGCTCAGCGGGCTGCTGGCGCTGATGGCAGCCGAAGGCAGTGATTATACGCGCACATTCCGCTTGCTCAGTGAGACAGAACAACAACAGAGCCAGTCACCGCTCAGGGATGAATTCATTGATCGTGCGGCCTTCGATCACTGGTTCAGTCAGTACCGTAAGCGCCTGCTGGACGAACAGTACAGCGATGCGCAGCGCAGAGAGATGATGCAGGCAGCCAATCCGGCGCTGGTGCTAAGAAATTACCTGGCACAACAGGTGATAGACGAGACAGAAAAAGGCGGCACGGAGCAACTGGCGGGCCTGCATAACGCATTGCAAAACCCGTATCAGTTGTTGCCTGAACAACAGGCGCTGTTTAACCGGCCGCCGGAATGGGGGAAATCACTGGAGATCAGCTGTTCGAGCTGACCTCCGGTTACTGTCAGAGGGCGGAGACAGCTTCCGCCAGGTTTTCCAGGACTTTCTCAGTGTCCCCCCAACTGAGGCATGGGTCGGTGATGGACTGACCATAAACCAGAGGCTGCCCCGGGGTCATGTCCTGGCGGCCCTCTTCAAGGAAACTTTCAATCATCACCCCGGCGATAGCGGTTTCGCCATTACGCAGTTGCCGGGCCACATCCTGTGCCACCTGTAATTGCCGCTGATGCTGTTTCAGGCAGTTGCCATGACTGAAATCGATCACCAGCCGGGCGGGTAACCGGGATGCTTCCAGTAAGTTGCGGCTTTCGGCCACATGCTCAGCGGAATAATTCGGCGTCCGGCCACCCCGCAAAATGATGTGTCCGTCCGGATTACCCCGCGTCTGATAAATGGTCATTTGTCCCTGTTTATCGGGGGAGAGAAACCTGTGACTCGCCCGTGCGGCACGGATCGCATCGATAGCAATACGAATATTGCCGTCGGTGCCGTTCTTAAAGCCGACAGGACAGGAAAGCGCCGAAGCCATTTCCCGGTGGACCTGACTTTCTGTGGTTCGTGCGCCGATAGCCCCCCAGCTGATTAAATCGGCAATAAACTGCCCGGTCACTCTGTCCAGAAACTCTGTCGCCGTCGGCATCCCTAATGCGTTGATATCCAGCAGTAATTTACGGGCGATCGCCAGCCCTTCGTTAATATGATAACTGCCATCCAGCCAGGGGTCATTGATCAGGCCTTTCCAGCCGGTAACAGTACGGGGTTTTTCGAAATAGGTCCTCATAACAATTTCCAGCGGGCCCTGGTAGCGCTCACGGAGCAGATTCAGGCGCTGAGCATAGTCGAACGCAGATTGCGGGTCATGCAGCGAACAGGGGCCGATCACCACCAGTAAACGAGGGGTAGGGTGCTGCAGTATCTGGCTGATACGTTGCCGGGTGGCCAGAATATTGGCACTGATATCCTCTGAAACCGGATATTGTCGTGCCAGTTGTTCCGGAGTGACCAGGCGTGCCACCGGCGATGTTCGTAATTCATCGGTTTTATTCATGATAGTCTCGAAGTCATGCTGCTTACCGGAAAATGCCGGCAAGATATGGCCTCAACAATAGACGAATAGTGTGTGATTACAATCAACGGCAATGTAAAACAGGAGAGAAAGCGCGGAATTCAGAATAAAAAAATGCCCGTCCGGAGAAGGGCAAAGACTACACACAGCAATAGAGGGGTGGCATTCAGATGCCGCAACAAAATCCTAAGGGTTATCGTAAAGTTAAATTTGTATTGAATCTGTAAGAATCTTCCCATTCGGGATGGCGGGGCAGTACGGAGGGAAAGCTCCCCTGACGTCGCCAGGGGAGAATGATCAGTGATGATTATTTTACAGGAGCCTGTGCCTGACGGGCATTACGCTCTTCTTCTGCCGTTTTACGGGCATCTTCCAGTAATTCTTCCACCACCAAATCCGGATTATCGTGCGGCTCCGGCGCTTCATGCATCCAGACCGACAACAGACGGTATGAGACCGCGAGTACTACCGGACCAATAAACAGGCCGATCATGCCGAAGGCTACCAGTCCGCCGATGACCCCGGAAAGGATGATCAGCATCGGTAAATCGGCTCCCAGCCGGATCAGCATCGGGCGAACAAAACTGTCCATGGTACCGACAACACAGCTCCAGACCAGCAGTACCGTCCCCCAGGTTGTGTCTCCGCTCCAGTACAGCCAGATAATCGCAGGGATCAGCACCAGCAATGGGCCGAGCTGGATCAGGCAACAGAGGATCATGACTACGGTCAGGATAGTCGCATAAGGAATACCGCAGAGTGCTAAGCCAATGCCCCCGATGACGCCCTGCAGTAATGCGGTCACGACGACGCCCAGAGCAACGGCACGAATAGCCTGACCTGCCAGTAATACCACTGCGTCACCCCGGCGTGAAGCCAGCCGGTAAGCGAAATGCCGTATTCCCTGGCCCACGCGCTCACCCCGCCAGTAGAGCAGAATACTGAACAGTAACATCAGCGTCAGATGCACCATCAGCCGGCCAAAATGGCCTGCCTGAGCAACAAAAAAGCTGGTGGTACGACCGATATAGGGCTGGACGCTGGTGATTAATGCGCTGCCACCGCCGGCGATCATTTTCTGATAGTACAGCGCCAGTTTGTTGCCGATATACGGAACATTGCTGAGCCACTCGAGTTTCGGTATCTGAATATGGCCGGAGGATAACCAGGCAATCACCGGCCCGCTGTTATCCAGCACACTGCTGATCAGCAGGGCGATCGGAATAATAAACACCAGTAATAAAATCAGTGTCATTGCCAGAACAGCCAGCGAACGGCGGCCCCAGAGAATTTTTTGTATACGCAGCATCAGTCCCCAGGTCGCGATAACGACCATGCCGGCCCAGGCAAAGCCAAGGATAAATGGCTGAACCACCCAGAAACAGGCGACCATCATTAATACAAAAAACATCAGTGTAAATAGCTTCTGAGGGAGATCCCTGTTTTCTGACCGTGCTTTCATAACACCTCTTTACCTCTTTGAATTCACCCAATGAGAGGGTTCCCGATAATGATGCGGTATTTCGGGCAATTACGACAGTAAATAAAAGCAAACTTTTTCATGCAGTAACAAAAGCGACATCTCATAAAATGTGGTAAAACAAAATATTCCTGAAAATTAAAATGACACGACATCCTGGTTTTTATCACATGATCCCAAAGATTCAGCAGGCCCCGGGACTCAGCCCGCAGGTGCTTTCCTATATTGAAACATTGACGATACAAGGTTTTACCGGTGATATCGCCACCGATTATGGCTCACGGCTCAGTATGTCGATAGATAACAGTATCTATCAGTGTCTGCCCAATGCCATCCTTTTTCCCCGTTCGGTTGCTGACGTTGCGCTGTTAAGTCGTATCGCTGATAGTGAGGCGTTCGCCGGCCTGACCTTTACTGCGCGAGGGGGCGGCACCGGTACCAATGGCCAGTCACTTAACCGCGGTGTGATTGTCGATATGTCCCGTTATATGAACCGGATCCTGGAAATCAATAGTGAGGAAGGCTGGGTCAGGGTAGAAGCGGGAGTGGTGAAAGATCAGCTGAACCAGTGGCTGAAACCTTATGGTTTTTTCTTTGCGCCGGAATTATCCACCAGTAACCGTGCCACACTGGGGGGAATGATTAATACCGATGCTTCCGGCCAGGGGTCGCTGGTGTATGGTAAAACGTCAGATCATGTGCTGGGATTGCGGGCGGTGCTGGTCAACGGGGACATTATTGATACCCGTGCGATGCCGATCAGTCTGGCAGAGCAGATTGCCGGCGAAAAGACGACGGAAGGGCATATCTATCAGCAGGTGCTCAGTAGCTGTCGGGATAACCGGCAGCTTGTGACAGATAATTTCCCGAAACTTAACCGTTTTCTGACCGGTTATGACATGCGTCATGTGCTCAGTGACGATCTGCAAACGTTCGACCTGACCCGTATCCTGTGCGGCTCTGAAGGAACACTGGCCTTTATTACTGAGGCCCGGCTGAATATTACGCCTATCCCGAAAGTCCGTCAGCTGGTCAACATTAAGTATGACAGCTTTGACTCGGCTCTGCGGAATGCCCCGTTTCTGGTTCAGGCCAGAGCACTGTCCGTGGAAACCGTAGACTCGACGGTACTGAACCTGGCCCGTGAAGATATTGTCTGGCATTCGGTCAGCGAACTGATCACCGACATCCCGGGCGAAGCGATGCTGGGGCTGAATCTGGTGGAATTTGCGGGGAACGACCGCGAACTGGCGGAAAAACAGGTGAGTGACCTGTGCCGCCGGCTGGATGAACTGATGGCCGCCAGAGAAGGCGGTATCATCGGCTATCAGCGATGCACGCAGCTTGATGAAGTTGAGCGGATCTATGCGATGCGTAAAAAAGCGGTAGGTTTGCTGGGAAATGCGAAAGGGCATGCTAAGCCGATCCCGTTTGTGGAAGATACCGCGGTTCCGCCGGAGCATCTGGCTGACTACATCGCTGATTTTCGCACCTTACTGGACAGTCATGGTCTGAAATACGGGATGTTCGGTCACGTGGATGCGGGGGTGTTACATGTGCGTCCGGCACTGGATATGTGTGACCCTCAGCAGGAAATGCTGATGAAGCAGATCTCCGACCAGGTCGTGGCGTTAACGGCCAGCTATGGCGGATTACTGTGGGGAGAACATGGAAAAGGCTATCGGGGCGCTTACACCGAAAACTTCTTCGGCCCGGCGTTATTCGGCGAATTGCGGCGCATTAAAGGGGCTTTCGACCCGGAGAACCGCCTTAACCCCGGTAAAATTTGTACCCCCGCGGGGAGCGATGCGCAACTTCTGCCGATAGAAAGCCCGACCCGGGGCAGTTTTGACCGTCAAATCCCGGTCTCGGTCAGAGAGGAATGGCGCGGCGCTATGGAGTGTAATGGCAACGGGTTATGCTTTAACTTTGATGTTAACAGCCCGATGTGCCCGTCGATGAAAATTACCCGTAACCGGCTGCACTCACCCAAAGGGCGGGCAACGCTGACCCGTGAATGGTTACGCTTACTGGCAGAGCAGGGGGTGGATCCACAACAACTGGAACGTGCGCTGCCACAGAACTCCCTCAGCCTGCGCTGTTTTATCAGTAAGCTGAAAAATACCCGCCAGGCCGCCCGGGGTGAATATGATTTTTCTCACGAAGTGAAAGAAGCCATGTCGGGGTGCCTGGCCTGTAAGGCCTGTTCGACACAGTGCCCGATTAAAATCGATGTCCCGTCGTTTCGTTCGCGTTTTCTGCAACTGTATCATAGCCGCTATCTGCGCCCGCTTAGCGATCATCTGGTTGCCTCTGTGGAAAGCTATACTCCCCTGATGGCAAAAGCCCCGCAGTTTTTTAACTTTTTTCTGACGCATCCCCGCATTCAGGCGTTAAGTAAAAAACATATCGGTATGGCTGACCTTCCGGCGCTGTCGTCGCCGGGCCTCAGACATCAGCTGGCCGGACACCGGGCACTGACGACGACGGTGGATGACCTACGCGGCATGACAGAAGCCGAACGCCGCGAGTATGTGCTGGTGGTGCAGGATCCTTTTACCAGCTATTACGAAGCCAGCCTGATCACTGACTTTATCCGGCTTATCGGTAAACTGGGTTATAAACCGGTATTGCTGCCATTCACACCCAACGGTAAGGCTCAGCATGTAAAAGGCTTCCTGCAACGGTTTGCCAGAACCGCACAGAAAAGCGCGGATATTCTGAATGATATAGCGACACTGGGTATTCCGATGGTCGGTACAGACCCCGCACTGGTGCTCTGCTACCGGGACGAATACCGTCAGATCCTCGGGGAGAAACGCGGTAACTTTAACGTGCTGCTTGCCCACGAATGGCTCGATAGTGTGACTTCTGACAGGGCAGAGCAGCAAACCCACGGAGAGGCCTGGTATCTGTTCCCGCACTGTACGGAAAGTACCGCATTGCCGCAGTCCCCGGCTCGCTGGAAAATCCTATTCGGTCGTTTCGGTGCTGAACTGCAGACAGTTAACGCCGGTTGTTGCGGTATGGCCGGGACTTATGGCCATGAAACCAAAAACCTGGATAACTCGCTGGGGATCTATGCACTGTCCTGGCAACCGAATCTGCAAAAACGGTCTCCTCAGCGTTGTCTGGCCACCGGTTATTCCTGCCGCAGCCAGGTGAAACGTGTCGAAGGGCAGGCGGTACGTCATCCGTTACAGGCATTGCTGGATATCATCAGCTGATAACGGCAACGGCAGAGGAACACTGGCTTCCTCTGCCTCCGGTCAGGGCAATTGTTCTGCATAACTGAAAAACTGCTCCTGAAGGCCACAAAACTGTTCCCATTCACCTTCCTGCATCAGGACATGACTCAGCCGGCCCAGAGACTCGCGTGCCAGTTGCAGCGCCTGTAAACGAAACATTGCCTCGCGTTGTTCATTGGCCATTTCGCTGATCAGCTGCTGGTGGAGTTCCAGTAACAAAGCAATATACCGTTCATCATCTCCCTGCTGATGACATCTGTCGGCCATACTCAGGCAGAGATCATTAAATTCCCGCAATTTTGTCAGTGAGCTGTCTGGATGTTTCAGTGCGGATTTACTGAGGTGAAACTCTGTGCACATGGCATTCAGTGCCTGGTAATATTCCTCAAGGTGCAATTCCAGCCATCCTGAAAATGAGATCATATCCGGCTCCTTTGTTAGTAATGATAATCATTATCATGCTTATAGCCGTGTAAAGGCAAGGGGGATCGTATTTATTAACGAAAATGATGAGAAGAAAGTGCCGTTTCCGGGATCGCTTAACCACGAATGTGAGCGGGTGAGAGTTTAGCGGGGGTATGAAATCCGGGCGTTATTATGAAGAGAAGTAAAAAGAGCCGTGCAGGACAGGGCTTGAGGAAAAGACAAAAAAAATGGTGCCCTTGGGGCACCATTTTCGTTACCAGAACGCTTACTTGCGGTATGCGTGAGCCTGGTTATCCAGACGCTGGTTAGCGCGAGCTGCGTCGTCTTTAGCAGCCTGAACGTCAGAACGCACTGCGTTCACGTCGTTGCTCAGCTGGTCAACTTTGGTGTTCAGAGTCTGAACATCGCTTGACAGTTGGTCGATTTTAGCGTTGCTAGAACAACCAGCCAGCAGAGTTGAACCCAGAATTACCGCGCCCAGTACCAGTTTAGTACGATTCATTATTTTACCCTCTAGATTGAGTTAATCTCCATGTAGCCCGGTAAGTATTACACAAAGTTTTTTGTGTTGAGAATATATTTTTTATGAGAAGATGCTTAAATTAACCTATTCGCTCAAAGAAACAGCGATTAATATTCGTTGATAAAGTTTTTAACAGAAATACAGGAATTTAATCGGATTTACCTTAATTTAAGATAGGGTCTTTAGTCGATTTTTATTTTTTTTGGTTATCATTTAAAATAAAAAGGAATAAAAAAAGGCACCGGTGAAGGTGCCTTTTTAACGTTATTGATTAAATAACATGAACTGATGCAGTGTTTGTGGTTCCGCTCGGGACTAAAGCCCCGGAAACCATTACCACCACATCACCGGTTTGGGCATAACCGGCGCTTAATGCAATCTCTTTACCGATACGATAGAAGTCATCCGTTGAACTAATTTTCTCAACCAGATGTGTTTCCACGCCTTTAGTTGCCAGCAACTGGCGTGCGGTCGTTTCATTGTTGGTTAATGCCAGAATGGTCGCGCCCGGGAAGTATTTACGGATAGATTTCGCTGATTTACCCCCCTGGGTTGCGACGATGATCACCGATGATTGCAGTTTTTCTGCCGTATCGACTGCGCCACGGCACACCGCTTCGGTAATACGTAATTTGTGACTTTCTTTCAGTTCATCAATACGGCTTCCCATGACGCGGTCAGTACGTTCGCAGATGGTGGCCATAATGGTGACGGCTTCCAGAGGATATTTCCCTTTCGCACTCTCACCTGACAGCATTACCGCATCGGTACCGTCAATGATGGCGTTGGCGACATCACCGGCTTCTGCACGGGTAGGGCGCGGGTTCTTGATCATTGAGTCCAGCATCTGGGTCGCGGTGATCACCAGTTTACGGGCCTTGTTACATTTTTTGATCATCATCTTCTGAGCGAAGATAACTTCTTCTACGGGGATTTCAACGCCGAGGTCACCACGGGCAACCATGATACCGTCGGATGCTTCCAGAATTTCGTCGAAATTATTCAGGCCTTCCTGATTTTCAATTTTGGAAATAATCTGGATGTTTTCGCCGCCGTGCTGTTTCAGGTGCTCGCGGATTTCAAGAACATCCGAACGCTTACGGATAAAAGAGGCTGCGACAAAATCGACGCCCTGTTCGCAACCAAAGATCAGGTCACGTTTATCTTTTTCCGCCAATGCCGGTAACTGGATGGAAACGCCTGGCAGGTTAACCCCTTTGTTCTCGCCAAGGTCGCCGTTGTTCAGAACTTTGCAGACAACGGTGTTTTCCGTCACTTCAACCACTTCCATTCCCAGAAGACCGTCATCAACCAGCACGGTATTACCGATAGCCAGATCAGCGGCAAACCCCTGGTAAGTCACAGCGACCTGCTGATTGTTACCGATAACTGACTGGTCAGTCGTAAAGGTGAACGTCTGTCCCGCCTGCAGTGAAACATCGTTTCCGCCTTCAAGCTTCATCGTACGGATTTCAGGGCCTTTGGTATCCAGCAGAATAGCGGCGTTATGACGGGTTTTACCCACCACTGAGCGCAGATTCGCAATACGCTGGCCATGCTCGGCATAATCACCATGAGAAAAATTGAGACGCATAACATTCATACCTGCATCAAGCAGGCTTTTCAGCATCTCTTCGGATTCAGTTTTTGGACCGATAGTACAGACGATTTTGGTTTTTTTCATGACGGGTTATCTACAAGTTGTAATGAATTTAGGAAACACGAACCACCGGAAGTATCTGCCGATGGCGGAAATTTGTGATTCAGATAATTTTGTAACTTAGATAATAATGCGTTACCGGAGCGATAACGAAGATAAGAAAGGCAAGGGCCATCTTGGACGTCGAAAGCCTGACGACGCGTATAAAGGCCGGATAGGTATGTTGCGCAAACTCTGTCAGTCAGGATTCTTATCACGTTATTCGCGGAAACCGTTCAAGTGGACAACAGGGTCAGTATAGTCACTAAGTGAACGGAAACCAAACATAATTCGGTTTACGGTCATGACGTACCGGCAAAATAATGATATTGCGCAACAGATAATCGTGTTTGCACAACTTCTGACCTGACTGCCTGCATTTTCCTGACAGGAGCCGAAAACGACAGTAAACCGCCGGATGACACCGGCTTTCAGCGGCGAAAGCCGGTCTCTTTTCTGCCGCCCGGCTCCTCACCGGGCAGAGGCTACCACCAGATTTCCATCTGTGCTCCGACACTGATTTCGTCGTTGCTGCCGCGACTGAATTTATGAGCATCGTTATCGCTGTAGGCGAGGCCGCTGACAAATCCGGGCAGGGTAGTGGATGCATATCCCCATTTTTCACGCCAGTTGGCATAGGTCGCATAAAACCGGAGTGCCGGGCGTGACCAGATGCTGCTTCCTGCCTGCCACTGCTGAGCCAGGGTAAGTTTCACCTGATGATTTTGCTGCCCGGTACGCTGGGATTTAACCTGATCATAGCCGGCCTCAAACAGGGTGCTCATTACCGGAGTCCACTGATACATCGGGCGAATACCGGCGGTAAACCAGCGTGATCCGTTACCGTTATCCCGCCGGACATCCTGCAGCATAGCGACATACATCATGCGCCATGCCCCCTGCAGATCATAAGCCCCGTGGTCGATTATCCGTACCATCCGGCCATTATTCTCTGCCGAAGCACCTTCTCCACGGCCATTTCTTAATGACGTCATTGCATCGGTTGCGTATTGCAACACCAGCTTATTGTAGCCTTCCCCGGTTTCCAGAGTGTGTTCAACGGTCGCCATCCATCCCTGTTTACTGGCGGTCGGGGACAAGTGATACCCGTCACTGGCGCTGGCGCGCCCGTAATCCACACCCAGTTCCAGTGTGCCCGCCTTGCCAAGAGTGATACCGGCTAAACGAAGGTCAAAGGTATCCGTAATAGCCTCTTTGACCTTATGTTCATTATCGATATACCCCTGAGCACCACCGGCTTCACTGTTACGGGTGGCGGCGAGAGAGACTTTCCCCCAGTCTGTAGTAATATTTTCAAGCCCGGCACCGGGGCCTGAAATATCCCAATAGTAGAAATCGATCATATGCACATCATGGCGCTGATAAAATCGTTTCCCGGCCCAGAGTTTTGCCCCCGGTAATGCAGCGATAAGATTATCCCCCTGAATATTTACTTCGCGTAACGCCGGAGAAACCGCTTCAAAATCAGCCTGCTGAGAGACGGCATATGCCAGATTAGTATCAAAATAGAAGCCGGATGCTCCTTGTTGCCATACCTGCTGGCCCAGTTTCAGTTCGGCGTAGGTTTCACATTCATTGCCCAGACGGTATTTGCTTCCGCCGCCGGTCACAGCAGAGCACTGCTGCTCCCCGCCGCGGGTGCTCCAGCCAATACCGGAACGGGCATATCCGTGGAAGTCGAGTGCATAGGCGGAGGGTGCAGAGACGACAGCCAGCAACGTCAGTGTTGCTGCGACTCTTCCTTGAGTAGTCATAATGGATCTCCTGTTGATGTACAGCATCATGCCGTAGTATCGCGGGCCTGATCCCGCTCAGCCCGCGGGGGTGGTTATCCTCTCAGGGGGCGGGAGACGGGGCCGGGGTAAACAGCCACCAGGCCGCCTGGTAGGGGCTTAACTGACCGGGGCGGGGCACCCGGGGGGTATCCGGCATATTACTGATAATCAGAGTGTAAGTGCCTTCCTGTTCAACGCCGGGAGGCTGCCAGTCGCACGGATTGTCAGTGAGGTTCGCCACCACCAGCAGCATTTGCCCTTGCCAGCAACGGCGATAGCACCAGATGTCCGGACGATCCGGAGAAAGGTCATGGTAGTCCCCGTACTGCAGGAGGGTAAGTTGTTTACGTAAACGGATAAGTGAACGATAACAATACAGTACGGAGTGCGGGTCTCTCAGTGCAGACATAACATTGATCTGCCGGTGATTCACGTTACAGTCCAGCCATGGGGTACCCGTCGTAAAACCGGCATGTTTAGTGTCATCCCATTGCATTGGCGTGCGGCTATTATCGCGGGACTTCGCGCCAAGGATGGCGAGGATATCGGCCATGCTATGTCCCTGGCGATTGAGTATCCTGGCGATATTAAGGCTCTCCACATCCCGGTATTGCCCAAGATCGGTGAACCCGGCATTGGTCATGCCAATCTCTTCCCCCTGATAAAGGTAAGGGGTTCCCTGCATACCATAAAGCACCATCGCCAGCATTTTCGCAGAAATTTCACGATGTTTCCCCTCACATCCCAACCTTGACACCACGCGGGGTTGATCATGATTACACCAGAAAAGGGCCCCGTTGGCGCGCTGATGCATCCCCGATTGCCAAAGGGCGAAAATCTTTTTGAGCGCAATAACATCAGGAGCCATACGCGTCCATTTATCGCCGTCAGCATAATCGATTTTGAGGTGGTGGAAATTAAATACCATCGAAAGCTCAGTATTGTCACAGGAAGCATATTGCTGGCAGTGCTGCAGGCTGGTGGATGACATTTCACCGACAGTGATCAGGTTTAACGGGCGGAAAACATCACGGTTCATTTCCTGTAAAAATTCATGGACCCGCGGCCCGTCAGTATAAAAACGTCGTCCGTCACCGTCCGGGTCATCCCTGAACTGTTCCGGTTTGGAGATTAAGTTAACGACATCCAGCCGCAGGGCATCCACCCCTCTGGCTGCCCAGAACCGGCAGACATCTTTCAGGGCTTCACGGACCGGCGGGTGTTCCCAGTTAAGATCAGCCTGTTCCTTACTGAATAAATGCAGATAGTGTTGCCCGCATTCCGGTTGCCATTGCCAGGCCGGGCCGCCGAATTTCGACTGCCAGTTTGTCGGAGGAATATCCGGCGGGGAATCCCGCCAGATATAGTAAGGATGATAGGGGCTGTGCGGGTCACAGGCCTGGATAAACCACGGATGTTGTGTGGAAGTATGGTTAAACACCATATCCATCATTATCTTCAGGTTACGCTGATGTGCTTCAGCGACCAGTTGGTCAAAGTCATCCAGAGTGCCGTAGCGCGGGTCAATGGCACAGTAATCAGCCACATCATAGCCATTGTCTACCTGCGGGGAAGGGTAAACTGGCGTCAGCCACAGGATATCTACGCCCAGAAAATGCAAATAATCCAGATGGGAAATAATGCCCTGCAGATCACCGGTACCTTTACCGGTGGTATCCTGAAAACTCTTCGGGTAAATCTGATAAACAACCTTGTCCTGCGTCCATGTCTTTTCCATTCCGGCAACCTTCGGTAGTCAATTTCATTCAGTCACTGATGTCGCGACAGCAGTGCGGGCAGCGAGTTCTTTACGGGCAAAATAGCGGGCCAGCATCAGGGTCAGTACCAGGGGTACGATGATGGCTATCAGGATGGCCACGGAATACACCGGCCAGAACTCAGGTTTTACAGAGAGGATGCCTGGCAGCCCGCCCACACCAATACCATTAGCCAGTACATGATTAAGGCCGCACAGCAGGCTGGCGAGGGCCGAGCCGATCATGGCGCAGAGCATCGGATAACGGTATTTGATATTTACCCCGTACATCGCCGGTTCAGTCACTCCGAGATAAGCGGCAACCGCGGCAGGGATGGCAATACCCCGTTCTTTCGGTGTCCGGCGGATCAGAATGATGGCCAGTACCGCAGAAGCCTGAGCAATGTTAGATAATGCGATCAGTGGCCAGACCGGGGTGCCGCCCAGTTTCTGGATCATCTGCATATCAATGGCCAGAGTGGTCTGATGGATACCTGTGATCACCAGCGGGGCATACAGGAAGCCGAAAATGGCCGAGCCAATCGGCGCAAAGCTGCCGGTCATCACCAGGCTTACGACCCAGGCAACGCCATCTCCCAGCATACGGCCGAAGGGACCGATAAGACCGTGGGCCAGAGGAATGGCGATCAGCAGAGAAACGACCGGAATGATCACCATATTCAGGGCTGCCGGGACGATTTTCCGCAACTGACGCTCTATCAGTGCCAACGCCATACCGGCAAGTACGGAGGGAATGACCTGCGCCTGATAACCGATTTTTTGTACTGAAAACCAGCCGAAATCCCAGATTTCAGGCAATTGTTGCCCCAGCTGATAAGCATTCATCAGTTGCGGTGACACCAGAGTAATTCCCAGTACGATACCGAGCACCGGTGTCCCGCCCATTTTGACGACGGCAGACC
This sequence comes from Tatumella sp. UCD-D_suzukii, assembly GCF_000611875.2. Classification (NCBI taxonomy): domain Bacteria; kingdom Pseudomonadati; phylum Pseudomonadota; class Gammaproteobacteria; order Enterobacterales; family Erwiniaceae; genus Tatumella; species Tatumella sp. UCD-D_suzukii. Next base: position 246,121 of record NZ_JFJX01000012.1, read on the forward strand.
AGCAGACGGCGACCGGTAAGAACATAAAAATGGCCTCCCCGGGTAACCAAAGCAGGTCATACAGCGTCTGCCAGACAACAGAAGTCTGCGCCAGTGTTTTGCCGTCACCGAAAGGAATATCACCAATGACATTCCGAAACCCGAGGATCAGCCCGCCGCTTATCAGCGCGGGTAACAGCGGGAAAAAAATATCGGCGATATGAGAAAGGGCTTTTTCGCCGAAAGACATATTATTACGCGCGGCTTCACGCTGGCTTTCCCGGTCGTCACCCTGCCGTCCGAGGGTGGTAATCAATGCCTGGTAGTAATCGCCGACGTCCGGGCCAATAACGACCTGGAACTGTCCCGCATTGGTGAAGCAGCCTTTGACCATCGGCAGGTTTTCCAGGCCGGTAACACTGGCCAGCCGGGTATCACCCAACACCAGCCTCAGGCGGGTAATACAGTGCGTTACGCTAACGATATTCTCTCTGCCGCCGAGATATTTAATAAGATTATCAATAACCTGCTTATCTGTTTTTTTCATGGGAAGTCCTTGGGGTTGTCCCTGAAAGTCACACGTGAGGGGGTATAACTCATCCCGGAACAGAGCATAATCAATTTGCCAGTGACTGTGTCGGGAACGTTCCCGGAAATGGAGGTATGATCACAAAATAAATTGCCGTTAACCGGCAATCTCAGTATTCAGTTGACCGTTCAGCAGGTAAGTGCGGGCAGGGGCGGAATGTGAGAGGTGCGCAAGCAGTTGTCTGGCAGCCAGTTCACCGGCATTGGCATAGCCAAACTCCAGTGTGATCACCGCGGGGAAAAGGAACCCTAATAAGGGCGTATTACCGATAGCGGCGACGGTGATCTGTTGTGCCGGGTGTTCACCAAGATATTTATAAACCCCCAACGCCAGGGAGTCTGTTGCACAGATAACGGCGGTGATACCTTCGCCGCAGACCTCTCCGGCAAGGGTGTAACCACTGTGATATTCCAGTGTTCCCAGAGAGGCGTGCGGGGTTAACGAAAGTCTTTTACACGCCGTAAGATAAGCAAGATAGCGGTCTTCGCCGGTGGTTTTGTCGCTCTGATTAACCCCCAGATAACTTATCCGGCGATGGCCTTGCTGAAAAAGGTGATCAGCGAGCATCTGAACGGCCCCGGCATCGTCATAGCAGACAGATGAAAATCCGTCGCACGGATGCACCATCAGTACCATATGGGGTTCCCAGCCAGCGATCATTCCGGCTGTCAGTCCCGTAAAACTGAACAGGATGGCACCATCGACTTCACGCTGTTTCAGCACCGTTAAATGCTCAGTGACTTTATCGGTACTGAAGCGACTTTCCAGGATAAGAACATCATAGCCATGACGATAGAGCAGGGGCAACATGGCGCTGACCGCCTGATTCTCCGCGGCAGAGTCCAGCCTTGCCATAATGATCCCAATCACCCGGCTCTCTTTCACCCGCATGGAGCGTGCCGGGCGTGACGGAGTAAACTGGTATTCATTAATGACCGCTTCGATACGCTTGCGCGTTTCCGGGTGGACATCTCCCTGCTGGTTTAACACCCGGGAAACCGTGGATTTTCCGGTACCACTCAGGCGGGCGATATCTTTTATGGTCAGACGTTTCGGCATACAGAGGCTTCCATAAGCTTTCCGGGTAAACAGTAAGAGAATAATGCAGGAAAACGCAGAGTAAAAGAAACGTGAAGCCGTCGGGGAGAATATCGGGGGTATAGTGATGTAAATCAGAAACAGAAGAGATAATTCATGGTGCGTCCGAGTGGACTCGAACCACCGACCCCCACCATGTCAAGGTGGTGCTCTAACCAACTGAGCTACGGACGCAAATATGAATGCAGAATAAAGAATGGTGCGTCCGAGTGGACTCGAACCACCGACCCCCACCATGTCAAGGTGGTGCTCTAACCAACTGAGCTACGGACGCACTGGTGCGTTCTAGTGGACTCGAACCACCGACCCCCACCATGTCAAGGTGGTGCTCTAACCAACTGAGCTAAGAACGCTTTTGCTATCAATCTGCCTGACAGCGGGGACGAATATTAGCGGCACTCGTGGTCGCTGGCAAGAGGAAAAACTTATTTTTAATACTGACTGTGCAGCAACTGTGCTATACGGGCTATTTTTAAGCATCCGGGGAGTAAGAAATAGCCCCGGAGGTAATTATTTAGCCGAGCGATGCAGGATAACCGAGGCCGGTAAACGCTGTACCCGGATTATCCGCCAGATCATCATGATGGCCGCCGCGGTCAGACCGATAATAAAGCCACACCAGAAACCTGCCGGCCCCATCCGGGGGACGAACACATCCGTCAGTGCGAGCAGGTACCCGCCAGGCAAGCCCAGAACCCAGTAGGCCACCAGCGTAATAAAAAAGATGGAGCGGGTATCTTTGTAGCCCCGCAGGATACCGCTACCGATCACCTGTACACTGTCGGAAAACTGATAGATCCCTGCCAGTAACATCAGATGTGCGGCGAGCAACACCACCTGCGGGTCATCATTATATAACAGCGCAATTTTGTGGCGGAAAACGATGGTAAAAAACGCGGTGATACAGGCCAGACCTATTCCTACTCCCTGAGCCGTCCAGGCGGCAACCTTTGCTTGCGCCGCATCTCCCTGGCCCAGCCGGTAACCGACACGGATAGTCGCCGCGACGCCCATTGACATCGGCAAGACAAACATCAGTGAGCTGAAGTTGAGCGCTATCTGGTGACCCGCCACATCAACGATCCCCAGCGGGGAGACCAGTAAAGCCACCACGGCAAATAGTGTCACTTCAAAGAACAGTGCCAGCGCGACGGGTAATCCTAACCAGAACAGACGCATCAGAATTTTGCGGTCCGGAGCGGAACGAACGTCAAGATGATTAACATCTTTCAGGGCAGGCATGCGTTTTACCCAGAATCGCATGACCAGAAACATTACCCAGTAGACTGACGCCGTCGCGACTCCGCATCCCACGCCTCCCAGTGCCGGCATACCGAAGTGACCGTAAATAAAGATATAGTTCAGCGGAATATTAAACAGCAGCCCGATGAAACCGAGCACCATACCGGGTTTAGTTCGGGAAAGTCCTTCACACTGATTGCGTAAGACCTGAAATAACAGATACCCCGGGGCTCCCCACATTAATGCATGCAGATAGCGGGCCGCTTTATCGGCCAGGAGTGGATCCATATCGGACATATGACGAAGCAGTAAACCGGCATTCCACAGAATAATCATGGTCAGTATTGACAGGAAAATGGCCAGCCAGATAGCCTGATGTACCTGAAAGATAATTTTATTGCGTCGTCCGGACCCGTTGAGATGAGCAACCGTCGGTGTCAGTGCCAGCAGTAATCCCTGTCCAAAGAGGATGACCGGTAGCCAGATGGAGGTACCGATGGCGACGGCTGCCATATCGGTGGCACTGACCGAACCGGCCATAATAGTATCCACAAACCCCATTGAGGTTTGTGCGACCTGAGCCAGGATCACGGGGATCGCGAGCCCCAGCAACTGGCGCGCTTCTGTAAAATACTTCTGCACGAATACACCTGTTTAAGAATTGAAGCAATGGAGGAGAACATCCTTTTCGTTGCTTAGTGTAACGGTGTCTGGAAACTTAGCAACCGGAGAAACAGAGACGCGGATAACGCTAACGCCGCATTTACGAATAAACAGCAGGAAACCTCTGTGGTACTCTGAACAAAATTGTAAGGGAGAGTTCATATGTTTACCGGTATTGTTCAGGGGATGGCAGAAGTCGTTGCCGTGGAAGAGAAACCTCTGTTCCGCACCCATACACTCAGATTTCCGCCGCAATGGTTAGAGGGTCTGGAAACGGGAGCGTCGGTGGCGCATAACGGATGCTGTCTGACAGTGACAGCGATTGACGGAGACCGGGTCAGTTTTGACCTGATCAAAGAGACGTTGCGTGTCACTAACCTTAATGACGTGACAGTCGGCAGCCTGGTCAATATTGAACGGGCCGCAAAGTTTTCAGATGAGATTGGCGGACATCTGATGTCCGGTCATATCATGACGACCGCAGAGATCGTTAAAATCATCAGTTCGGAAAACAATAAAGAAGTCTGGTTTAAACTGCAGGATCCTTCCCTCAGCAAATACGTTTTGCATAAAGGTTTTATCGGTATTGATGGTTGCAGTCTGACTATCGGGGATGTCCGCGCGAATAAGTTTTGTGTGCACCTGATCCCGGAGACACTGCAGCGCACCCTGCTGGGGGTTAAAAAAATCGGCAGTTGCGTAAACATTGAAATTGACCCGAATACCCAGGCCATTGTGGATACCGTCGAACGTGTTCTGGCAGCCAAAGCCTCACCATTAAGCTAAAAAAAATGCAGCCACATGGGCTGCATTTTTCTTTGCCTCACACGCAGATCACCGTGCGACGCGTAAACCGCCATCAATACCGCGGCTGAACACTACCTGCCATAACTGAATATCACGTGAGCGGAAAGCCCCCGCACAGGCGTTCAGATAATAGGTGAACATCCGTTTGAAACGCTCGTCATAATTACTTTCCAGCTGTGGCCAGCTTTCCAGAAAACGCTCGTACCAGGCCATCAGAGTGGTGTCATAATCCACGCCGAAGTTATGCCAGTCTTCCATCACGAAATGAGGTTCGCTGGTCTGTGCAATATGCATCACCGAAGGCAGACAACCATTCGGGAAGATATATTTATCAATCCACGGGTCAACGTTCAGGTCAGTATGGTTTGAGCCAATGGTATGCAGTAAGAACAGTCCGTCCGGTTTCAGGTTACGGGCTACGACATCAAAATAGGTGGCATAGTTTTTCGGACCCACGTGCTCAAACATACCGACCGAAACAATACGATCAAAAGAAAGGTTCAGGTCGCGATAATCCTGAAGCAGGATAGTGACATCCAGGTCTTTACAGCGTTCCTGGGCCATTTTCTGCTGTTCTGCTGAAATAGTGACACCGTGGACACTGACGCCGTAATGACGGGCTGCAAACTCAGATAATCCTCCCCAGCCACACCCGATATCCAGCAAGGTCATTCCGGGTTTAAGTTCCAGTTTACGGCAGATCATATCCAGCTTCGCTTCCTGCGCAGCCTCCAGGGTGGTTGCGTCTTTCCAGTAACCACAGGAATATTGCATATACGGGTCGAGCATCAGACTGAATAAATCATTACCCAGATCGTAGTGTTCTTTACCGACGATCCAGGCACGTTTTTTAGACTGAAGGTTTTTAAGACGGGCAGTAGCGATGCGCAGGGTGTCTTTAAAATGATGGGGTAATTGTTTATCGAGTTTGTTTTTTAATACCCGGTAAAAGAACTGGTCCAGTCTTTCACACTCCCACCAGCCATCCATATAGCTTTCGCCTAACCCTAGCGAACCTTCCTGTAAAACCCGCTTAAAAAAGTCAGGGTTTTTTACCCGGATATCCCAGGGCCGGTCACCGTTGATACTGATATCTGCCATCGCCAGCATTTCAGTAGCGATACGATACCAATGACTTTCCTTGAGGCCCACTTCTGCTACACATGATGAACTCATACGCTTATTATCACCTGTTCTGTTTGAACCTGAAGAAAGAATAGACAACTTTCACTGGTCCGTGAGTAAACTCACAAAAACGTGTATTTATAATTAAAGACTAAGCAGAGGATAGTGTAACTATCGAAAAATGCGCATATGCCATTTAAGCACATTAAATTTTATTATAAATATAGTGACTTATTTTTATATTTTGTCACCGGGGTGATTATATGCCTTGCAAGCGCAATGTTCAATGATCGGCAATTAGTCTGCTAAGGATGAAATAAATTTTATCCTTAGCAGCGGGAGAACGGGGTGAAAAGGGCGGAGTCAGGCGTGTTTTTGCTGGCGGTAGCCCGCCAGTGCCAGCAGGACGGTCACTCCCATGGCGGTGACTGTGGTGATCAGCGGTTGCTCAGGATGGCCGGAGACCACCAGACTGAACAAAAAGCAAAGGCCCAGTTGTAAGGTATTCTGCAGCGCCGCGGCCTTACCGCTGGCGGAAGGGAATTGCTGCAGAGCCGCCGAGACCACAACCGGATAAATAGCACCGTTCGCCATTGCCATGCCGCAGAAGGGTAAAAGCAATGAAAGTAACGAAGCCTGGCCGGAGTATGCGGCGAGCATGGTGCCAATAATGCTGACGGTATACAGCGCCAGTAGCCAGGGAAGCAGGCGTGATGCGCTGAAATGGTTCATCAGTAACCGGCAGCCGAACCCGCCAATCAGAAATGTCACAGTCTGCGGAATATAACTCAGCCCGATATCCGCCGGTGTTAAGCCCAGTCCGGACAAAATAAAAGGAGAGCCAGTCAGCCAGGCGAAAAAACTGGCAGAGCAGGCTGAGTAAATCAGCACATTGCCGCGATAGACGCGATCAGCCAGCAGCCCGGTAAACCTGACTTTATCCGTCGTTTTGCCCGGGGGGGTGACGGAGGTGCGTGAGGCTGCCGGCACAAACAGGGTTGAAGCCATTAAAGCGACGGTGATCAACGTTAGCACCAGAAAAACCGAACGCCAGTGATAATGTGCCAGCAGCCAGGAGCCCAGCAACGGGGCCAGTGCCGGTGACAGTGCGACCAGGGGCATGATGGTGGCAAAAATCTTCTGACTACGTGAAGCCGGATAATGGTCCAGCACCAGTGACTGCCAACTGACGGCGGCGGCACAGACACCGATGGCCTGGATAAAACGCAGGGCCAGTAACATCACCGGAGATGTCACCCATAGCATGGCCAGGCAACTGGCCGCGAAAATTCCCAGCCCGCACAGTAATACCGGTTTCCGTCCTGTCACATCAGACAGGGGGCCCCACAGCAACTGACCGCAGGCAAAACCGGCCAGAAACAGGCTCAGGCTGGCGCTGATCACCCCGGCGCTGGTGCCCAGGTCCTGTTTCATTGCACCAAAGGCAGGTAAATACATATCCGTAGCCAGAAAGCCCAGCATACTGAGTAAGGCCAGATAAATTAAAAACAACACCGGATGCCTCATGACATCTCCTCTGATAAAAATTTCGCGCAAAGTGTAAAAGGGTGCATTGCTTGTTGTGAATCGGTAATATTTGAGATTAACGTTTAAAAAATTTGAAAGGTCATTATGTGGTCTGAATATGCACTCGAAGTCGTCGATGCGGTATCAAGGAATGGCAGCTTCAGTGCAGCGGCCAGAGAGCTTCATCGCGTGCCTTCGGCGATCAGTTATACGGTCAGGCAGCTTGAGGAGTGGCTGGCGGTGCCTTTATTTGAGCGTCAGCACCGGGACGTCGTTCTCACTCCGGCAGGTGAACATTTTGTCCGTGAAAGCCGCGGGGTTATCAAAAAAATGCAATCCACCCGTCGGCAATGTCAGCAACTGGCGAATGGCTGGCGGGGGCAGGTAAGCATTGCCGTGGACAGGATTGTTAAACGACAACGTATGCAGCAACTGGTGACCGATTTTTATCGTCATTTCTCTGATATCGAACTGCACATCAGTGAAGAAGTCTTTAACGGGGTATGGGATGCGCTGGCTGATGGCAGGGTGGACATGGCTATCGGTGCAACCCGGGCCGTGCCGGTGACCGGGCGTTTTGATTTCCGTGATATGGGCCACCTGAACTGGCGGTGCATTGTCAGTGCCGACCACCCTCTGGCTAACGGCGGCCCGCCGGGAGAGGAGAGGTTACGTGCCTGGCCCTCACTGATGCTGGAAGATACCTCCCGGGCATTGCCACGACGTATCACCTGGTCGCTGGATAACCAGCGGCGTATGCCGGTGCCGGACTGGCAGACCGGGCTCGACTGCGTGAGGGCCGGGTTATGTGTAGCCATGGTACCTGGCCACCTGGCCAGGCCACTGCTATCCCGGGGGGAAGTCAGGGAATTACAGTTACCTGCACCGTTTCCGGAAAGCCCCTGTTGTGTCAGTTGGGCCGGGGAGCGGAGTTCACCGGCCCTGCGGTGGATTCTGGACTACCTCGGGGATACCGACACACTGAACCAGGAATGGCTGAGGGAATAAAAGGTGTGCTTAACGACGATAATCGACAAAAGGACCATCAATCACCGAGCGACGTTCAATCAGTCGCGGGTTCACCTCAATGGTTTGGGGTTCATCGCGTTTATTGACGATACGATCCAGCAACATTTCCAGGGCTTTTTCACCCAGTTCACGTTTAGGCTGGTGAATAGTGGTCAGCGCCGGGCTGAAGTAACGTGAATTACGTACGTTGTCATAGCCGATCACTGATATATCCTGCGGTACGCGTAATCCCTGTTCGTCAGCCGCACAAATGGCACCCATAGCCATAATATCGCCACCGCAGAACACGGCGGTAGGCAGTTGCGGTTGCGAAAGCAACTGCTGCATCGCCTGATAGCCGGACTCCGGTTCGAAATCACCCTGTACCAGCCATTCATCACGCAGGGTGATACCGGCTTCCTGTAACGCTTTCAAAAAGCCTGACAGGCGTCCGCCGCCGGTGTTGCGTTCCATCTGGCCCGGGATACAGCCGATATCACGATGGCCACGTTCTATCAGGTAGCGTCCGGCCATATATCCGCCCCGGAAGGCATTATCCAGGATGGTGTCGGTAAAGTCCCCACGGGAAACTCCCCAGTCCATAACGACCATCGGAATATTACGGTTCTGTTCCAGCATATCCAGCAGATCCTGTGGGTATTCTGCACACATAACCAGCAGACCATCGACACGCTTTTGTGCCATCATCGACAGATAGGCACGCTGTTTTTTCAGATCATTATCGGCATTGCCGAGGATCAGGGTATAACCGTGCTCAAAGCATTTCTTTTCGATAACTTCGATGATCTCTGCAAAATAAGGAGCTTCCAGAGAGGTCGACAGCAATCCTATGGTCCGGGTGTTATTCACTTTCAGACTTCTGGCGACGGCACTCGGGGAATAATGCAATTCATTAATTGCCTCCCGGACGGCCTTACAGGTGTCTTCCGCAACAAAGCGGGTCTGATTAATGACATGTGAAACAGTGGTGGTGGAAACCCCTGCTCGCTTCGCCACGTCTTTAATAGTTGCCATTCAATTCTTACTCCGGGTTTATCATTATTCTGTGCTGGCTGAGTTAATCGTTTGCGTTTACCCTGACTCCGGCAATCGTTCGTAGTGTAGGGGGGACGATTTACCTGTGACGGGACGATAATAGCGCTTGAAATTTCAGCACGCATCATCGTTGCGCAACGAAGGGCGGCAATTCTAGCAAGGTCAGGACAATAAAACGAGATTTTTGCGCAACAGTGTGGTAATTATAATAATATCCATACAGTTATTGTGCTTATGAGAAGGGGGACGCATTGATACTGATCTTAAACTGGCACTGACCACCACGATTGTTGCTTTATTGATGATTTCTGCATTCAGTTTTACAGCAATTCTGCATTAACCGGGGTCTCCCGGCTTGCGGGAGTGCAGTGCTGTCCCGCAACAGATAATAAAAAAGCCTGAACACTGTTCAGGCTTTTTTATGCTTTCGGCCCGGGAAGGGGCAGTAGCCTGTACTCTCTTAACGAACGGTACTCGGGGTCATTACCCGGCGGGCACCGATGTAGTGGCTCTGCCAGTATTCGTTGCTCAGGGCACTGATTTGAATATCTTTGCCGGTGCGGGGGGACTGAATAAATTTCCCGTCACCCAGGTAGACTCCCACATGGTCAGCTTTTTCACGGCCATGAATATGGAAGAAGACCAGGTCACCTTTTTCCAGCTGATTACGTTTAACCGGTGCGGCATCACGCAGGTGGAACATTTCGTTAGCGGTGCGCGGAATTCTGTAATTCACCAGATCTTTATAGGCGTAGTAGACAAGCCCGCTGCAATCAAAACCGGTGTAGGGCGAAGAACCTCCCCATTGGTACGGTTTCCCTAATTGGTCCATCAGCTTAATCATCGCGATTTTTCGGGCTTTCTGGTAACGCTGACGGTGTGTACTGCTCATACGTATCGCGGTCAGTTTCTCTGACGGGCGAGCGGTCGATTTACGGGCAAGGGGGCGATGATGTCCGTAAATTTTCTTTTCAGTACGATGATGCTCCGGGGTGCGGTGTTTTTCTTCGCGGGAAGGTCGTTCTTTTAACTTACGGTGGCTGGCTAAGGCTTTTACACGGTGGCTTAGGGGCTGACGTGTTTTATGCCGTGAACTGGTGGCTTTCACCGGTCTGCGCTTTCTGCGCATATCTTCGGTGACATTTTTCCTTGTCGCTTTGTGATGAGAGACATTAATAGCAGAACGTGGCGCGGCTTCCGCGACGTTAAAAAACAGCTGTGCAACAGCAAGAATAAAAAGCGTGATAAGTAAACGCATAGTTGTCAGGTTACAGGTTAAATGTTCCGGTAAAAGAGAACATAATTAAAAAATAACATCTGACCTTTCAGCCAGCCCCAAACGCATTCTAATCCAGATATTTATCAAATGTTAAGGTCTTTTTTTCTGAATCTGTTACGAGAAGTTTTTTGACGAAAAATTGAGCGAAAACAGGTAATTAACGCGTCAGTTTTACCGAATCCAGCCTCTTGTGATGTGATTGTTGTCACAAAACGGTCATTTGACGTGTTGTGCTGAGATGACCGTTTAACGGTTGTCATCATGAAATGTCGTTTTTATTAATTCGCCGTTATCGCTTACAATAGGCAGACATGTCGTTTTGTTGCAAAGGAAGTATGATGAGCACGTTAGAAAAAATTCAGACTCAGATTTCAGAAAACCCTATTCTTCTGTATATGAAAGGTTCACCTAAGCTGCCAAGTTGTGGTTTTTCAGCCCAGGCAGTACAGGCACTTTCTGCGTGTGGTCAGCGTTTTGCTTATGTCGATATCCTGCAAAACCCGGATATTCGCGCAGAACTGCCGAAATACGCTAACTGGCCAACTTTTCCGCAATTATGGGTAGACGGTGAACTGGTGGGGGGATGCGATATCATCATTGAAATGTATCAGCGTGGTGAATTACAGCAGCTGATCAAAGAAACGGCAGAAAAATATCCTGCCGCGGAATAATCTGACGTCCCGTCTTTCTGATGCCCGCGATGACTGCGGGCATTTTTTTGTATCCAGAAAACCCCCAGCTAGGCTGGGGGTTCCGTAAAGCTTTCAGCTTTGGGCCGTATATAAAAACCCCTTTTGATTTGTTAAAACACCTTGCGGTCTGGCAACTGCAAAGGTTCAACAGGAAATCAAAAGGGGGTCCCAATGAGGGACGAAAAAAGCTTAGCGCATACCCGATGGAACTGTAAATATCATGTGGTTTTTGCCCCGAAATACCGAAGGCAGGTGTTTTATGGAGAGCGAAAAAGGGCAATAGGGAGCATTTTAAGAAAGCTGTGTAAATGAAAAAATGTGAATATTCTGGAAGCAGAATGTTGTGTAGACCATATCCATATGCTTCTGGAAATCCCGCCAAAGATGAGCGTATCCGGTTTCATGGGTTATCTTAAGGGCAAAAGCAGCCTGATGCTTTATGAGCAGTTCGGGGACTTAAAGTTTAAGTATAGAAACAGAGAGTTCTGGTGCCGGGGATACTACGTAGACACGGTAGGCAAGAACACAGCCAGGATACAGGAATATATCAGGCACCAGCTTGAGGCGGATAAAATGGGTGAGCAGTTGTCGATCCCTTATCCAGGAAGCCCGTTTACGGGTCGTAAGTAATCCAAAATGCAAATGTCAGATTGCGATGCGCCTGTTAGGGCGCTGCTGGTAAGAGAGCCTTACAGGCGCATTTGAAAAACCTCCGGCTATGCCGGAGGATACTTATTTTTGTCAGTGTATTACCGGAATAAGACGTAACGAAAAAGGTTATACCGGTTCAGGTCCGGTGTCATCCTCTCCCGGGGGCACCGGGAGTGGCCAGCCGCCTAAACGCTTCCAGCGGTTAACCAGTTCACAAAACAGGGTAGCCGTTTGCTGTGTATCGTACAGGGCAGAATGGGCCTGATGGCTATCAAATTCCATTCCTGCAGCCTTACAGGCTTTCGCCAGCACTGTCTGGCCAAGGACCAACCCGCTAAGTGCAGCGGTATCAAAGGTCGCAAAAGGGTGGAAAGGATTCCGTTTCAGATGGCTGCGTTGCGCAGCTGCCATCACAAAACTGTGGTCGAAATTAGCATTATGCGCCACGATAACGGCCCGGGCACAGTCGCTGTCTTTCATACCTTTACGAACCATTTTGAAGATAGCGTGTAACGCATCATGTTCGCTGACGGCATTTCTGTCCGGGTCATCCGGATTGATGCCGGTGAAGGCCAGTGCCTCAGGATTCAGGATGGCACCTTCGAACGGCCTGACATTAAAGTGCAGTGTCTGGTCAGGCTGCAGCCAGCCATCCTCATCCATTTTTACGCTGATAGCAGCAATTTCCAGTAACGCGTCAGTATCGGCGTTAAAACCCGCGGTTTCCACATCAATAACAACAGGAAAGAAACCACGAAAACGTTGGTTCAAAGCATTAGGGGAAGAAGTTTCGGACATCAGGATCTCATCGGACGAAAATTGCAGCGGCTAGTATCGCAAAAAAACGCCTGTGATGCAGCTGCGGCATACAGGCTTTGGCAGGAAAGCCTGCCGGAAAAGGCAGGCCGACGATCAGTGACCCAGCCCCTGACCGGCATGTTTATTCTCAATCAGCTCAATTTTGTAGCCATCCGGGTCTTCGACAAAGGCGATCACGGTGGTACCACCTTTAACCGGGCCGGCTTCCCGTGTCACGTTACCGCCACTCTGGCGAATATTTTCACAGGTTGCGGCAACATCATCCACACCCAGAGCTATATGACCGTAGGCATTACCGTGATCATAGCTTTCAACACCCCAGTTGTAGGTCAGTTCGATGACGGCACCGTCGCTTTCGTCGGTATAGCCCACAAAGGCCAGTGAATATTTATATTCCGTATTCTCACTCTGACGCAGCAGTTTCATGCCTAATACACGGGTATAAAAATCGAGCGAACGTTGCAGGTCGCCGACACGCAGCATGGTATGAAGTAAACGCATATCATCCTCTTAGCATTTTAAAAAGGGCCAGCAGGAGATCGTGCTGGCCTGTCAGTCATTGAGTCAGTGTAACAGGGAAAAGCGTTGGGGTAATCTCAGTTCTGCCGGAGAAACGGGTAATCGGTGTATCCTTCAGCACCCCCGCCGTAAAAACTTTCCGGACGCTGTGGGTTCAGCGGCGCGTTGGTTTCCAGGCGCAGAACCAGGTCCGGGTTTGCAATATAATCCCGTCCGAACGCCACGGCATCAATCAGGCCACGGCCGATTAAATCTTCGGCTTTTTCTTTCGTATAGCCTCCGGCCCCGATGATCACGCCCGGGAAGATTTCACGGACTTTCTCGCGGAATGCGTCAGGATACGAGTCGCCACCGGTCCAGTCCGGTTCAGAAAGATGGAGATAGGCAATCTTTCTGGCGGCCAGTTCTTTGATAACGCTCAGTGCATCCTCTTCTTCGTTCGGGCCATTGGTCAGAGCCTGGAAAGTACCCACCGGGGAGAGGCGGACGCCAATATGCTCAGCCCCGCGAACCGCGATGGTCGCATCCACCACTTCCAGTAATAAACGGGCCCGGTTTTCGACGCTGCCGCCGTAGTTATCGGTACGGATATTGGACTCCGGCGATAAAAACTCATGCAGCAGATAACCATGTGCACCGTGGATTTCGACCAGATCAAAACCGGCCGTTGCAGAGTTCACCGCGGCCTGGCGGAAATCATCGATCACCTGCCGGATCTGCGCCTGTGTGATTTCCCGGGGCGGGGTCGTCTCTTCGCGGTAAACCTGGCCCTCAGCATCTTTCAGTGTGGTACGGGTATGGGAAGGCAGCGATGAAGGGGCCAGCGGAGGCTGACCGTCCGGCTGTAAGGACGCATGAGAGATCCGCCCGGTGTGCCAGAGTTGTACGGCAATATGGCCACCGGCCTGATGAACGGACCGGGTGATATCACTCCAGGCGGTGATCTGCTCCGGCGTATGCAACCCGGGTGCCCCGGCATACCCTTTGGACTGGAATGAGATCTGTGTTGCTTCGGTGATGATCAGGCCGGCAGTCGCACGCTGCTGATAATACTCCTGCATCAGTGGGGTCGGAATATCGCCGGGTTCAATACTGCGTAAGCGGGTTAACGGTGCCATAAAGATCCGGTTAGGGACAGTAATGCTGCCAAGAGTAAGCGGCTTAAAAAGAACGCTGTCAGTCATAATTTATCTCCGGAGGATCGAGGGGTTATCGTCATGCTCTTACTGCAGGCAAGAGATAAAAATTATTTGTTATTCACCTCAGCAAGAGTAATTAGCGCTCAGCAGGCTGACAAGGTTGCTCATGGAGTAACGCACAAACAGACAACCTGCCGCTATACTCACAGATAGGCTTGCTTCCAGATGAGTTTAAAAAGTGATCAATGCTTTGACTTTATAGTCTCCGCAGAAAAGGGACAACAGACCCGCGACCTGACAGGGAGAACCCCGAACGATGGCTGAACAACTTGAGTTTTTTCCTGTACCGAGTCCCTGCCGTGGCTTATGTCAGGCCGATAAGCGTGGCTATTGCGTGGGCTGCCTGCGCAGCAGGGAAGAGCGTTTCGGGTGGATGTCCTGCACCGATGCTCAGAAACGCAATATCATCCGGTTATGCCAGCAACGTCGTCTGCGCGGGCAAAAATCTTCGGCAGCTCCGGAGGACGAAGCCCCGGGACAACCGTCACTTTTCTGACCCATGCGACGGCGTAACTGATCCAGAAAAGCCAGTCTGAGTGCCCGGATGTGGCGGCGGCTTTTACGGTGACCCGCAACGCCCCTTTTATGCACATACGGGTTATCACTCACCGCCACTGAAACCATCCGTCCGGAGACTTCCGGGGTGATATTTGACCAGCTCCGCATGCGCTTTTCCGTCACGTGTCCGGGAGGACTGCATATAGTAGTTCCACATCCACCAACCGGCGTTCAGGGCAATAGCAAAGATAAATAACGCTGAAAAGTACTTCAGCAGATCCACTTTCACTTTCATGGGGAATTATCTCAGGTTCAGTAGCCCAAAAGAGGAAAAGACACACAGTATAAATACGGAGAAATCCGGCAGCATCGGGTGCCAGAAACGGACGGAATAGATGCGTGATCTGATTAGCGGGTGGATGATCAGCCACACGAAAAAGCCAGCCAGTGCCGATTAAAAGATTGGCGGAAAAAAGAGAGCCCTCTGCCACCAGTTCAGTGAGTGCGGTAAAGGTGCGGTCCGAATCATAACGGTTTATCCCCGGGGCCTGATCACGGAAATGAAAAATGTGTAAAAAACGCGCTTTTCATCAGGTATTTGTATTTGTTCCCTAAAAAACGCAAAATAGTGCGAGAAAGACGACATTGCTTAGCAAGCTAACTATAAGGAGCTTATATGGAATCTTCGTTGGGCACTGATCTGGCGAGACTGGTTCGTATGTGGCGTGCAGTTATTGATAACAGGCTGAAGCCTCTGGGTCTTACCCAGACGCTGTGGGTCACTTTGCACAATATTCATCAGTTACCGCCGGATCAGTCACAAATCCAGCTGGCCAAAGCGATTGGGATAGAACAGCCGTCACTGGTCAGAACCCTGGATCAACTGGAAAAAAAAGGTCTTATCAGCCGGACTCCCTGTGCAGATGATCGCCGCGCAAAACGTATTACTCTGACAGAGGCTGCCACCCCGATCATTGAACAGCTGGAAAGGGTGATTAACCGCAGTCGCGAAGATATCCTGGATGGAATCTCTGCAGAGGAAATCGATTCAATCGTCAATGTTATCGCCAGACTGGAAAAAAACATTGTCGAACTGCAAGGAAAGGAAGCTTAAGTGGCAGGGTGATTTGCAAATGGCCTGGTGCGAAAAAAAGTAAAAAACCCGTCATCGTGACGGGTTTTTTTAACTACCCCTTGTTGTAAGGGATGCGGTCAGCCTGACTTCCCTGGCACATTCAGGTGCCCGGGAGTGCTTAACGTGGGGAAACGGTGACCTGGCTTCCGTTAGAGACTAAAGCAACACGCATGCCGGCAGAATAACGGCTGGCAGCCTGTTTCTGGACGACCATAATGGTATTGCCGTCATCTTTACGGATTTCCAGTTCAACACCGTTGGACTCATTCAGGTTGCTCTGCACACCTTGTCCGGCCAGTCCGCCGAGGACTGCGCCACCTGCGGTTGCCAGACTACGGCCTGCGCCGCCACCGATAGTATTACCCAGGAAGCCCCCGAGCACAGCACCACCAATCGCGCCCAGCATGCTGTCGTTGTCACCGCCCTGAATTTTGACTGCACGTACAGAAACCAATGTGCCGTAGGATACACTCTGGACCTGTTTAGCTTCGCTGGCGCTATAAACATCACCGGAAAGTGAGTTATCGTTCACGCATCCTGTGAGGACACAGGCGGCTACCGCTAAAGTCGTTAAACGTTTAATCATCTGAAACTCCTTTCAAAAATCAGCGCGATAAGCGCACCCTTTATAACGTTGTTTCTCCAGTATAAAGCAAATTGTGCATACCGAAGTGATTTTTGCAAACTATCAACACGGCATGTTAAGACCGGCAGGCTAAACAATAATTCAATCATCAGGTATTCATTCAGGAGAAATTCAACGATGATCACTCTTTTATTCATAGTATTAGCCGCCAGGATTTGCCAGACTGATAGCTGAATGGTGGAGTGCTGAGTTGAGGTTAAGATGAAGTCAGGACGTTATATCGGAGTCATGTCGGGAACCAGTCTTGATGGTGTGGATGTGGTGCTGGCGGCCATTGATGAGCATATCGTGGCACAGCAAGCCAGCTATTGTCACCCGATGCCACTGGAAATCCGGCAGAAGGTCCTGGATGTTTGTCAGGGTCAGCCCGTGACACTGTCACAATTGGGGCGTCTGGATACCCATCTCGGCCGTCTGTTCAGCGAAGCAATAGAAACACTTATGCAACGGGAATCGCTGAGTGCCGAAGATATCGTCGGCATCGGTTGCCACGGACAAACGGTCTGGCATGAACCGGAAGGGGAAGCACCTTTCAGCATGCAGTTGGGGGATAATAATCAGATAGTCGCTCGTACCGGTATTACGGTCGTTGGCGATTTCCGCCGCCGTGATATGGCGATGGGCGGTCAGGGCGCACCGCTGGTGCCTGCTTTTCACCGTGCTGTGCTTATGCATCCGTTGGAGCGGCGCGTTGTGCTTAATATTGGCGGTATTGCAAATGTTTCCCTGCTGTTTCCTGGCCAGAATATCCGGGGGTTCGACACCGGGCCTGGCAATATCCTGATGGATGCCTGGATTTGGCAACAACGTGAGCAGCGCTTCGATAAAGACGGCCAGTGGGCAAGTCAGGGAAATGTCGTACCGGTATTGCTGAAACAGATGCTGGACGACCCGTGGTTTGCCTTACCGGCCCCGAAAAGTACCGGTCGTGAATATTTTAATTTATCCTGGATTGAAAAGCAGTTGCAGCGCTTCCCGGGCCTCAATGCCTGTGACATTCAGGCCACACTGCTGGAACTGACGGCCTCGACAATCGTGCAGCAGATACAACTCAGTGGCCACTGTGACCGGTTACTGGTGTGCGGCGGAGGCAGCCATAACCGGGCATTGATGCAGCGAATATCGGCTCTGATGCCGGGTACAGAAGTCGGAAAAACGGATGATGCGGGGATCAGCAGTGACGATATGGAAGGACTGGCCTTCGCCTGGCTGGCGTTCCGTACGCTCTCGGGATTACCCGGGAACCTGCCTGCGGTCACGGGGGCCCGTGATTTTACTACCCTGGGGGCCATTTTTCCGGCCAGCCTCCCTGCGGGAAGACATGTTGTAAGCGGTAAAAGATAAAAGGGGACAGTGCTAGCCTGCAGCAACACTGTCGGTGGTGAAGTGCTTTGATGAGTTATAAACAATGACTATCCAACAGGAACCTGTAAAAAATATCGCTGACCTGCGACGGGAATATACCCGTGGCGGCCTCAGACGTAAGGATTTACCCGATGCCCCAATGACGTTGTTCACCCAGTGGCTCAGTCAGGCCTGTGAAGCACAACTGCCGGATCCGACGGCAATGTGTGTCGCGACCGTGGACGAGAAGGGGCAGCCGTATCAGCGTATTGTCTTACTGAAGGAATACGATGATAACAGTATGATCTTTTACACCAACCTCGGCAGCCGGAAGGCACAGCACCTGAGTCATAACCCGAAAATATCGCTGCACTTTCCCTGGCATACGCTGGAACGTCAGGTGATGGTGCTGGGCGAAGCCGAAAAACTGAGTGCCAAAGAGGTGATTAAATATTTCCATAGCCGTCCGCGTGACAGTCAGATAGGGGCCTGGGTCTCCAGACAGTCCAGCAGGATCTCTGCCCGTGGGGTTCTGGAAGGCAAGTTTCTGGAAATCAGTCAGAAATTTATGCGTGGTGAAGTCCCGCTACCCGATTTCTGGGGAGGATACCGGGTCCGCTTTCATACCATGGAGTTCTGGCAGGGCGGCGAAAAACGTCTGCACGACAGATTCATCTATCAGAAAGAGGGTGACTGCTGGAAAATTGATCGCCTGGCTCCCTGATTTGGTAAAATAAGCTATATCAATACTGGAACAGTTCGCCGCACCGTTTTATTCTATGCATCTGATTTTTTTCCGCGACTGCGCGGAAAGCTGCATTGCAGCAAAGGTGCAGTCTGTTCAATTTGGAGTCGTTGATGACCAGCAGTAACCTGATACAACAATTACAGGAAAGGGGCCTGATCGCCCAGGTAACGGACGAAGAAGCGTTATCAGAGCGACTGGCACAAGGGCCGATTGCGCTGTATTGCGGCTTTGATCCTACCGCAGATAGCTTACATCTGGGCCATCTGGTACCGTTACTTTGCCTGAAACGTTTTCAGGATGCTGGCCACAAGCCAGTGGCATTAGTCGGCGGCGCGACCGGGCTTATCGGGGATCCGAGTTTTAAAGCCAGTGAGCGTAAGCTGAATACTGCCGACACGGTCGGTGAGTGGGTGGAGAAAATCCGTCACCAGGTTGCGCCTTTCCTGAATTTTGATTGCGGTGACAACAGCGCCATTGCCGCGAATAACTACGACTGGTTTGGCGGCATGAATGTGCTGACCTTCCTGCGGGATATCGGTAAGCACTTCTCAGTTAATCAGATGATTAATAAAGAAGCGGTAAAGCAGCGTCTTAACCGTGATGACCAGGGGATTTCTTTCACCGAATTCTCCTACAACCTGCTGCAAGGCTATGATTTTGCCTGCCTGAACGAGCGCCACGGGGTATGTCTGCAGATAGGCGGTTCCGATCAGTGGGGGAATATTACCTCGGGTATCGATCTGACCCGCAGACTGCATCAGAATCAGGTGTTTGGCCTGACGGTTCCGTTGATCACTAAATCGGATGGTACTAAATTCGGTAAAACCGAAGGTGGCGCTGTCTGGCTTGACGCCAAGAAAACCAGCCCGTACAAATTCTACCAGTTCTGGATCAACACAGCAGATGCGGATGTTTATCGTTTCCTGAAATTCTTCACCTTTATGAGCATTGAAGAGATCAATGCCCTGCAGGCGGAAGATGAACAGAGCGGTAAAGCACCGCGTGCACAGTATGTTCTGGCTGAACAGGTGACACGACTGGTTCACGGCGAAGAAGGCCTGAACGCCGCGAAACGTATCACCGCAAGCCTGTTTGCCGGGACCCTGAGTGACCTCAGCGAGGCAGACCTGGAACAACTGGCTCAGGATGGCATGCCAGCCATCACTCTGTCACAGGGCGATGACCTGCAACAGGCGCTGGTTACCGCTGAGCTGGTACCTTCCCGTGGTCAGGCCCGGACACTGATTTCATCGAATGCGGTGGCGATTAACGGCCAGAAGCAAGCCGATGCTGAGTATCGTTTCAGTGAGGACGACAAACTCTTCGGTCGTTATACCGTCCTGCGCCGTGGTAAAAAACATTACTGCCTGATCAACTGGCAATAACACGTTTATGATAAAGGCCGGTTTCCGGCCTTTTTTACATTTCCAATAAGATAAAGACGTCGTCGGATAATGAAAAATATTCTTGCAATACAATCACATGTTGTCTACGGCCATGCGGGAAATGCGGCCGCTGAGTTTCCGATGCGCAGGATGGGCGCTAATGTCTGGCCGTTAAACACGGTACAGTTTTCTAACCATACGCAATACGGTCACTGGACAGGGACGGTCATGCCGGCCTCACATCTGACCGACATTGTGAAAGGTATTGCAGAAATTGATCGCCTGAAAACCTGCGATGCGGTGCTGAGTGGTTACCTCGGTTCCGCAGAACAGGGCGAAAAGATCCTGGAAATTGTCCGTGAAGTTAAAGCAGCCAATCCTCAGGCCTGGTATTTCTGTGATCCGGTGATGGGGCATCCTGAAAAAGGGTGTATCGTCGCGCCGGGCGTCGCCGAATTCCATTGCCGCTACGCACTGCCTGCCAGTGATATTATTGCCCCGAATCTGCTGGAGCTGGAAATGCTCAGTGAGCGTCAGTTGCACACCATTGATGAGTGTATTGATGCCTGTCGTGAGCTGATTTCCCGGGGGCCCCGGGTGGTACTGGTGAAACATTTATCCCGGGCCGGACGTCGCAGTGATCAGTTTGAGATGCTGCTGGTCACTGCCGATGAAGCCTGGCATATCCAGCGTCCGCTGGTGGATTTTGGTGTTCGTCAACCGGTCGGTGTCGGTGACCTGACCAGCGGGCTGTTGCTGGTGGATCTGTTACAGGGTAAATCCTTACCGGATGCCCTTGAACATGTGACGGCAGCGGTCTACGAAGTCATGCTCAAAACCCATCAGATGGGCGAATACGAACTGCAGCTGGTGGCCGCGCAGGATCAGATTGCCCGACCTGAGCAGCATTTCCCGGCGGAAAAAATCCGTTAACCGGTACCGCCGGCCGGTCTGTTGCCGGCCGGCGGTCCTTTTGGCCTACCGGTGTTACCCTGTCACGTCAGAGCGCTAACCCCCCCGACACTTCAATGCGTTGTGCATTGATCCAGCCGCTCTCATCACTCAGCACCATGGCGATAGCATCCCCTATATCATCAGGTAAGCCAACGCGCCCCAGCGCAGTTTGCGAGGCAATGGCCGCGTTAACCTGCTGATTATCACGGGTACGTCCGCCACCAAAATCAGTTTCCACCGCGCCCGGAGCCAGTACGTTTACTCTGATACGCCTCCCGCCCAGTTCTTTAGCCTGATAACGGGTGAGGACTTCCATTGCACCTTTGACTGCCGCATAAGTCGCCGATCCCGGGAAAGTGACGCGTGTCAGGCCACTGGAAATATTCAAAATACGACCGCCGTCCCGGAGTAATGGCAGTAATTTCTGTGTGAGGAAATACGGACCTTTAAGGTGGACATTGACCAGTGCATCGAAGTCCTCTTCCCGCGTTTCAGAAAATAACTGATAGTGACCATGTCCGGCATTATTGATCAACATATCGAAATCCTGACGTTGCCAGACTTGCTGTAACACCGTGCGAAGTTGCTCAGTAAACCGGTCAAATTGTGCAGTCATCCCTACGTCCAGAGGCAAGGCGACAGCATTAACGCCAAGGTCACGGATCTCTCTGACAACGGCTTCTGCTTCTTCGGCATGCGAGCGGTAGGTCAGGACAATCCCGATGCCACGGGCGGCAAGTTTCAGTGCTCCGTTTTTACCCAGGCCACGATTGCCCCCGGTGATGACTGCGATACTGTTTTTCATCATTTTTCTCCGCCGATAAAAGGATTAACGGAATCCATCATATTGATCGCCAGCGATGTGATAAAGTTGGCAAAACAGATATCACTGTTTCAATATCAACAACAATCGGCAGGGTTATGGATAAAATACAGGCAATGCAGGTATTTGTCCGCGTTGCGGAAGCAAACAGTTTTACGGTGGCCGCGGACAGTCTGGGGATACCGAAGGGCAGTGTTTCCAGGCAGATACAGGCACTGGAAAAAAATACCGGCACCCGTTTGTTACAGCGCACGACACGGCGTGTCTGCCTGACGCGGGACGGGGAACTCTATTACCACCGCTGCCTTGAACTACTGGGTATGCTGGAGGATATGGACACACTGTTCCGGCAGGAACCGTCCACACTGAACGGAACGGTGAGGGCTGATATGTCGGTGGCGCTGGCGACCGGATTTGTGCTCCCCCGGTTACCTGAATTTCTGCAGCGCTACCCCGGGTTGCGGGTTGAACTGAGCAGCAGTGACAGCCAGGCCGATTTGATCCGTGACGGACTTGACTGTGTGGTCAGGGCAGGAGAACTGGCAGATTCAGGGATGATGGTACGTCATATCGGGTATCATCGAATGGTTAACTGTGCCAGCCCTGATTACCTTGCCCGCTTTGGGTTGCCTTTGTCACCGCAAGCCCTGTCACAGCATACGATGGTGCATTACACACAATACCTGGGTAAACCACCGTCAGGATTTGAATATTACGACGGCAAAAAAAGCCATTATTTCCCGGTCCCGGGAGCACTCACAGTAAACAGTACCGAAACTTACCGCGCAGCCTGTATTGCCGGCCTGGGGATCATTCAGGTACCGGCAGGCAGTGTAAAGGCATTACTGGCTCAGGGAGCATTACTGGAAGTGCTCGCAGACTATCCGGCCAGACCTATGCCTGTGTCGCTGCTGTATCCCTATCGCCGGAATGTTCCACCGCGGGTGCAGGTATTTATGGACTGGCTGAGCGGTATTTTACAGGAATATACGGACTGACTGCTCACCAGGGCCGCAGTCAATGGTGTACCGGGTTGAGAGTGGTCAAAGGGCTGTGTATTGCGTGAATACCGTGGCCGGTAAGAGATACCCGACAAATGGCAGGGCAAACATCAGGCCAGGATCACCGGGGAAATCCCCTGTAAACGGATAAAAAAAAGCCAGTCAGCAATGCTGACTGGCCTGGCAGGATCCGGACGGGTTTAGTCGCGGATCATTTTATTCAGCAGCGGGGCTGAAATCAGCATAATCACAGCAATCACTAAGGTATAAATCCCGATCTCTTTAAAGACGTGGCTGTATACACTCAGGGACATCAGTGGATCAGTCACATCTTCAGGCACAGCCATCAGACCAGCGACTTTACCTGAAATCACCGCGGCACAGGCCGTCGTCAGGAACCATGAACCCATGATGAAGCCCATCAGACGCTGAGGAACCAGCTGAGCGACCATGGCCAGACCCAGGCCTGAAATCATCAGTTCACCGACGCTCTGCAATGCGTAGCTGAGGATCAGCCAGTTTACAGAAACAATCCCTTGCTGAGTCGCATACTGTGCACCCAGTGGCAGTACCAGGAAGGCCGCAGAACACAGGAACATACCGATAGCAAATTTCAGCGGCATCGGCAGGCTGTTACCCAGTTTATTGTAAGCTGCTGCCAGAAGCGGGCTGGCAACCATGATCCAGAACGGGTTCAGTGCCTGGAACTGTTCCGGCTCAAAATGGATACCCATAATTTCATGCTGGACGTTACGGATAGCAAAGAAGTTCAGTGATGTTGGCATTTGCATATACAGGACAAAGAAGACAATGGCTTCCAGCATCATGATAAATGCAACGATCATTTTACGACGAGCAGCACCTTTCAGAGCAAACGTTTCTTTCGCAAAGACCAGCAGAATACCGATAGCAATGACCAGAAGTGCCATACGGGCAATGCTCTGGTGATGCAGCAGCATAGTGGCAACAGCAACCAGCACGACCACGCTGACCAGGGTCGCAACCAGCTTACCGAAATGCAGAGGCGCGAAGTCCGGTGCAGAACCATAATTCTTCACCAGGGACTTCATGCTAAGGAAGTTAATCAGGGTGATCGCCAGTCCCACTACAGACAGAGAGAACGCAACGCTCCAGCCGTATTTCGTCGCCAGCCATGGGGTCAGCATCATTGAGAACAGTGAACCGATGTTAATGGACATATAGAACATCGTGAACGCACCGTCGAGGCGGGAGTCGCCTTTCTCATAGCAGGTTGACAGCAGAGAAGACGGGTTGGCTTTAAACAGTCCGCTACCGACGGCAATGGTCGCCATGCCGACATAAACCATTGCGACATTGTGGCCGGAGAAGGTAATAAAGGCATAACCCAGAGCCAGTACAATCACCCCGAGGGTGATCACGCGTTTGGTCCCGAGGACTTTATCCCCCAGCCATCCACCGATAGCCACCATGCCATAAACCATGGCACTGAACGAAGAGAACAGGGTGATGGAATCAGCTTCTGACATCCCCAGTTGTTTGACCAGGTATACAGCCAGGATAGCCTGTAGCCCGTAAAATCCGAAACGTTCCCACAATTCAATGGAGAAAATCAGGTAGAACGCTTTCGGTTGCCTGAATGCGTTCAGGCTGACGGATTCATTATGTTTGTTTGCAGCAGACACTTTAACCTCGGTGTGTTTTAACCCTGTTTAACGTCAGGAATTAAGTGCTTTTCATGCGTAACTTTTCACATGATTTTGTTATGTATTGAATAGCCTGAGTCAGAAAGTGACAATAAATCAGGCAGAGCAGGAGTATGGTGAAATAGCATACAGACTACGTTGCGTAGATTTTAAAGTTGTTAACCCGGCGATCAATGTTATTAAATATTGGAAAATCGTGAATTTTCCTAAAAAGAGAATAATAAATTCCCCCGCATAATGCAAAATAATGTTTCTGTGGTATTGATCCCGCAGGCGAACGGATAAGCAGAAGTAAAAGTTATCAAAACACCCATAAGCAATATCTGTTGCTATAGAGGACGATAAATCCGGATTATCAGGCTGTCAGGCTTTTTCAGAAACGTGATACTAACCGGATAAATAGTAGCCCGGGGAAGGGCTTTTGCTGACGGGAATAAGAGGAAGACAATAAACTGATGTCCGGAAGAGTTTCTCAGCCCTGATGTATGACAGAGCTGAGGCTCTCCCGGACCCCGGGGTTATTCGGTCTTTTCGCGATATTCACATAAATCTTCGATAAGGCAGGAACCACACCGGGGCTTACGGGCAATACAGGTATAACGGCCATGAAGGATCAGCCAGTGGTGGCAGTCGACCTTGAATTCTGCGGGAACAACTTTCAGCAGTTTCGCTTCCACCTGGTCTACATTTTTACCTGGTGCAAACCCCGTACGGTTGGATACCCGAAAAATATGGGTATCTACGGCGATAGTAGGCCAGCCAAATGCGGTATTCAGTACCACGTTGGCGGTTTTACGTCCGACGCCCGGCAGTGCTTCCAGCGCTTCGCGGTTTTCCGGGACCTGTCCCTGATGTTTTTCTGTCAGTATCTGACAGGTTTTAATCACATTGGCTGCTTTGGTATTAAACAGGCCGATGGTCTTAATGGCTTCACGGACACCTTCAACCCCCAGTTCCAGCATTTTCTGCGGGGTCGGGGCCGCAGCAAATAATCCGACAGTCGCCTTATTAACACTCACATCAGTGGCTTGTGCCGAAAGTAAAACCGCAATCAGTAATTCGAACGGGGAGGTAAAATTAAGCTCCGTGGTCGGGTGAGGGTTGTTATCCCGCAACCGGCTGAGTATCTGATAACGTTTCTCTTTATTCACTACACTTTCCCTGCAGATACCTGAGCTGCTGTCACTGTCTGTCCGGTTACTGTCACGGCAGCCTGTTCAGCTTTACGCTCTGCACGCTGACGGGTACGTTGATCTATCAGGTATTTCGCGGCCAGTAACATGCCCAGACCGATAAACGCGCCAGGAGGCAGCATCGCCAGTAACATCGGGGAATCGAAGTGAAACACCTGAACGCGTAGCACTTTTGCCCACGGGCCAAGCAACTGGTCGGCACCATTAAAGATAGTCCCGTTACCGATAATTTCCCTCAGTGAACCCAGCGTAACCATCGCGCAGGTGGCACCCATGCCGATAGAAAAACCGTCCAGTGCTGACAACGCAACATTTGATTTTGACGCGACGGCTTCGGCGCGACCGACCACAATACAGTTGGTGACAATAAGAGGAATAAATATCCCTAATGACTGGTACAGACTATGCGCATAGGCACTGATCAGCATCTGCACGCAACTGACGACAGAGGCGATAATCATTACGTAAATCGGAATACGGATTTCTGAAGGCATCCAGCGGCGTGATAACGAGATAGCGCTATTGGTAATGGTCAGCACCAGTGTGGTTGCCAGCCCGAGTCCCAGGGCATTGGTCGCTGTTGATGTTACTGCCAGTAACGGGCATAGCCCCAGTAACTGCACCAGAGCCGAGTTGTTTTTCCAGAGGCCTCCGACCAGTAGTTTTTTAGCTTCACTCATGGGTTTCCTCCACAATCAGGCAGTGATGAAAGTTGTGATGGCAATGTTTCAATATACAGGGTAGTGCGTTTTGTCGCATTCACCACCGCACGGGGTGTGATGGTCGCCCCGGTAAACTGGTCAAAATCACCCCCGTCTTTCTTCACCGCAAAATGTTTATCATCAGCACCGTGCAGAACCACACCGGAGAAGTGGGTGATCCAGTCAGAAATACGTAGCTCAATTTTATCACCCAGGCCCGGCGTTTCATGTTGTTCGGTGACCCTCACCCCCAGAACTTTACCGTTAAAATCGGCACCGACCAGCATCTGGATATTACCGGAATAGCCATCCGGGGCTGTGGTTTCCAGTGCTACGGCAACGGGCTTTCCGTCCTTACGGGCCACATAGAGGTGGTGAGGATCCATATTTCCCAGCGCCTGATTGCGTACGATGTAGCACTCCTGCTGTAATTTATTGTTATACAGTGAAGGAGGAACCACCTGATCGAGCAAGGTCTTTTGTTCCAGCGCCATCTGATGCTCAACCGTTGGTTTGGTCACCAGGTTAATGACTGCCGTCATCCCGGTGGTGACCGCAGCAAAGACGGCCAGAGTAATGCCATTTTTCCGGATAGTATCGAGCATCGGTTATTCCTTACGATGGCCATACACCCGTGGCTGAGTGTAATAATCAATTAACGGGACACAGATATTTGCCAGTAACACGGCGAAAGCCACACCATCGGGATAGCCGCCAAAGCTGCGTATAAGCCAGGTCAGTAACCCGATCAGCGCACCGTAAATCAGGCGGCCTTTATCCGTTGTGGAGGCCGAAATCGGGTCGGTTGCAATAAAAAAAGCACACAGCATAGTGCCACCGGAAAACAGGTGCATCATCGGTGAGGCAAGATGGCCTGGTGAGAACCACCAGCCAAGGGTGGCACAAACAGCCAGCGAGGCCAGAAAACTCACCGGGATATGCCAGCGGATAGTCCGGTTGGCCAGCATAAACAGCCCGCCTGCCAGGAACGCTACATTTACCCACTGCCAGCCGAGGCCAGCCAGGATGCCTTTAAACGCAGGTTCAGACAATAACTGTGCCGCGGTATGCCCGGCACGCAGTCCGGTTTTAAAACCATCCAGAGGTGTGGCCTGGCTGATACCGTCTACCCCAAGCTGCAGGGCCTGCATTGACAGACCGCCGGTAGTATGGGCGGTGAAGATCATACTGAGACAGTCAATAAAACCGGGTCGTACCGATTGCAGTGTCTCCGGGGGAAGCCAGCTGGTCATTTGCACCGGGAATGAGATAAGCAACACCACATAACCGACCATGGCCGGGTTAAACGGGTTCTGACCCAGTCCGCCATACAACTGTTTCGCGATAATAATAGCGAAGGTGGTACCAATGACGATCAGCCACCAGGGGGCCAGCGGAGGTAAACTCACACCGAGTAGCAGGGCGGTTAACAACGCTGAGTTATCAGAAAGTACCGGCAGCACCGGCTGACGGCGTAAGCGCAGGACGAGGCCTTCTGCCACCCAGGCGGTGATAGCCGCCAGAGCGACCTGAATCAGGTTACCGTAGCCAAAATAATACCATTGGGTCATCAGGCCCGGCACGGCAGCCAGCAATACCAGTGTCATTATCCGGTTAGTGCTGCGCCGGTTGTGAGTATAAGGGGAACTTGCGATACGAAAAGCCATTTAATCCTCGGTGGTCGAATTCTGCAACACAGGCGTCGCGGGCTGTTGATTTTCAGAACCGGAGGTTCCGGCGGCGGCTTGTGTGGCCTTTTTTGCTTTGGCGCGGGCAATGGCAGCGGCGACAGCGGCTTTACGCGGGTCTTCAGCAGCGGTTTCGGCAGCCGGCGCAGCCGTCACTGGTTCAGCGGCGGTATCCGCAGCCTGGGCGGCTTTCTTCGCTTTAGCGCGGGCAATAGCAGCGGCGACAGCGGCTTTACGCGGGTCTTCAGCAGTGGTTTCGGTATCCGGTGCAGCCGCTACCTGTCCAGCGTCGGCATCCGCAGTCTGCGTGGCTTTCTTCGCTTTGGCGCGAGCAATGGCGGCAGCGACAGCGGCTTTACGCGGGTCTTCAGCAGTGGTTTCGGTATCCGGTGCAGCCGCTACCTGTCCAGCGTCGGCATCCGCAGTCTGCGTGGCTTTCTTCGCTTTAGCTCGGGCAATAGCAGCAGCGACAGCGGCTTTACGCGGGTCTTCAGCAGTGGTTTCGGCATCCGGCGCAGCCGTCACCGGCTCAGCGACAACGTCCGCAGCCTGCGCGGCTTTCTTCGCTTTGGCGCGAGCAATGGCGGCAGCGACAGCGGCTTTACGCGGGTCTTCAGCAGTGGTTTCGGTATCCGGTGCAGCCGCTACCTGTCCAGCGTCGGTATCCGCAGCCTGGGCGGCTTTCTTCGCTTTAGCGCGGGCAATAGCAGCGGCGACAGCGGCTTTACGCGGGTCTTCAGCAGCGGTTTCGGCAGCCGGCGCAGCCACTACCGGTTCACCGGCGGTATCCGCAGCCTGAGCCGCTTTCTTCGCTTTGGCACGGGCAATGGCGGCCGCGACAGCATCTTTTCGGTCATCAGTCTCTGTCCCGGCAGCGGCTTTTTCTGCCTGGCGGGTACGGGCCTGTGCTTTACGTGCTTCACGCTGAGCAATAACCTCAGAATTGTCCGGTGTACTACCGGCCTGAACAACGACATCACCTTCGGTGCCGGCAGATTTACTTTTCACTCTTTGCAGCGCGGCCGTTATTTGCTGTTGCTCACTGGCAGAAACACGACGTTTTGCTTCAGCATGGCGAGCTTCACGGGCCTCTTTATCCCGCTCCAGTCGTTGCTGACGGGCCTCGAAACGCGCCTTCGCTTCGGCGGTTCGCCGGGCTTCGAGATCGATCTCCAGCAGTTCAGCTTTTTCCTGACGGTAGTACTGTACCAGCGGAATATTGCTCGGGCAGACATAAGCACAGGCACCGCACTCAATGCAATCATTCAGGTGATAGGCTCTGGCTTTATCATGGTCACCGCCCTGACAGTACCAGTACAGCTGCTGTGGCAACAGACCGGCAGGGCACGCATCGGCACAGGCACTGCAGCGAATGCAGGACTGTTCCTCCTCGTTATTCCCCATTTCTGTGGCCGACGGGGCCAGCAGACAGTTGGTAATTTTCACCATCGGTACATCGAGTGAGGGCAGTGTAAAGCCCATCAGCGGTCCGCCCATGATCACCATCTGTTTGTCATCCGGGGTAAAGCCCGCGAATTGCAGAAGATGGCTGACCGGCGTACCGAGGCGTCCCCAGACATTACGTGGCTGGCTCAATGCTTCACCGGTCAGAGTGACGACACGCTCAGTCAGAGGCTCGCCATCAATAACCGCGCGTTTTACCGCATAGGCTGTTCCCACGTTTTGCATCAGTACACCGATATCAGCAGACCGCCCACCGTGCGGCACTTCACGCCCGGTCAGGATTTTGGTCAGCTGTTTTGCCCCTCCGGAGGGGTATTTGGTCGGAATAACGCGGATCTGTAAATCCGTATCATTGCCGAGGGCGGCTTTCAGGCTGCGGATAGCTTCAGGCTTATTATCCTCGATGCCAATCAGTACCTGATCAGCCTGCAGAATATGGCGCAGGATCCGGCTACCGGTCAGCACTTCTGCGGCATAGTCCTGCATCAGCCGGTCATCGGCGGTAATATAGGGTTCACACTCAGCAGCATTGATGATAAGGACCTTCACTCCGCTCAGGCCGCCTTTCAGTTTGGTGGCGGTCGGGAAACCGGCTCCGCCCAGTCCGGCGACTCCGGCCTCATGGATCCGGCGAATGAGCACCTGCCGGTCTGTCTGCAGGTAATCAGCGATTGGCTGACGCTCAATCCAGCGATCTTCCCCGTCAGGGCGAATAAATACCGAAGGCTCAGCCAAACCGGAAGGGTGGGCGGTCATATGCGGGGCAATGGCTGTCACGGTACCGGATGTCGGGGCATGTACCGGTAACATCCGTCCGTGTCCGAAGGTCAGGGGTTGTCCGCGTAAAACATGATCGCCGGGTTTGACCAGCAACTCACCTTCCTGACCGATATGTTGTTTCAGCGGAATGATCAACTGTGCCGGTAACGGGATTGCCGCTAACGGTGTACCGTTTGACTGGGTTTTCATCTCCGGCGGATGGATACCCCCTTTGAAGTCCCAGATTTTATCGGCACGAAAACGA
This sequence comes from Tatumella sp. UCD-D_suzukii, assembly GCF_000611875.2. Lineage (NCBI taxonomy): Bacteria > Pseudomonadati > Pseudomonadota > Gammaproteobacteria > Enterobacterales > Erwiniaceae > Tatumella > Tatumella sp. UCD-D_suzukii. The sequence continues at coordinate 276,663 of NZ_JFJX01000012.1, forward strand.
GAAAACAGATTAAGCATGATGTTCTACCGGAATAACACGGACCGGGATGGTATTGAGATCCCATTTCCAGTTAGCAGTGGTGGCGGGGACCGGACGCATCTCGATACAGTCTGTCGGGCACGGGGCAACGCATAAGTCACACCCGGTACAAAGGTCGGTCAGTACCGTATGCATCGCACGTGTGGCTCCCACAATGGCATCGACCGGGCAGGCCTGAATGCACTTGGTGCAACCAATACAGTTGCTTTCGTCAATCCAGGCAACTTTACGTTCCGGGGCTTTGGCTTCTTCTCCGCCATCCACCGGCTGGGGTTCGACGTTCAGTAACGCGGCCAGTTTGAGCATGGTCTGCTCTCCACCGGGGGCACACTTGTTGATCATCTCACCGTGATTACCTACCGCGTCCGCGTAAGGGCGGCAGCCGGGATAGCCACACTGTCCGCACTGGCTTTGTGGCAGTAATTCGTCGATCTGTTCGACAATCGGGTCTTCTTCTACTTTAAAGCGGCGTGAGGCGTACCCCAGCAGAGCGCCGAATACCAGACCTAAGATACTCAGCGAAATAACCGCAATCCAGATAGCACTCATCAGAACTTCACCAATCCGCTGAAGCCCATAAAGGCCAGTGCCATCAGGCCGGCGGTGATCAGAGCAATAGAAGAGCCTTTAAACGGTGCCGGAACATTCGCCAGGACCAGACGTTCACGGATGCCGGCAAACAGCACCATGACCAGAGAGAACCCAAGCGAAGCGCTGAACCCGTAAAGCGCGGCCTGCAGGAAGGTATGCTTCAGGTTCACACTCAGCAGAGGAACTCCCAGTACCGCACAGTTAGTGGTGATCAGCGGCAGGAAGATCCCCAGCAGGCGGTAAAGTGACGGGCTGGTTTTACGTACCACAATTTCTGTGAACTGTACGGTGACTGCGATCACCAGGATATATGCCATGGTACGCAGATAGACCAGGTCCAGAGGAACCAGAATAAGGTGATTCACCAGCCACGCGCAGATGGAGGCCAGAGTAATTACAAAGGTTGTCGCCAGTCCCATCCCGATGGCGGTTTCCAGCTTTTTGGAAACACCCATGAAGGGGCAGAGGCCGAGAAACTTCACCAGCACAAAGTTATTCACTAACACTGTGCCAATAAAGAGCAATAAATAATCAGTCATTGTCGTGCCATGGGTTTTGAAAGGTGAGTATTATCAGGGATCAGGCTGGCTATAACAACCTTGTTAAATCTTTTGCTACGGGGTATCGCACTCAGAATTAAATTATTGAACAATTACACATCAATATGCCGGCGGAAAACGATGACGGCCCCGCAAAACAGGGCCGTTAACGGGCGACTTAACCGGCAACTTTGCGGCGCAGTGCCTGTTTTTCTTCAGCACTCAGAAACGCCATATACAAGCCGTTCTCCTGTGCCTGACGAATTTCGTCGGCATTCAGACCGGCAGCCGGAGCGGCAACCTGATATTCATGAGGTAATTCAATGCCCTGAACCGCCGGGTCATCGGTGTTAATACATGCCATCACACCGTGTTGCAGGAATTGTTTCAGCGGATGTACATCCAGTGACGCTACGGTGCTGGTCTGAATATTGGACGTCAGGCAGGATTCAATACCAATACCATGTTCAGCCAGATAATCCATCAGGGCCGGGTCCTGAATGGCTTTAACCCCATGACCAATACGTTCTGCACCCAGTTCATGAATAGCCTGCCAGATACTTTCGGGACCTGCGGCTTCGCCGGCATGGACGGTGACACGGAAACCGGCATCACGGGCGCGGGTGAAATGATTCAGAAACTGATCCCCCGGGAACCCCAGTTCATCGCCGGCCAGATCGACGGCAGTGATATGGTCGCGGTGCGCCAGCAGGCCTTCCAGTTCCTGCAGGCAGGCTTTATCACCGAAAGTACGGCTCATAATACCGATCAGTCTGACCTGGACGCCATAGTGTTCACAGCCCTGGCGAACTCCTTCGATAACGGCTTCTACCACACCCTCTACCGGCAGACCGTGACTCATCGCCATATAGCCTGGTGAGAAACGCAGCTCAGCATAATGGATATTAGCTTGCGCCAGGTCAGCGACGTTTTCAAACGCCACACGCCGACAGGCCTCAAGACTGCCTAAGACTTTGACACCCCAATCGAGTTTTTGCAGAAAGCTGACTAAGTCCGGTTGGGCAGACATCACCTGAACATGGGGCAGCAGAGAGGGAAGATCATTGGCAGGTAAGGCAATATTAAATTCTCTGCCCAGCTCCAGAATTGTGTTAGCTCTGATATTCCCGTCAAGATGACGGTGGAGGTCTGTCAGGGGAAGTGTGGTATCGATCATCGTGCACCCGGATTAGTTTTAAAAAGTGCGGCACATTATAAAAATATCCGGGGGTAAAATGCCAGAGATTTACCATCTGATTTAGCGGGGAGGAGGGTTATCTGACTGAATAATAGGCCATTAAAGGATATTAATCCTTGCTATGTGTAAGGCTATATCGATTAGTATATTCGATTGAATGGATAAATATTTCGCAATATAGTAAAGGAGGTCAATCGGGGGTCAGTAAAATGTTAAAAGATTATCTTAAAATTGATGAAGGCGACCAGCTGGAACATGCTGATGTTGTTAAGCTGAAAAATCGTGGTCAGGAAGAAGTTAATCAATGGATTATCGTGGATAAAGACGGTGCACAGAAGGGTACGGTTTCACTCTATGACAAACTGAATTGCCGTCGTTCCTATTCAGCCAATTATCGTATCACTCAGCGTGACCTGAGCGGTCGCATTGTGGTTGACCGCCTGACGGATGCGCTGTAAACGTCTCCGGTAAATACGGATAGCCGCTGCCGGCTGAAAACAGCCATTTTCCGGTCAAAAAAAACGAATCCCCGGGGATTCGTTTTTTTATGGGCGTATGGTCAGGTGCCGTTGAACAGCGCCTGACAACAGGCTTTTACTCGCCGGTAGCCGCGTCTGCCGGAACATACTGCTGGATAAACTGTTCCAGTGGCATCTTCTGACCATTCACGGTGACATCACCCTGGCTGTATTGCAGCGCAGAGACAATGTCGTCTCCTTTGACGGTCGCCAGATGGAACATCTGTCCCATGGCAGATAATCCCTGAATCTGTTGTGACGCCAGTTTTCCGGCATCTTCAATGCTATATCCCTGAGACTGTCCGATGATACTCAGTAATTGCTGAGCCATAGGCATATTCACAGACAGGGTGGCATTCAGATTTTTCATATAACCGTCGGCCACCTGGCCCAGTGATTGCGGTGCTGTGGTCACGGTAGACGGGTCGTTAAAATCAGCTTTTAGTGAGAACCGGCTTTCACCTTTCTCATTTTTCAGCGTCAGTGAATCGACAGAAAACTCCGGTGCACCTTTCAGTATCAGTGGCAGATTCTGCAGAATGGTTTCGTTGACAGATTGCTGCATTGCCTGAGGATCGTCCTGCTGACCACTGGCGATATCGGCCAGGTTCTGTTTCACCACAGCATTGTAGTTGTCATAGAACTGTTTCACTGAGGCCGTATCGAAATTATTCAGCGATACGGTTAACGCGGCACTGCCCAGGGTTTGCTGTTTCAGCTGCACTTTATCGATAACATAATTGATTTTGCCGCCGGTTTTGCCCGCCTTGTTATCAAAGTCGCTGTTCATATTCACACCGGACACAGAAAGTACCGGCTGAGCATTAACCGCGGTAGAGAGTGATTTCAGCGTCAGTTTCTGGCTGCCCAGACGTAAGCCTTCCGGGCTGAGATGGGTATCACCGGAGAAATCAAGCCCGGCAATGGTCATATCCACCGGCAGGTTGCTGTCGTTTTTGAACTGTGCAGCCACGTCGCCGACATTCGCGCTGAAACGGATGTTATTTTGCTGACCATCCGCCGCCAGAGTAAAGACAGAAGGCTGTGCCGAAATTTTCCCGGTATTGTCGGTATAATTCAGCGCAGTGACGTCGAAAGTCGTATCACTGGATTTATCATAGCCGAGGCGGGTTTCTGCACTGACCGGGGACTGCCCGTTACTGAGGCTGAACAGCCCTTTCACTGTATCATTATTTACCAGCTCAGAATGCACTGAAGCCGCGGCCGGGACCAGGTTCAGGTGTTTCAGTTGTGACAGCGGGAAGGGGCCGTGATCGATCGTTTCGCTGAAGATCACTTTCTGACCTGGCGCCAGAGGATCATCCTGAGTCGCATTACTCCCCCCCTGTAAAACCAGCTGAACGTGTGAACTGAAAATACCGCGACGGAAATCCTGCTGAGTCAGCACAAGGTGACTATCAGGCAGGTATTGAGCAATCTGCTGATTAGCACCATCAACCAGCTGACCCATATTCGCTTCGATCTGTTTTCCGGTATACCAGGCGGTACCGGTCCAGACCACACCCAGTGCAATAACCACACCCAGAGCAATTTTTGTCTTCTTCATCACCGAGTTGTCCTTTTATCTCTAAATTTCAGCCTCTGACCCGTGAATACCGCTTACTGCTGATCCCGGCAGCCCGCTTTCCCGCCGGACTTTCGCCGGAATATCCGGTCGTCAGAAGGCTCGTTCTTCACGGATTTTCCGTCGTTCAGTGATAACGATAGCATTTTTTCAGGCACAAGCCGAACAGAAGGTGAACGGCAGTGTATCAGAGGGCGGCCAGTGCTTTTTCCGCGGGCCCGGGTTGCGGAGGTAACAGGATGTTCTACGGTTACAGAGAGGCATTTTCGCCTGATGGCAATGCCTGTTCGCAGGCAGGTGCATAATGTTAACTGATTATTTCTTTGTACCGCGTCGGCCGTGCTGTCCCCGGGTCGTCGTCCCGAAATGCCTGTCTGTATAACTTCAGGAGAGTGAAATGGCAGTTCAGCGAATTGAAAAAGATTCCATGGGTGAAATTGACGTTCCGGCCAGCCAGCTTTGGGGGGCTCAGACACAGCGTTCTCTGGAGCATTTCCGTATCTCATCGGAAAAAATGCCGAAAGCCCTGATAGAGGCATTGGCCATTACCAAGCGCGCCGCTGCCGGCGTCAATGAGTCGCTGGGGCTTCTGCCTGCGGAAAAAAGTCAGGCGATTATTGCTGCCGCCGACGAAGTCCTGGCCGGTAAACATGATACGGAATTTCCGCTGGCTGTCTGGCAAACCGGCTCCGGTACCCAGACCAACATGAATATGAATGAAGTGCTGGCAAACCGCGCCAGTGAACTGCTGGGCGGTGAACGCGGGATGTCCCGGCGGATCCACCCGAACGATGATGTGAATAAAAGTCAGAGCTCTAATGATGTGTTTCCGACAGCCATGCATATTGCGGCGGTGATTGCTTTGCATAAGACACTGTTAGTTCAGCTCAAAAAGATCACAGCGGCACTGCAACAGAAATCCCGGGCGTTTGCGGATATCGTGAAAATCGGGCGCACACACCTGCAGGACGCGACGCCACTGACGCTGGGCCAGGAAATCTCTGGCTGGGTGGCGATGCTGCAGCATAATCAGCGACACCTGGAAAACTCTCTGCCTCATCTTGCCGAACTGGCACTCGGCGGAACGGCTGTCGGTACCGGATTGAATACCCATCCGCAGTATGCGGTAAACGTTGCCAGTGAAGTGGCGGCATTCACCGGGCTGCCCTTTGTGACCGCCCCGAATAAGTTTGAGGCGCTCTCTGGCTGCGACGCACTGGTCCATGCCCACGGCGCACTGAAAGGGCTGGCTGCCTCGATGATGAAGATTGCGAACGATGTGCGCTGGCTTGCTTCCGGCCCGCGTTGCGGGATCGGGGAACTGTCAATCCCGGAAAACGAGCCGGGCAGTTCTATTATGCCCGGCAAAGTGAATCCGACACAGTGTGAAGCGATGACAATGCTGTGTTGTCAGGTAATGGGGAATGATGTGGCTATCAATATCGGCGGAGCCTCCGGTAACTTTGAACTGAACGTCTACCGGCCGATGATTATCCACAACTTCCTGCAGTCGGTCCGGCTGCTGGCAGATGGGATAGACAGCTTCACCCGGCATTGTGTGGAAGGGATTGAGCCAAACCGGCCACGCATTGAACAGTTACTGAATGACTCACTGATGCTGGTGACCGCTCTGAATACTCATATCGGTTATGATAAAGCCGCCGACATCGCCAAAACAGCGCATAAGCAAGGGCTGACCCTGAAGGCGGCGGCATTGCAACTGGGTTATCTCACTGAAGAAGAGTTTGACCAGTGGGTCAGGCCGGAGGAGATGGTTGGCAGCCTGAAAGCATAACTTTCAGGCTCAGCTGGCGGCAGCGTCAGGATCCAGCCACAGCCATAGCCGCGGGATCAGTAAGGTCATCGCACGGGCGGCGGGTTTGTGGCGGTGTGTAATGCTGTTCTGATCATAATCATTCAATTCCCCGGTGACGGGGATGCGGGACGTTTCACTGCAGAACAGTAATGGCGTCGGGCAGGGCAGTTGTCGCTGTTTACGGCTGCCTTCCGCGCGCAGCCGGGCGATGGGCTGAACTTTAACCGGCCGTTTTATCTTTAAGGGGGCATCTGCCGGCAAAGACAAAAGCGTTTCCAGCTCCTGTGCGACTTTTTCGGCCCACTGCTCCCGCGTCCATGGCGCACGTGCCCGTCCTGCCTTCAGGCTTTTTTCCAGCTGCCGGCAGATGTCATCCCGGGTCACCTTTTTAATGATATGTTTGTTTGCCCAGCCAAAATGGACCGAGGCCGGAGCCGGTTCCAGAGTGACAGAACGATAGGCATTCAGGGTAATCAGCCCTGGAAAATGCTGGTGGACAAACGGAAAGCGCGCTTCGGAAGGCAGGCCGGAATCCCGGGTGATCAGTCTTTCCAGCTGCTGTTTCAGGCGGTTTATTTCGCAGGTCTGGTCCTGCAATGCGCTGAGGCAAGCTTTATCCGCCTGGAAAAAGAGTGCGCCCGGCAGTCTGACGGCAGACCGGGTACTCAGGCTTTCAGACTGCTGTTGCATAAACAGTAATTTCAGGTGTTCCAGCGCCAGCCGTCGTGCGGTGGTGCCGCTATAGGGATGGACAGGGATCGTCTCCAGCGGTAATTGTTCATCACCTTTTTTCACTCCCGGCAGAGTGAAGACGCGGGCTGCCAGTAAGGGCAATGCCTCCAGCGCCAGGGACAGTTCGCCCAGCCGCTGCTCCATTTCATCAATACACTGACGCATTTCAGAGACCAGGGTATACCGCATAAGACTCACCTCAGTTTGCTTGTAAATTAGTTACAACATACTATTGTCTGCACAATTGTCGCGGAATGCAAGTCTCTGCGGTTTTCATCGTCAGGCAGGGAACAAAGGCCACCGCGGGCGACGACCGATATCCCCCACGGAATATTCCCTCTATACTGCGGCCAGGAGAATATGCGGTGAAGGGGAGTGATAATGAACAAAGCAGTCATGTGTTTCGATGTGGGCGGAAGTTTTATTAAAAGTGCGGTGTACAACGGCGATAACTCCTTAACGGAGATGGGTAAAGTTCCTATGCCGGCGGAGGACTGGCCTGCGTTCTGCCAGGCATTACAACAGTTACTGAACGCTGCCGCACCGCGACTGGCTGACGATTCCCCGGTGGCTGTTTCTGCGGCCGGTGTGGTTGACCCGCGAACCGATACCATACTGGCCGGAAACATTCCGGCGTTTCGCGGCCGAACCGTCGCGCGCGAGCTGAGTGTTTTTTTACAGCGACAGGTGGTGATTGCCAATGATGCCGACTGTTTTACACTGGCAGAGGCTTCTGCGGACGCCGGTGATAGCCCGTCCATTCTGCTGGGGATCATTCTCGGCAGTGGTGTCGGCGGGGGGCTGGTCATTAATCAGCAGATTATCAGTGGTGCCGGGGGCCTGACGGGTGAGTGGGGCCACGGACCGATAACGCGGACAGAATTCGATTACCAGGGGCAAACGCTGCATTTGCCGCGTCTGCGCTGTGGCTGCGGACAATACGGGTGTCTTGATACTCTGGGCGGCGCCAGGGGGCTGGAGCGTCTGTATCTGCATCTGCTGGGACGTTCTGCAGATAGCCGGACCATCATTGAACAGTGGCAGAACCACTCTGCTGATGCCCTGAAAGTGGTGACTCTCTGGAGCCAACTGGTCAGTGAAGTGCTGGCGGTGGTGGTGAATACTCTGGGGCCGGACAGAATTGTGGCCGGAGGAGGTCTGGCTTCAGTACCGGAGCTGATGAGCCTGCTGGATGAGGAACTGAGATCCAGGATCTTACGTCCCTGTCACGGGCCGTTAATCACCCGGGCCCGTTATCAGCAGCAGGGGGGATTAGTGGGGGCTGGCAGACTGGCGAGAGGGCTGACTTAAAGTTCTGTGCGGTCCGGGCCGGGGGTTGCTTCTCACGTCAGGGATAGTTTGTTAAACTTGAGAATGTTTCAGAACGTATAGTTTAAAGTATCACCTCTCAGAGGAACCGGAATGTTAGATTATCGCTTTCCTACAGCACTACAGATGGTACTGAGTGTTGCTATGGCAGAGCAGCACGGAAAACGCTCGACCAGTGCTATCCTCGCGCAGGGCATGGAATCAAACCCCAGCCTGATCCGCAAACTGATGGTACCCTTAACCCGTGATGGCATTATTGCCACCACCCTCGGGCGTACCGGATCTATCCACCTGGCCCGACCGGCTGAGGATATTTCGCTGCGTGATATCTATCTGTCGGTCACGGATGAGAAAAAGCTGCTGAATTCACGTCCGGATGTGAAGAAACCCTGCTGTGTGGTCAGCGCCAATGTCTGCTGGTATTTTAAATCGCTGGCAGAAGAGGCTGAGCAGGCCTCACTGAATGTATTGGCGAAGCGTTCGGTCGCAGATGCCCTGGCCGAAATCACGGTACGGGCAAAAGCCAACCCGCCTGTGGCTGAATACAACGCCGCAGATCATCGTGTGAGCGAAATCCCCGACAGTTAATCTCCCCGTGGCAGCAGGTATCCTCCTGATGTCACGGCACTTTTCATGTATTGCCTGAATATCCCCTGCGTCTGTAAGGCATTTAATGCAACTATTATGTTTGCATTTTAGCGATTATTGGCGCACCATTAAATGCAACTGCAACAGATACTATTTCTTTAAGTCCGGATGGAGAGACTGATGAACAGCGCTTTTTTCAACGACCTAATCAGCTGGATCGATAATCACATTGAAAACCGGTTAAACCTGGATCTGGTAGCGGAAAGGGCAGGTTACTCAAAATGGCATCTACAGCGGATGTTCAAAGAACACACCGGTTATGCCCTCGGCGAATACATTCGTAAGAAAAAGCTGGAAAAATCAGCATGCCGTCTGACATCCACCAATGACCCGATCCTGACCGTGGCTATTTCGATGGGCTTCGATTCCCAGCAATCCTTTAACCGCAGCTTTAAGCGGGAATTTGGTATGGCTCCGGGTACCTGGCGTCGTTCTTCCGCACCCGGCAGCACGCAATACCTGCATTAAGCACGGCGCCCGCCGTGCCAGTCCCCGCTGACAGACTATGCGCCACACCAGGGCAAACTGAGTGACTGATGCAGCGGGTAGCCGCCGCCCGCAATAATGTCCTTAGTTATTGTATTTAGCGGACAGATACCGACAGACTTCTGGCATAACAGACTATGCGCCACACCAGGGTAAACATAGCACCAGTGAAGTCTGCCGGTATCACCGGTACGCTTTAATTGCTCTATGATCTTTTCCCGGCAATTCATGGTGCTTTTCTTACGTCCGGGATTATCAGGGCGGGAATAGCCGTAAATATGCCGCGACGGTCCATTTGGGATGCAGGTGAGCAGGCAGGGGGAATTACTCTGCCTTAATGACACAACGCCTGTGATCATCCCCTTATGCATTCACTCCCATAGTTTCATCACACTCGCCACTGCTTCGCTGAATAAGTCTGGTCAGACATTTCCCGAAGCGTTCTGCGCGGGTATCTCTGCACCCGACCGTGACCCTTTCAGGGTTTCAACATACTGACACAGAACGAGCGCTGACAGCGGGTACAGATTAAAGGTATAGTCACTCCGGTTTATTTAAGGGAATGATTATGTCTAAAAAACTTTGGGGCGCATTAGTTATCGCCCTGATTGCCAGTTGGCTCGGAATTAAACCGGCTTTACATGGCTCTTCACCCGTCGTGCCGACGACCCGTACGCATAATTCGGCGCAGGGAGGTGTCAGTGATATCACTGCAGAAACCGCGCCACAGAAAGTCGCCGCCTGGATCCATCAGTACCATCGCTTACCGGACTACTACATTCGCAAAGGGGAAGCCCGCCATGATGGATGGGATCCTTCGGATGCGAACCTGTGTGACGTCCTGCCGGGGAAAGCTATCGGTGGCGACCATTTTTCTAACCGGGAAGGGCGGCTTCCGGATGCAGCGGGGCGCCGGTGGTACGAAGCCGATGTCAATTATCGTTGCGGGCACCGTAATGCAGACCGTTTGCTCTATTCCTCTGACGGGCTGGTATTTCTGACCACCGATCACTACCGAACCTTTACAAGGATCCCCTGAAATGCTGACTATTGTTTTTGATTTCCGTGAGATCACCAGCAGAATGGCGTTTTATCAGCATCTGGTGCGGCACAGCCATTGCCCTCCGGAATTCGGGAACAATCTGGATGCACTCTGGGACTGGCTGACCGGCGGAATGGCGTTACCGGCAGTGTTCCGGCTGGAGTCTCCATCCCGTGTAACGGCAGAGCTGGCGCCGGTGCTTGCAGTGCTGCGGGAAGCCTCCGGGGCGCTGGAAGGCCGGTTATCGCTGGTGACCGAAGAACCTGCCGGGGATGTCAGTCAGCGGCGGCCTGCTGAATAATCCGGAAGACGGCGGGAGGATTGGCCGGTGGTCATCCTCCTGTCGTCCGCCCGGGCTCAAATCTGTCCGGGAGGTACAGTCCCCGCAGATCGAATGTTATCCCCGGTTCCGTCACCCGTCCGATTAACCCTGTTCATTCTGGAATGACACGCACCTGCCTGCGGTCTTCAGTGCAGGGTTCGCTTCCCGCGCTTCTGAACTTTGCAAACTACTTCATGCTGCAAAAGCCGGGAGCCGCACAACCTTCAGCAGGGCAGATCAGTGGCTCACCCACAAAACAGAACTCGCCAGCTTTCAGTGGCCGGGACGATATCGCGATGGCGCTATTTGTGACGTGACCAGAGGGGCTTGCGGTCATAGGCTACAGAGCGCCGGCTTCCGGGGGGCTCAGTGATCAGGGGAAGTGACGCCGTCACTTTTATCCCGCACCACCCTGACGGCGGCGATATCCTCACCCGATGATCACAGGACAATGACCGGCCAGCCAGAGTGCATCTGGCCCGGGAATACAGGCAATTTTCCGACCAGTCCGGCATAACGCTGCCAGTCCGGCCCCTGACGGGCTATGAATCACCCGCACTGGCACGGGTTGCGCAGTCGAGGAGTTATTTTTTGACCGCATGCCCGACACCTTTACGACGGAAAGGTTTTTTCCAGCGGTAACCGGTGGTGCGGGTCGATGCGCTATGAACTGTTACGACCCGTCGGCTGAGCATAATATGACAGAGGCCACCGCCGATCATTCCCCAGAAGGCCGGGCCGATACCGGCGACAGAAACACCGGAGGCGGTGATAAGAAAAGTCACTATCGCCGTATCACGTTGTTCAGGGCGTTCCAGACAGCGGTGCAGGCTGGCGGCCAGAGGTGTCAGTAAGGCCAGGCCTGCCACGGTATGGATAAAAACAGGGGGGAGAGTGCTGAACAAAAGTGCAATCGCTGAACCAAATGCGCCGGTCACCAGGTAAAACAGGCCGGCTATTGCCGCCGCGATCCAGCGTTGATTACGTTGCGGATGGACGTCTTCACCCATACAGATGGCGGCGGTGATAGCCGCAATACAGACAGAAAAACCGCCAAACGGAGAGAGTAACAGGGCAACCGCGCCGGTAATGGTGGTGACCTGTGAGACCGGTACCGGATAACCATGAGCATTCAGCGTAGCGATGCCAGGCGCGTTTTGGGAGGCCATACTGACCAGGAAATAGGGCAGACCGACGCCCAGTAACAGCGGCAGATTTATCGACGGACTGATAAATACCGGGGCCGACAGGTGCCAGCTAACGCCTGACAGAGGGGTTTGCCCCTGAACGATGATCACCAGAGCTCCGGTCAGCAGGGTGAAAAACACTGCATAACGGGGTGACCAGCGGCGGGCCAACAGAAAACTCAGACACATCGCCAGACAGAGGGGCAAATTTTGCTGCAGTCCGCTGAAGGTCTGTAATCCGAAGTGCAACAGGATCCCTGCCAGCATCGCGGATGCGATAGAGGCAGGAATATAACGCATCAGTTTTGAAAATACCCCGCTGACGCCGCAGATAACGATCAGCAGATTCGTGAAGATAAACAGTCCGATAGTATCGGAGAGACTGACGCCGTTGAGACTGGTTGCCAGCATGGCAGCTCCCGGAGTAGACCACGCGGTAAGGATCGGCATCCGGTAACGCAGTGAAAGACCGAAAGAGGTGATCCCCATCCCGACCCCCAGCATCCCCAGCCAGCTACCGGTTAATGCAGTATCTGCGCCAGCGGCCCGGGCCGCCTGAAAGATAATGGCGGCCGAACTGGCATAGCCGACAAGTACGGCAACAGCGCCGGAAATAACCATCGGTAAGGTGATCGCCGGTAAACGGGAATGCAGGGACATCAGTCAGACTCCGGGTTAAAGAGGAGCACAACATAGCATTGCCGATCTCCCCGGACAAGTGGTTCTATGGCTCCGGAAGCCCCGCCAGACGCACTGCTGATGCGGTCATCATTCAGTCAAGGTGGACGATATTGGTGAAACCGCTGCAGGCAGGGCGGTTTATTGCGGTGCTGATGGCAAAGTGGAGGGAGCGCCGGTATTGGCAGCAGGTCACAGGCGGGATGCCGCCTGTGACCTTACCTGGTTTACCGGAAGGCGTAACTGACGTTCAGACCGACACCGTAATTACGGCCCGGTGCAGATTCGTAATAACGACCATTACTCTCGTTCACAATGACTGAACCGACATATTTACGATTAAACAGATTGTCGATGCGCCCGGAGAGATCTACCGTCCAGTTGTCGACCAGCCATTTGTAGCCGGTATTCAGGGAGCTGACGGTATAAGACGGAGCGCTAACAGTATTTGGGTCATCGGCTTCGATATTACTCATATAGCGAATATCGGCACCACCATACCAGCCGGAATACGGCGCATACTCCAGCCCGAGGTAACCCATGTTGCGTGCAATCCCGGGGATCCGGTTCCCGGTACAGTCGCTACCGGTGCCGGCGCAGGCATTACTGCGGTAGCGGGCATCCAGTAAAGTCCAGGAGGTGGTGAGCTGCCAGTCTCCGGCAAATTGCTGTTCAAATCCGAGTTCCAGTCCGCGGCGCCGGGTCTGACCGGCATTTTTATAGGTCGCGCGTCCTTCGTTGTTATCTGCGGACACGATTTCGTTACGGGTATCTGTCTGGAATACCGCAGCATTCAGCAGGCCGTACCCGATACGTTTTTTCGTACCCCATTCAATGGTCTTATTAGTAGAAGGTTTCAGCCCCGGATTGAGACCGCTTTTTCCGTCCGGACGGTTAGACAGTTCGGTAATGGTCGGTGTTTCGAACCCTTTACCGGCAGAAAGGTAGGTATTCCAGCTGTCATCAATAGCATATTTCAGCGAGGCTGCAGGTAACCACTGATGATAACGTTTATCGCCGCTGTCATCACCGTTCGCCAGGTAATGGTCATCCGAGTCAAAACTGATGGTACTCAGGCGTACACCCGCATCCAGTGACCATTTATCGGAAAGCTGCCAGGCGGTCTGGAAGTAAGGGTCCAGGTTCCACATCAGGTTCGTTTCATCACGGCGCAGAGCGCCTTTCTGGCCTAAGTCAGTCTGAGTGAAGTTCTGATAGCCCTTACGCTGCTCTGACATCGTTTCATAGTCCAGCCCGACGGTGGCGCTGACCGGCAACGAAAACAGGGTATCGCGGTGCGTCCAGCGGGTATCAATACCCTGATAATGACGGGTCAGATCAATCACACCGAATTTCTGACTTTTGGTCTGCGCAGTCGAAGGAATTGACTGGTATTGTGTTGTTTCACGGATCCCGGCGTAAGTCATCACACTCAGGTCATCGTTATCGCCAAAAGAACGCTCGTAATGCAGCCCGGCCTGAGTCTGATCGACCGTTTTTCTGGCGTTGTATAGAGTGACGTTAGGCGCGACCTGTTCAGGGTTCGCCCGCCATTCCTCCGGTGTCAGTCCGCCCGGATCATCGGCCTGAATATGGGTACTGTTCACCAGCAGGGTCAGGGTACTGTCATCATCGATCCGCACCCCCAGCCGGGCATTGGCCAGATTCTTGCTGGCACCGCTATGGTCCCGGTAACCGTGGGTGGTGAAACGTGAAACGGACGCCGTGTAATCCACATCGCCGGCATGGGTGCCGTCGCCGGTCGACCCGCTGGCCTGCAGGCTGTTGCGCCAGCTACCATAGCTGCCATACCAGCTACCGGCTTTCAGGGTATCCGGTTGCTGGCCTTTTTTGGTCACCACGTTGATGACCCCGCCTGAACTGTTGCCATAAAGCGCGGAGAAAGGACCGCGCAGCACATCCACATGGTCAATCGACCCGATATCAATATTCGATGTCTGGCCTTGTCCGTCCGGCATGGTGGCCGGAATGCCATCCACATAAATACGGATGCCGCGAACACCAAAAGTGGAACGGGAACCAAAGCCCCGAATCGAGAGCTGTAAGTCCTGGGCATAGTTCTGGCGGTTGAGGATTTGCAGCCCCGGAACCCCGGCCAGACCTTCAGAAAGGTTAACCTGAGGCTGGGCTCTGCGCATATCTTCACCGTAAACGACACTGACGGCCGCCGGGGTATCCAGTTCAGACAGACCGTGACTTACCGGTGTGGCAGAAACAATCATTACCGGTGATGAGGTATCCGTCCGTGACGGAGTGGCTGCCAGACCTGCCGCCGGGAAGATGACCGGCAGGATCAGACTGGCTTTAAGCTGTGGTAGTTTAATTTTCATTATATTAAAAGCTCGCAACAGGTTAATGCGTAGCAGGAAATATTAAATTTCACTGAATCGTCGGCGATGTTACCTCTTTTTTCAGAGCTTGTTAAAATGTAATCGTTTTAAGGGGCAAAAAAATACCGTCGCGGGGCAATTTACTTTTAAATGCAGCATACTATTCCATAATCTGCCGCGATACAGAGACAAAAACCCGCTCCGCCTGGCGGCGTTTCCGCGATATAAAACCGGGAGTCAGCCAGCCTGCTGAATTGCTGTGGATTATCGGGGCACCAGAGTCTGTCGGAAGGGTTGACGTGCCGCCGACGCCAGAGTGCATTAGTGAATAAACAGGGCATAGCGCACACAACCGCCATGCACAAAGCATTATCCGGCCGTTGGAGTGCGCATAAAACAAACAGAGTAAGGAATTGTTCAGATATCAGCCCGTACGGATTCCGGTACGGTAAAAATATTATTCGTTTATAAATAACGGCTAACAAATTAATAATTTCATTATGGGTGCTGAAATGCTGATTAAATCTTTACCCCCACTGGTCTTTATTACACTGCTGCTGAGTGGTTGTGTCTCCGATAATAGTATCAGTCGCCATGCGACTGATCTGATAGCGCAGTACCGCGCGCTGGGAACCGACCCGGAAATGTCTGTCAATACGGCAGACAGTATTAAAGGTGCCCGTCAGTTTTTACAGCCCTTTTATGACTTAGGAAAAGTCGACCGTGATAGGGGATTCAGCCGTGCAGAGGCTCAGAGAAGGGTTGAGAGTTTTGAAGGGCTACCGATGTTCAAGGCTGCCGCGCAGCATGAAAGATTCAATAATCAGTCCTACAGCACTGAGCATCCTGAACAGAAGGCGGCGTTAGCGCTCTCCGCGGCCACAGAGACCTATATGGATGGCTACAACGGTAAACCGTAAATTTTTTTCTGGAGCGTTTGAGAGGTACGAGCAAACCACGTTATGATAAATAGCACGGCTAACTTGAGAGTGATCTCTTACCTAACTACAGGGGAGTTATGACATTTTATAGAGCAATGCCGCAAAAGATAAATCTTACGCTGTTTCTATCCACGAGATAGATGAATTTTGGGATGCCGGACCCGTGTTGTTCAAAAAATTCGGGAGTTTTGATTATAGACGTTGTTTCCTGCACTCAATTTTTGACGCAGGAAAGCAGTCAGGGAAATTTTTATTAGATTCCTTACAAAAATTTCTTTTCAGCAAAAATATTCCAGGCATCACGCAGGATGCTCACCAATATTGGGGTTTTCCAACAAAAGATGAAATAAAGAAAGGTGAGGGTAAAGGCATAGTCATTTATAATCATCAGAAAATATTATATTTTTATATGAAAATATTTTTAACTAATTCCACTTCCGAAAAAATGGACTTATTCACTAAAAAATTAATAAATGGTGATTTAAAATGAATGAGTTGATTATTATATCCCTTGCTGGTTTTCTTACCGGGATTACAACGTACATGTTTGGCTTCGGTGGAGGGTTCGTAGTAGTACCCTTCGTATATCAGATGCTGTCTAACCAATATCCTCATAACCCAAACGTAATGCATGTTGCGGTAGCAACCTCTACAGCTGTGATGATATTCAATTCATCATTCGCTACCTACATCAACTGGAAAAAAGGAAATATTTCCAAAAATCTTGTTTATCCACTGATAATTTTTATTGCCCTAGGGGCAGTTCTTGGATCATTGATGTCTGGTGCTATTAATGACCATTTCATACGATATGCATTCATTGTCTACATGGTTATTACAATCATTGATTGTCTCTTCAGAAAAGGATTTTTCAAGCAGGTATCGAAGAAAGAGTTGAGTGTTCAAACCTACTCTGTAGGTGGAATTTTTATTGGGATTATTGCTACGATCCTTGGTGTTGGAGGTAGTGTCATGACAGTACCCTTGCTAAGGAGACATGGTAACACTATGTCAGATAGTGTTGCGTGCGCCAATCCTCTGACACTCCCGATGGCTATATTTGGTTCTTTTGTTTATTCGCTGTATTCGTCAGACACAGGTATGAAGGATTACCATTTCATAGGTCTTATTAATATCAGTATTTTAATTTTATTGGTTATATTCGGCGGGTTTGGTATATCTCTGGCGAGATTTATCCCAAAAATACCTGACTCAATTCACTCTAAAATATATATCTGGCTACTTATTTGCGTAACTATTGCCATAACAGTATAGGCAGTCCCCAAGTACCTGTTTATCTACAGGTACTTTGGGACTGATCTTACCTAGTGGATCGCCACGGATAATCCAGACACTTCTGAGCCGTTGATAATATAGGTTTTCATATTCAGCCGGTGGCATCTGCTCGCCCGAACCCTGCCGACGCTCACTGTTATAAAACATTTCGATGTAATCAAAAATATCGCTTCTGGCTTCGTTTCTCGTTCTGTGGATCTTTTTCTTAATCCGTTTGCGTTTCAGTAGCTGGAAAAAGCTCTCCGCAACCGCGTTGTCGTGGCATGCCGGCTCGTCAGTGTCAGAAGAATAACTTCCCACAACCGGCGCAAACGGGAGTTAATCTCTGGTTGTTCGCACAATTTTGCGGCAGACAACCCGGGAATGACGTAAGGCTCAGCAAGCGAGGCAACAGGGCTGCATGACGCGCTATATTGCGCGCCCATAACCGTGATTATTTCGATTAACTGAGCATGCGCGATTCCGGCCCGGGGAGAGAGGTTGGGTATCGATACCGGTTTATCTGTGAACTCTCCGCTGGAAACAATCCAGTCGAGCGCATTTTTAATTACACCAGTGACACCATGAGCATATTCAGGACTGGCAATAATGACCAAATCAGCGTCCTGCAGATTTCTTCTCCAGTCAGCAACCTCAGCGACAGGCATTGTCTCATCATCCGGATTAAACAAGGGGAGCAAATCCAGCCCCGTCTGAAGAAGGACGTTGATATTGTCTGGTTTTAGCCGGGCCAATGCGTTTAAGAAGGTGCTGTTAACGGATGCCTCTCTCAGGCTTCCGGAAACGGCTAATACATTGAATGTTTCAGGCATGCTGTGTCACTCTGGTAAATTAAGGTACTCCTGAATTTATCCTTTATGGTAAGTAATAACTACGCACATGACGGTTTTTTATTACGTCTGCCAGCCTGTTACGTCACAAGGGCATTCTCTTACCGTGAAGAACCGGGTTTCTACGGGTATGACTCTGACTGTGCATCAGGGAGCAACGACCCTGGCCCGGAAGGACGGGGCGTATTTATTACTATTATCAATGCTGTGCAGTCAGACACTGACCACAGGGTATCTGCTAACGGATATGTATTCTGCTATTTTATGGAAATAAATCTTATTGGTTTTTTGCCTGCATTATTGCCGGTAGCGCTGACCCCCGGTGCCAGTTTTACACTTGTGATGAGCAGCGCGTTATCGGGCGGGCGCAGAGGGTTGTTCAATACGCTTGCCGGAACTGCATTGGGGATCTATACCCATGCGCTCCTTATCGGATTGGGGATATCGGCAGTCATTGTCACGGTACCGGCACTCTTTGCGGTACTGAAAGTCGCCGGAGCTCTCTGGCTGCTCTGGCTGGGGGCGACACTGATCCGTAGCGGGATGAAGGCCCGGCAGGGCGTTCTGCCGGAGGCCACGGAACCGGTCAGTTTGCGGGGCGCGTGGACAGCCAATATCCTGAACCCGAAAGCGATCATTTTTTATCTGACCGTTGTTTCACAGTTTGCCGGACAGCAGGGCGGCATTAGCCATTATCTGATGCTGGCTTCCGTCCATGTGATGGTAATGAGTTTCTGGCTGGTGGCGGTCAGCCAGGTTCTTATTTTTTCCGCAAAGAAAACGAATACGTTGGTGCTAAAAAAAATCATTAATATTGCAGGCGGTTTACTGCTTATCGCTTCGTCCCTGCACAGTATCTTCTGCTGACCGGCCGGTACGGGTTATCCGTTCACTACGTGTTTGCTCAGCCACGATACCGGTGTACCGGCCAGAAAAGAAAGCCCTCAGGCCCGGACATCATACCCGGCGACAGCCGGTATTCCGTATTATGTCACGGGCACGCGCTCATCTCTTATTGGCTCCAAAGGTTTCCGAAAGAAGTGCTTGAGTCCCGTTTTGGGAGGTGTATAGTGAATCCCATATTGGGACTCAGGGACTGGATATGAATGTCGTAGCAAAAAGGATATTGGCAGACTTTTGGACGACACATGCTGACGCAAAAGGGCCGGTGTCTGCCTGGTACCAGGAGGTCAGTAAAGCACACTGGCACTCACCGCAGGACATAAAGCGCCAATACCGCTCAGTTGATTTTTTAGAACATAACCGTGTTGTTTTTGACATCAAGGGCAACACTTATCGGATCATAGGTAGCGTTGCTTACGCCCAACAAGCGGTATTCATTAAGTTTGTTGGCACTCATGCTGAATACAGTAAAATTGATGCAAAGAAGGTGACACTATGACATATCAGGTTAAGCCTATCCGCAATGAGACGGATTATCTTAACGCACTGGCGCTCATTGAGCCGCTGTTTGACTCTCAGCCAGAGCCAGGTACAGAGGAGGGGGACTTTATGGAAGTTATGGTTACCCTGATCGCTGCCTATGAAGATATTCATTATAAAATTGCCCCTCCCACAGCAGTTGAGGCGATTAAGTTTCGTATGGAGCAGCAGGGTTTGAGTGTGCAGGATGTCGCGCGAATGATCAGGGCAACATCCTCCAGAGTCTACGAAATACTCAATGGAACCCGGCAGCTCTCTAAGGCACAGATTCTGGCACTCCATCAGCACACGGGGATCCCGTTTGAGTCACTATTATCTGATGTTCAGGTCTCTAAGGCCCGGCGGCGTAGTACCGTGACGAGCCCGGCAGTACACGCCTGAAGTCAATGGATTTAGCGTGGGTCCTCCCGTCGGGGGGGCTGCAGACAGGGGCTTCGGCCCCATCAACGATCAACGGAGGTCATATGAAACAACCTGAAGTCGCAGTACTGGGGCTGGGTGCCATGGGGCACGCCTTTGCCAGTAACCTGCTGAAAAAGGGGTTTGCCGTTTATGGCTGGAACCGTAGCCCGGAAAAGGGCGAAGATTTAACACAACCGGGCTTCACGCTGGCGGATTCTCCTGCCGCGGCAGTCAGCCGTGCATCGGTGATCATCACCATGTTACCGGACGAAAAAACGACCCGGGATGTGCTGACACAGGCGCTGAGCGAAATACCGCAGGGAGCAACCGTCTGTCAGATGGGTACCCTCGGTGTGGAAGGCACGGAAAAGCTACATCAGCTGCTGAGTGAGCAACGTCCGGATATTCTTTTCCTTGATGCGCCGGTCTCCGGCACCAAAGCCCCGGCGGAGAATGCGCAGATCACGGTACTGGCCAGCGGCGACCGTTCGCGGGCCGGCGCAGCAGAACAGGTATTTGCTGCCATCAGTAAAGCCACCCTGTGGCAGGGTGACGCCGGAGCAGGTTCCCGGATGAAGCTGGTGGTGAACAGCTGGCTGATAGGTCTGATGCAGAGCCTGGCAGAAAGTGAACGTCTGGCAGAAAGCCTGGGGTTCGGCCCGGAGGCGTTCTGGCAGGCCCTGGAAGGGGGGCCACTGGCAGCACCCTATGCGAAAGTTAAACTGCAGATGATTGAAAGTGGCGACTTCTCGCCACAAATGCAGCTTATCTGGGCCCTGAAAGATGCGAAGCTAGCCGTTGAAGCTGGTAATGCAGCACAGTTACCGGCACTGGATAACATTACCCGTCTCTGGCAACAGGCGGTAGACGACGGGCTTGGTGCGCAGGATCTGGCCGTGATCAGCCGCTATCTGGCTGAACGTCAGTAAATTCTCCCTGAGCAGGGGGATAGCAGGCCCTCTGCGTTACCATGGGATCAGTAAAGTATGACAATAACGACTTATTTTGATGGCCATAATGATTTACTGATGCAGTTATGGCTGCAACACCCGGAAAATCCGGAACATTACTTCTTCCGGGCGGGCTGCGACGGTCATCTGGATTTTAGCCGTATCCGTCAGGGCCGGTTAGGGGCCGCATTTTTTGCTATCTTCGTCCCGCCGGAAAGCTATGTCGCCCGGCATTTCCCGCAGCGCCTCGGAGCATTGCGTGACCACGTCAGCGTCATGCGCGAACAGCTGGCAATCCTTGGTCGTCTGGAACAGTTTTCAGACGGTAAGGCCAAAATCTGCCGGACGGCCGCAGAGGTCCGTTACTGCCTGGAAAACGGTGTGCTGGCGATGATTGCTCATATTGAAGGGGCGGATGCGCTGGATACTGAAGGTGTGTTACTGAACGAGTTTTATCAGGGAGGTGTCCGCAGTGTCGGTCCGTTCTGGAATAACCCTAACCGGTTCGGCGAGGGCATCACCGGCAGTTTCCCGGGCTCACCGGACAGCGGACCCGGACTGACGGACAAAGGGATCGATTTTATCCGCCAGCTTGGCGCACTGAACCTGATTATTGATGTTTCGCATATGAATCAGCAGGCGTTTTTTGATACCGCGCGCTACAGCCATCAGCCACTGGTGGCGACCCATTCGAATGCCCATGCACTCTGCCCCCAGCCGCGTAACCTGACCGATGAGCAATTACGTATCCTGGCAGAGAGTGGCGGCGTGGCAGGCATCAATTTTGGTAACGCTTTTCTGCGACCGGACGGTCAGCGAAACGACGATACGCCGACAGAACTCATTACCCGGCATATTCGTTATATGATCAACCATGCCGGTGAAGATCATGTGGCGTTGGGGTCTGATTTTGACGGCGCCAGTGTGCCTGCTGCACTTAAAGATGTGACCGGGTTACCGGCCATTGAAGAGAGTCTGCACCAGGCAGGGCTGAGCGGGGCGGTGATCGACAAAGTCTGCCGTCACAACTGGTTACGTATCGTCGAACATTTTATGACAGCTTAAAAGAATTTAGTCATCTTTTCATTGACCTCTGCTTGACAAAGGCGCAACATTTATCGGCCTTGTGAAGGGGGGTGTTCCGGGAAACCCGGGCAGCACCCGGTCGCAGGCTATTTTTCGGACATTAACATTTTAAGTATTAAGGTCATTATTATGTGGAAAAAACCTGAATTCGTAGATATGCGCCTGGGTATGGAAGTGACTCTGTACATTTCTAACCGTTAATTATCCGGTGTCATAAGTGGCCGCTTTCGGGCGGCACTTACCTTCAGTAAAGAGTATTTTATGTTTATCAAAGTGCTGGGCTCTGCTGCCGGTGGTGGTTTCCCGCAGTGGAACTGTAATTGCAGCAACTGTAAAGGGCTGCGTGACGGTACCATCAATGCTCACGCCAGGACACAGTCTTCAATCATTGTCAGTGATAACGGTGAAGACTGGGTCTTATGTAACGCCTCTCCGGATATCTCCCGACAAATTTTCATGACCCCTGAGCTGGTAAAACGCGGTGTACTGCGCGGGACCGCCATCGGGGATATTATTCTGACCGATAGCCAGATAGACCATACCACCGGGCTTTTAAGCCTGCGTGAAGGCTGTCCGCACCGTGTCTGGTGTACAGACGAAGTTCATCAGGATCTTAGTACCGGTTTTCCGGTCTTCCCAATGCTGGAGCACTGGAATGGTGGTCTGCAGCACCATGCCATTCGTCCGCTTGAACCCTTCAGCGTAACGGTCTGCGGTAATCTGACATTTACCGCGGTGCCTATTCTCAGTAATGCACCGCCATACTCACCTTACCGTGATCGTCCTCTGCCCGGACACAATGTCGCGTTGTTCATTGAAAACAAAGCAAACGGCAAATCATTATTCTATGCCCCCGGGCTGGGTGAGCCGGATGATGTGATCCTGCCCTGGCTGAAAAAAGCCGACTGCCTGTTAATCGATGGCACCGTCTGGCAGGATGATGAATTACTAAGCACCGGCGTCGGTAAAAACACCGGCCGGGCAATGGGTCATCTGGCACTCGCCGAAGAGCAGGGGCTGATGACACTGCTGGCGGCTTTACCTGCCAGTCGTAAAATTCTTATTCATATTAACAACACCAATCCCATCCTCAATGAGGATTCGCCCCAGCGCCGGTTCCTGCAACAGCAGGGCATTGAGGTGAGTTGGGACGGAATGGCGATACAGCTACAGGATTAATCCATGACGATCACTACCACCCTGAGCAAGCAGGCTTTTGAACAGGCATTGCGGGATAAAGGTGCCTGTTACCATATTTATCACCCTTACCATATCGCTATGCACAACGGCCAGGCGACCCGTGAACAGATCCAGGGCTGGGTTGCGAACCGCTTCTATTATCAGACCAACATTCCGCTGAAAGATGCGGCAATAATGGCGAACTGCCCGGACCCGGCGACCCGACGTAAGTGGGTACAGCGTATCCTTGACCATGACGGTGCAGACGGCAGTGAAGGCGGGATCGAAGCCTGGTTACAGCTCGGTGAAGCGGTGGGGTTATCGCGTGAAGATTTACTTTCTGAAAAACATGTTTTACCCGGTGTTCGTTTCGCGGTCGATGCGTATGTGAATTTTGCCCGCCGCGCCAGCTGGGAAGAGGCCGCCTGCAGCTCTCTGACGGAACTGTTTGCCCCGCAAATTCACCAGTCCCGTCTGGATAGCTGGCCTCAGCATTATCCGTGGATCAAAGAGGAAGGTTACTTCTATTTCCGCAGTCGTCTGAGTCAGGCCCGCCGTGATGTTGAACATGGTCTGGCACTGGCGCTGGAGCACTTCGATACCGCAGATAAACAGAACCGGATGCTGGAAATCCTGCAGTTCAAGCTGGATATTCTCTGGACGATGCTGGATGCCATGACCATGGCCTACAGTCTGCAACGCCCTCCTTATCATACCGTGACAGATCAGCCGGTCTGGCACACAACCCGACTGGTATAACCATGAGTTTTGAACAATCGGTGGTGATGTTCCGCCGCGGATATCGCATGCAATGGGAAGCCACTCAGGATTGTCACGTCATTCTTTACCCGGAAGGCATGGCGAAACTGAATGAAACTGCGGCGATGATCCTGGAACAGGTGGATGGTCAACGGACAGTGGCACAGATTATCGACCTGCTGAATCAGCGCTTTCCGGAGGCCGGCGGAGTGGATGACGATGTTGTCGATTTCCTGCAGGCGGCCGGTAAGCAGAAATGGATCATGTTCCATGACGCAAATTAATCCTGAGATTAAAGCGCCGCTCTGGTTACTGGCGGAGCTGACCTACCGGTGTCCGCTGCAATGCCCGTACTGCTCGAACCCGCTCGACTTTGCCAAAGAGCAGTCTGAGCTGACTACAGAGCAGTGGCTGACCGTTTTTCGTCAGGCACGCGAGATGGGCAGTGTACAACTCGGTTTTTCCGGCGGGGAGCCTTTAGTGCGTAAAGACCTGCCGGAACTGATTGCCGGGGCACGTGAGCTGGGGTTCTACACCAATCTGATCACTTCCGGTATCGGGCTGACACGTAAAAAACTGGATACCTTTGCAGAAGCGGGACTGGACCACATCCAGATCAGTTTCCAGGCCAGTGATGAAACGCTGAATGCCGCACTGGCGGGCTCGGAAAAAGCCTTCCATCAGAAACTGGAAATGGCGAAAGCAATCAAAGCCCATGGCTATCCGATGGTGCTTAACTTTGTTCTGCACCGGCATAATATTGATCAGATCGACCGCATCATTGAGCTTTGTATTCAGCTGGAGGCCGATGATGTTGAATTAGCCACCTGCCAGTTTTATGGCTGGGCCCAACTGAACAGGGAAGGGTTATTACCGACCCGTGACCAGATTGCGCGGGCAGAAGCGGTGGTGAAGCGTTATCGCGAGAAGATGCAGGCCGACGGCAATCTGACCAATCTGTTATTTGTGACGCCGGACTACTATGAAGAACGCCCGAAAGGGTGCATGGGAGGCTGGGGCGCAATTTTTATGAACGTGACGCCGGACGGTACTGCGTTACCCTGTCACAGCGCCCGTCAGTTACCGATAGAGTTTCCGTCGGTGCTGGATAACAGCTTGCAGCACATCTGGTATCAGTCCTTTGGCTTTAACCGCTACCGGGGCTATGACTGGATGCCGGAACCCTGCCGCTCCTGCGATGAGAAAGAGAAAGACTTCGGAGGCTGTCGCTGTCAGGCGTTTATGCTGACCGGTAACGCAGACAATGCGGACCCGGTGTGCAGTAAATCGGCTCATCACGATAAAATCCTGCAGGCGCGGCGTGAAGCCGATTGCAGTGATATTCGTATTGCACAACTGCAGTTCCGAAATCAGAAAAACTCGAAGGTGATCTTCACCTCCCGCGGGTAACCGGATGAGTGAGTCCTCGTCCCTGTATTACCTCAGCAACGGCATGGCGGTTCAGCTACAGTCGGTGGCTGACCTGTCTGCCGCGGCGGTTTGCCTGCGGGTGGATGCCGGCAGTCACCATGAACCCGCCCGCTGGCCGGGCTTAGCGCATCTGCTGGAGCATTTACTGTTCCAGGGGGGGATGCGCTTTCCCGGCGCGCAGCGGTTAATGCCCTGGGTGGCAGCCCGCCACGGCCGTGTGAATGCCACTACAGAAGCCTGCAGGACGCTTTATTATTTTGATGTCCGGTCAGACGAACTGAGCGCCGGTCTCGCCCGGTTGCTGGATATGGCATTGTCACCGGAATTTTCTGCTGACGCTATTCGGCGCGAAATTCCGGTCATTGATGCGGAATATGGCATGCTGAGCCGCCATACGCCGACCCTGATCAATGCGTTACTGGCTACCGGTATCGGCCAGCCCCCGGCATTCCGTCGTTTTGTGGCCGGTAACCGGCAGAGCCTGGACGGTGACCTTCCCGCCCTGCGTCAGGCGTTACTGACTTTTCATCAGCAATATTACTCTCCCGGCAATCTCTGCCTGATCATCCGTGCGCCGCGGTCCCTGACAGACTTGTCCGCCGCCCTGACAGAGGCCCTGTCACAGGCCGGATTGTCCGGGCTCCTGCCGCTGAACGCCTGCCGGACGCTGCCATTCCCCGCCCGGGCCCCGGTGCCGGTGAACGAGCGGCAGATCCCGGTGGTGTTACATGTGGCCGGTGAAGGGCAGCACTGTCTGAGTTATCTGCTTGCCGACCCGCAGAGCCGACTGCTGGCGGCGGTTCCCTTATTACAGGCACTGCTGAGTGATGCGGCACCGGGATCCTTTATTGATGCCGGGCGCAGGCTGGGGCTGTGTCATCACAGTGCCGCAGAAGTGGTCAGTGCGGCCCCGGGCTATTTGTGGTTACTGATCCGGCTGACCCGGCCCGCGGGTCCGCCACATCCGGCAGGCGACCTCAACCGTCTGTTTCGTCACTGGCTGGCACAGGTGTGTTGTCTCAGCCCGCAACAACAGGCGCATTACGTACGGCTGGCCCGGCAGGATTTTCTGCGTCTCAGTCCGATGGAACAGGTCAGAAAGGTTGCCAGCGGGGAGGCCGGAGATACCGCAGATATTACTGCACTGGCAGAGGCATTGCTCAGCACGTCCCCGTGTGAATTGCAGACTGAACCTTCAGAGGGAGGGCAGGTCACGACAGCCCGCGGCTTCCTGTGCCGGTGGTCGCCGGCACCGGAGATCAGTGACGTTTCACCTGAGCCGGCACCGGACTTTGTTTTCTATCCGCAAACCGTCCGTCCGGCACAGGCACGTTCGCTGCCGGAGGCTTCTCTGCAGGGACCGGCGGACGGCCCGCTCTGCTATCGTTCAGAAATACCTGGTGCAGAGGCGGGCATAATCCTTCGGCCTGTACGCGGTATGACCCTGACCGGGGCGCAACTCTCACAGCTCAGATACCGTCTGCACCCCTGGATAAGCCGTGTCAGGCATGCCGGAGGCGAGGCCAGTGTGGCACTTTACCAGGGCGTGCCTCAGGTCAGAATGATGTTACCGGCAGCCGGTGAGGCTGCGGAACTTATCCGGCTGCTTTGCTCGCTTTGGCCGGATCTTTCGGCGTCCGTCATGGCCGAAGATACAACGCAGGAAATTCTGATCCGTCGTTTACTGGCAGAGTTCCCGCAACGACTGGCCGTAACACAACCAACCCCGGTCTGGTCCTGTATTGTCCGCTGTCAGGATGACGCGCTTTTTTCGCTGATCAGTCACTTTCTGCAACAGACGCTGCTGTTACAACAGGAACCGTCAATCCTGCCGCCACTGAAGGGGGAAGCGCACCACCTGCCGGAAAGGGACGGGGATAATGCCTTACTATTCTTCCTGCCTCTGGACAGCGAACTGCCTGCTGAGCTGGCGGCAGCACGACAGTTGGGGGCCATTTATCAGCCTGCGTTTTATCAATGGTTGCGGGAAGAACTCTCGGCAGGGTACGTGGTTTCCTGCCGTTTTGAATCGTTTGCGGATCGTCAGGGGATCCTTTGTGCACTGCAATCGCCACGCTATGATTGCGCACAACTGGCCGCATGGTGCCGTCAGTTTTTCGGCCGTGTCCGTGAACAAATCATGCAAATGACTGAGGGGGAAGGGTTGCGGGCTGAAGCGCCCGCCAGTGTATTGCCGGCAGACGCGATGGCCAGCGAATTACAGAGTCAGATGGCCGGGGGACACCGGCCGGCATTGCATGACCGCGTCTCTGTCCGGCAACTGCAACAGTTACATCAGTGGCTGGAAGACGCCGTGGCCCGTGCGGAGATTCTGAGCTGCGGCCGGTGATCTCCGGCCGCAGGCAAACTTTCGGATGAAGTTACTTGCCCCAGAATTTTTTACGGCTGGTTTTCCCAATCCCCGGGTTGCAGGTATTGGTCGGATCCAGTTCACGCCAGTGTTGTTCATGTTCACAGGACGCCTGATACAGGTGCCCGACATTATGCTCCGCAGGATAGCGGGCACCACGCTGTTCCAGATACTCCATCACCTCCTGTTTGAATTGCTTCGCATCCACCCCGGCTTTAAGGACGTAATCCTGGTGGTTCACAAAGCAAAAGAAATGCCCGCAACAGGAATCGGCCTGGACCTGCGCCGCAAGATGAGGTGGCAGATGGATCCGCCACTGGTCATCATTACGACGCAGAGCCACGTCAAAAGCAATTAATCGCTGGTTGGTATCATAGCCGAGGTAGTCACAGTAGGAGATGGTACAGCCGCCCACCGCGAAACGGATCAGAAAGGCATCGGCAGCTTCCCGGTCATCGCACAGGAAATATTCCCCCGGACGCTGACTGAAATACTCCTCAAGCAATGCCGTCAGTTGTTCAGCCTGACGGGCTTCAATTTTAATCATCAGATGGTGCACAAAGCGCCGGCGGTAATCCATGATCCGCGGTGCGATAAACGAGGGGGTTATCTGATTAAAGCCCTGGATCAGCTTATCGGTAAAATTATGCGGCAGAAAACGGGCATGTCTGATCCGTACATCCCAGCGCGCTTTGTTGGCCATTAAACCGGGAATGGCCTGCGGCCCCAGCTTACGGATGGCCAGATACATATGTTTTGCGTAACGCAATGTCAGGTCAAACGCGCCGGCGTGAATATATTCCGCCTGTAAGGGCAGTTCATCCATTTTTTCCAGCAGAAAACGGCGTAAACCGATCAGTTCGCTTTCATCATTGCTGCCGATATAGAAGGTACGGGTGGCTTCGCTGGCGGCAAACGTCGGCAAACGTGCGGCAAAGACGACCACTTTTCCGGCGCATCCCGCACTGTCATACAGATAACGTTTATCGCCGTTGAATCTGGCCGGTGATGCCGCATGAGTATCGCGCAGTTGTTCAGAATAATCATCTGCCCAGATTTTACCCTGCCAGTCGGCAGCATCGCCGGTCGTGTATTCGCGTGTCTCCAGCGCATGAATGATCCTCTCCGGAGTATCGCCCAGCTCAATACCCAGATGGTTAACCAGTTCAAGATGTCCGTCATCAGTAATGCGGGCAAACAGCGATTTTTCGGTAAATGCCGGACCACGACGGATCAGCGAGCCCCCGGAGTTATTACATAACCCGCCAATGACAGACGCGCCGATACAGGAGGAACCGATCACCGAATGGGGTTCACGCTGCAGAGGCTTCAGGGTGTCTTCAAGCTCGGTGAGGGTCGTGCCCGGAAAAGCGATAACCTGTTGGTGATCATCAATGACCTGAACCCCGGTCAGTAAACGGGTGCTGATAATGACAATATCGCGGTCGTAATCATTACCGTCCGGGGTTGAACCTCCGGTGACGCCGGTATTGGAGGCCTGCATCAGAATGATAACATCTTCGGCAACACAAACTTCTAACAATTGCCAGAGCTGTAACAGCGTCTGTGGCAGTACCACGGCCAGTGCTTCACCCTGACCGACGCGGAATCCTTTGGTGTAAAATGCCTTATCGTCTTCACTCAGTAAAACCTGTTTTTCTCCCGCGATTTCGTGCAGCTTGCGGGTCAGCTCCTGACGGTTATTCATCTATCCTTTCTGCCTTTATTTTTCATTCTGTTTCAAGCCCACAGCCGGATTGAGGTGAGACGGGTCGGATACCCCGGACACTATGTTTTTTGCGATGTGCAGTGCGATAACCTGCCGGCTCATGACTATATAAAAGCGCGTTTTTCACCGACTGGAAAGAGGCAAAATAAAAAAAACTTATTACGCTCAGGGGATCATCAGGGTTTATGCAAAGAAACAACATTTTATGCTGTTTATCTGTCTGTGTTAAACAAATCGTTAACATTGAGGGGGCAGGCTCGCTCAGAACGGCATATCAGAGACAACCGCGAACGGGAAAAATCGGCAACAATGGACCATCCCTGCTAAAGACGGGGCGGGTCACGCAGTGCATTAGCAGCCATGACAGAAAGCAGTGACGGTGGAAGGATGACAACAGAAGATGCAGGTTCAGTGGTGGTCCCGGGAAATAAGGCCGCAAGGCAACACTCCGGGATTGTGTGTGCGGAGGTCTGGTAGTCAAGCCGCCCCTGCCGGGCAGGGAGCGGCAGACTATCAGATCACAGGCGGGTGATCACAGTCTCTTCACTTAAACGTGATTTTGGCAGCGATGCATTAAAATCTTTCTCGCTGTTATGGCCGATAGCGACGACGGCCAGACTGTGTAGCCCTTTCTCTTTAAGTCCCAGGCGTTCATCCAGCAGCACCGGATCAATACCTTCAATAGGAGTGGCATTCAGCCCCATCGCCGCGGCCCCCAGCAGCAGGAAGCCCAGAGAGATATAAGTCTGGCGCTCCATCCAGTAGCGAAGGTCTTCATCTGAGCCACCATAGGCAGCGATATAATTACGGCGTCCCTTATCGTTGGCGTTTTTAGTCTCTTCATCTTTAAAGCGACCGTCCAGATCTTCCTGCTGCTGCACCTTGCTGAACTGTGCATCATCCAGGGTATCTTTGCTGGTGAAAACAACAACCATCGCTGAATCACGGACTTTTGCCGCGTTAAAATCGCGGATACCCGGAAGGATAGTCTCTTTGCCTTCATCGCTGGTGATGGCAAAGAAATGCCATGGCTGCAGGTTCAGGGATGACGGACTGTAACGCAGGATATCCAGTAACTCCTGCTCCTGCTGTGCAGTAATCTTGCGGGAAGCATCGTAGGCTTTGGTAGTAAAACGTTGTTTAACAACTTCAACAATAGACATAATAATCGCCTCAGATAAAACAGTCAGTATTCAATAATTATCTTAATTTCAGAGGTCGTTACAGTAACACCCGGATAAAGCGACAACCAGCCCGAAAGGGACCCGCCGCATTCAGGGTTAAATATGACATTAACTAACGTTCAGAAATATTTATTCGCGATAGTTTTCAGCGTGATATTGTATTTCAGCGACACCATCCGGATCAGGGTACAGACAAAAATCGACAGTAAAATACTGTAGCGTTCCGGGATGATATTAGCCGAACCCAGCAGTTCAATCGCAGCCCCAATCATTGCCGCACTGGCATAAATCTCTTTA
Organism: Tatumella sp. UCD-D_suzukii; assembly: GCF_000611875.2. NCBI lineage: Bacteria > Pseudomonadati > Pseudomonadota > Gammaproteobacteria > Enterobacterales > Erwiniaceae > Tatumella > Tatumella sp. UCD-D_suzukii. Next base: position 307,622 of record NZ_JFJX01000012.1, read on the forward strand.
GTAAAGATCACCGGTGTCTTGCCGACCAGAATATCCCGCAGGCACCCACCGCCCACGGCACTGACACAGCCTAACAAAATGGAAAGCTGCACACTGTGTGTGTAAAGCCAGGTCTTATTCGCGCCAAATGCCGCGAAAAAACCCAGACCGAGCGCATCGAAAAACAGGGACGGTTTCTCAAACGAGAACACCAGTTTCTGAAAGAAGGAGAGGGAGGCGATCGCCAGAATGATACAGAAAAAGTACTCGATATTAACAAGCCCGGGCGGGGGAGTCGCGCCGAGACAAATATCCCTGATACAGCCGCCACCGATGGCAGTGACACTCGCTAATGCAAAAACGCCGAATAAGTCAAAACGATGTCTGACGCCGACAATAGCGCCACTCAGGGCAAAGACAAAGGTCCCGAAAAGGTCGATAAAGTGTAAAAAAAAGTCCATAAATTCCCGACGTTACTGCACGACATTGGTGAAAAACAAACCTGACTGAAGAGTAATAATGTCCGCGCGGTTCGTCAGACGCAGGAACAATAAATGTTTCATAGGCATTGCGCAAATGCTTTCCCGGGAAAATCATCGCTAACGTCCGGTTTTTCCGGAGGAATTCCTACGCAGAGAAAAACGCTCTGATGGCGATGGACAGTGAACAGCTCGCACCTGATTAACCCCCCGCGAGTCTCTGTCCGTCCGGACCTGCGGGCAAAGCCTGAACTGTGACCGGTACCGGAGTTAAGTGCAATGTGACGTGGTAACGTCGGTGCCTCTCACCGTTTTTTTACAGGATGTTTATTATGGTCAAAAAACTGTCAGTATTTATGATCTCTGCATGGCTGTTGAGCGGGACCGGATATGCCGCCATCCCCGCCGGTAATGATGCGACCACCCGGCCTGAGCTCTACTATCTGACTAACAGCCAGGCCATTGATAGTCTGGCCTTACTGCCCCCTCCGCCTGCGCCTGGCAGTCTTACTTTTCTCAACGATCAGGCGATGTATGAACAGGGCCGGCTATTACGCGACACCCCCCGCGGTAAACTGGCGGCCGACGATGCAAATCTCAGCAGTGGCGGGGTAGCCAGTGCGTTCTCCGGGGCATTTGGCCACGAGATCAGTGGCGCAACCACCCCGCAACTCTACAAGCTACTGACTAATATGATCGAAGATGCCGGTGATCTGGCCACCCGATCGGCAAAGCAACACTATATGCGTATTCGCCCGTTTGCTTTTTATAAGGTGGCTACCTGTAACACCCGCCAGCAAGCAGAACTTTCCTCTAATGGTTCTTATCCTTCCGGACACACCGCCATTGGCTGGGCCACGGCTCTGGTACTGGCCGAAGTTAATCCTGCGCGACAGAATGAGATCCTGAAACGGGGATATGAACTCGGTCAGAGTCGGGTGATTTGCGGCTATCACTGGCAAAGTGATGTGGATGCGGCACGGCTGGTGGGGTCCGCGGTCGTGGCAACGCTGCACACCTCGCAGGAGTTCACGGCTCAGTTACAAAAAGCGAAAGCAGAATTCAGCGCTCCTCAGGCCTGACCGTATCGTATGCTTTTATTTTGCAGCAGGCAGGATCGTCGCCGGTGATTTTCTCACCGGCTTAATATTAATTTAATCATTACCTGAAATACTCTGCTGACACCCCCTGACAGGAGAGTAATGATGGAGAATAAAGCGACCTTTTCCGGAAGTGAACTCAGTGCTGCTTTACTCAGTCTGAGTACAGTTGTGATTTTTCTGCTGGTCTGGTTTACCAGTTTTTAAAGGGTTTCGTCCGCTAGCGGATAAATGACCGAGGCCCGGCAACCCTGGCGATCCGTCCGGTTAGTGAGGGTAAAACGGGCATGATGCAGCTGGCAGATCCTGCTGACAATACTCAGCCCAAGGCCACTGCCACCGTAGCGGCTATCCATCCGTACAAATGCCCGGCTCAGTTCACTGGCACGGGTTTCATCAATGCCAGGCCCTTCATCTTCCACTGAAAGTTCAATGCCCGGCCGACCTTCTTCTGTGACCACAGGATGCAGAGTGATGCGCAGGGTGCTGTGTTCCGGGCTATAACGATGAGCATTCTCTGTCAGATTACGCACAATCAATTGCAGCAGCGTCGGGTCTCCCTGTACGCTAAAATCATGTTCAGCCTCCGGCAGGATCAATTGCTGGTGGCGCAATTTAATCATGGTCAGCAGACTGTCCCGCAGCGGGATAATCACGGTTTTTCTCAATAATACCGGCTGGTAATTGCCTTCCGTAAAGGACTGGCTGATCCGTGCCAGCTGTAATAACTGAGAAACACTATTGGTCATCTGATCCAGACGCAGGATCAGGGAAGACATATCCAGGTGGTGCTGGCGGGCCATCAGTTCCAGGTGGAGACGTAACCCCGCCAGGGGGGTGCGTAGTTCATGGGCCACATCCGCGGTAAATAACCGTTCCCGGTTCAGGGTATCGGTCAGGCGGGCGACCATATCATTAATCGCATGCGTGACGGCGTCAATTTCGGTGATCCTGCTTTGAAATTCGATGGGTTCGGCAGAAAAACCGGAGCGTTTCTCCAGTTGCAGGCAGAGATCAGACAGGGGCTGGGTGACCCGCCGCACCGCTTGCCAGCAGAGCACCAGCGCCAGACTAATCATTACAAAGCTTGGAATAGCCAGACTGGCAAGTGCTTCATGGATTTCTTTATCCACATGCCATTGTTCGTTACGGTGGCTCAATACGCCTTCTACCAGCAGATCTATCTGTTCTTTACTTTCATGCCATAGCCACAGCACGCTGATGGCCTGGCAGAATAGCAGAATAGAGCCCACGGTGATCAGCAACCGGCGACGTAACGTGGTCGTTTTAGGGGACAGGTTCAGGATAGTGACTCCTCAGAACAGTTTTTTTTCTTAATCAGCACATATCCGAAGCCGCGCAATGTCCGTATAGATGCCCGGCCGATCTTCTTGCGCAGGTTATGGATATGTACCTCCAGGGTATTGGTGGCAGGCTCGCTGTCCCAGCTATAAATATCGTTATACAGGATCTCACGATGCAACGGCATACCGGCCTTCATCATTAACCGGGCCAGTAACGCGTATTCCTTCGGGGTCAGTTCCAGGCGTTTGCCTTCCCGGAATACCTGGCGATAGGTGACATCCAGCACCAGGTCATTAACGATCAGACGATTATCGCTCTGGTTATTGTGCCTGCGGATCAGCGCACGGATACGTGCAGTCAGTTCTTCCAGCGCAAAAGGTTTAATCAGGTAGTCATCGGCACCACTGTCAAGTCCGGTGATCCTGTCGCTCAGGGTATCGCGTGCCGTCAGGATCAGTACCGGCAAGGCCATTTTTTCACGGCGCAGGCGTAACAACAGTTGTAAACCGTCTTCATCCGGTAATCCGAGGTCGAGGATCATCAGGCTGTATTGCGAGGTTTTAAGACTGTTATCCGCCATCCGGGCACTGCTGACACCATCACAGGTATAGCCTTCCTGTTGCATGACCTGCATCAGTCCCTCAAGGAGCAAGGTATCGTCTTCGACAATCAGTATTTTCATCCGTGGCTCCGGCAGAAGGCAATCCGGTACGGCAGGGCGGGGGGAGGAGATCTCCTGCCAAACCGACCCTGCAGTGCCCGGGGCTGGCTCTCCTGCACATCTTGTGTTGTTATTAACCATATTGCTGTGTGGTGTACGGATATGCTGAAGCCTCCGTCTGCCGGGAAGCACTGGAATATCAGCCTATCACGTCTGTCCTGCGGGAAAGCTTCTGCGTCTTTACACCCCGCGTTTATCCGGTCATTAACGCTGACCGGCCGGTAATAATGTTATTACAGCGGCCCGCACACCGCGGTTATTGTGCAGGGGAAGTATTAAGGAAACCTTAAGCTGATGTCAGTTAGTCATCAGGGATCGTGAACAGTTCACTGTGATCAACGGCCTGCACCGGCAGTTTGCCGTCAACAGAGGAGTGAAGATGGCTGATGTGCATAACCGCGAGACCCGCAGCAAAAACATGCGGGCTATCCGTCACTGTAATACCGGCATTGAAAAGCAGTTACAGCAGTTACTGACAGACCTGGGGCTGGAAGTACGGCAGCAAGCCAGAGATCTGCCGGGCCGCCCTGATTTTGTCCTGGAGACGGCGCGAAAGGTCATTTTTACTCACGGTTGTTTCTGGCACCATCATCATTGTCACCTGTTTAAACCGCCGGCCACCCGAACGGATTTCTGGCTGGCGAAAATCGGTCGTAATTTGCAACGGGACAAAGAAAACCTGCAGGCACTGCAGCGTCAGGGCTGGAAGGTACTGGTCATCTGGGAATGTGCAATGAAAGGTAAAACGCAATTGCCGGCGACGGCACTGGCAGAGCGACTGGAAGAGTGGATCTGTGCCGGTGAACATTCGGCAGAAATTGATCAGTTCGGCATTCGTTTGCTGGAAATTCCTGAAAATCCGGCGACATAGCCGCCGGACATGCGGGATATTACGATTTCTGCTGAGCGGCAGCCACACTGTTGGCAATACGGTCACCGATATTCTGATCGATCTTCCGCCAGTAATCGAACACCCTGGACAGCACCGGCTCCCGGACGCCGTTTAACAGGTGTCCGGTGACATTGTTCACCAGACGGTCACGGGCGGCATCATCCATAACCTGAGTCACCAGTGTACTGGCCTGACCGAAGTCATCATCTTCTGCATGTAATGAGTAAGGCTGTCGTACCAGCGCGCCCTGAGTCTCCCATGAGGAGTCGGTCGGATAACGATCGCCGTCGGCTTTCGGGCCTCCTTTCGAGTTAGGGGCGTAAACCGGGTCGCTGACCGGATCCATTCGCATTGCGCCGTCTTTACTGTAGCTGTTCACCGGCGAATGCGGGGCATTGACCGGAATTTGCTTATAATTTACCCCCAGACGCGCGCGGTGCGCATCCGCGTAGGCGAAAATACGGCCCAACAGCATTTTATCCGGGCTCAGACCGATCCCCGGCACCAGGTTATTTGGCTCAAATGCGGCCTGTTCTATCTGTGCATGGTTATCTGTCGGGTTTTTATTCAGGGTGAGTTTGCCCACTTTGATCAGCGGGTAGTCGCTGTGTGGCCAGACTTTGGTCAGGTCGAACGGGTTGAAACGATAGTTTTCCGCGTCAGCGAACGGCATAACCTGCATATACAGCGTCCACTGCGGGAACTCACCGTTATCAATGGCGTTGTACAAATCCCGGACGTGGAAATCGCCGTCTGCACCGGCTTGTTTATCCGCTTCCTCCTGAGTCAGGCATTCAACGCCCTGATCGGTTTTGAAGTGATATTTAACCCAGAACTTCTCGCCTTCAGCGTTTATCCACATATAAGTGTGGCTGGAGTATCCGTTCATGTGTCGCCAGCTTTTCGGGATCCCACGATCCCCCATCAGCCAGGCAACCTGATGTGCAGATTCCGGGGAAAGCGTCCAGAAATCCCACTGCATATCATTATCACGCAGGTTGTTATCCGCACGGCGTTTCTGGGAGCGGATAAAATGCTGGAATTTCATCGGGTCACGAATAAAGAAAACCGGCGTGTTATTCCCGACCAGGTCATAGTTTCCCTCGCTGGTGTAAAATTTCATGGCGAAACCACGCGGATCACGCCAGGTATCCGGGCTGCCGCGTTCACCGGCGACGGTCGAGAAGCGCATTAATACGTCGGTTTTCACTCCCGGCTGGAAAAGGGCGGCGCGGGTAAAGCGGCTGACATCTTCAGTCACTTCAAAATGGCCAAATGCACCGCTCCCTTTGGCGTGCGGTTGCCGTTCCGGGATCCTTTCACGGTTGAAATTCGCCATCTGTTCGATGAGGTAATGATCATGGAGAACCAGCGGGCCATCCGGGCCGACAGAAAGTGAGTGCTCGTCACTGGCGACCGGTATGCCGGCGTCAGTGGTGGTTATTTTTGGTTTATTATCATTGCTCATGCCTTTCTCCTTGACAACAACAGGGTTTAATTACGCACCCGATAAGCATAGTTGATATTTATCATTACGCCGGGAGGATCCCGCACAACAGAAAAAAGCCGTGTTTGCCGGGGGTTAAGGAGGGAAAGGCTCTCCGGTCGCGGGTGTTTACCGCATTGGCTTGCCCGGCGTAATCAGCTATGCTGGCGGGCTGATAATAACGCCACTTATTTTTCCGGAGCTTACTTATGGACTCTTCTTCCGGGGAGCCTTCATCGCGCATTTTCCATCACACAGGTTTTCGTGCCTATGTGACGGCACAAACCTGTTCCTCCCTGAGTTTTCAGATAATCTCACTCGCCGTCAGCTGGCAGCTTTATTCGATGACGCACAGTGCATTTATGCTGGGAATGATAGGGCTGATGCAATTTGTCCCCTCAGTGCTGCTGGCATTGCCTGCCGGACATCTTGCGGATCAGTACAACCGCAAATCGCTAATCCTCGGGGGGCAGAGTGTCGAACTTCTGGCTGCCCTCGGGCTGATCCTGATGTCGTTTCTGATGCCCGGCAGTGCCGTGTTATTGCTGTCGCTGGTCTTTATCTTTTCACTGGCCCGGGCATTTGAAGGTCCGTCGATGACATCGCTGTTACCGGCACTGTTACCCGCCGGATTGCTGTCAAAAGGGATGGCAACCAATCAGGTCTTTCGCGAGGCGATGGTGATTGCCGGGCCGATGGCAGGGGGACTGTTGTATGTGGTCTCACCGGCACTGGCCTACGGAACGGCCGCGGTCTGTTATCTGATATCGTTACTGGTGATGATGCGGCTGAAATACCAGCGTGAACCGGTAAAACCGTTACCCATGACCCTCCGTAACCTGTTCGCCGGGCTGGATTTTATTGTTAAACGCAAAGATGTTCTCGGGGTCATTTCGCTGGATTTATTCGCGGTACTGCTGGGCGGTGTCACCGCATTACTGCCCATTTTTGCCCATGACGTTCTGCACACAGGCGCATGGGGGTTAGGAGCGCTGCGTGCAGCACCTTCTGTCGGGGCACTGATCACCGGGATCTGGATCAGCCGTAACAGCTTCCACCGCCATACCGGTCTGATTATGTTTGGTTGTGTCGCCGGATTCGGGGTAGCGACTGTCATCTTCGCGTTATCCCATAATGTGGTCCTGTCGCTGCTGGCATTGGTGGCGCTGGGCGGTTTTGATATGGTCAGCATGGTGATCCGCGGGGCGATGGTTCAACTGGATACCCCGGACGAGATGCGCGGACGGGTCAATGCGGTGAACTCAATCTTTATCAATACCTCTAATCAGCTGGGAGAGTTTGAAACCGGCGTACTGGCCAGTGCTATCGGGGCCGTGCCGGCGTCGGTGATTGGCGGAGTGGGGACACTGGTGGTGGTTGGACTGTGGATGGTAATGTTCCCGCAGTTACGCCGTCGTCAGCAACTGTCACAAAGTGAAATCACAGAGAATGCCTGAATCCGGGTCGGGTCACGGAAAGCTCTGGCGCTCCGTTGCCCCGACTGTTCAGGGTTAATCAGGGGAAGTATTTACCTCCTCTGAGGCCCTTAGCGGTCAGACATAGCAGCGATCGTTCCATGAATCACGATAGATAATATTTCCTTGCGTATACATCCAGGTGATCGCTTCATAACGCAATTCGAGTGTTTCAAGGTGAGTACTACTCATAACATTAGGAGCCAGATATGGCGAAATTGTTGTGAACTTGACGTTTTCCATAATGATATTGAAATATTCAGCTTCGATGCCTGATTCCTGAATATGGTACATCTTGATGACCGCTTTTTTCATGGTTCGGCCTTCGCAGAGCGCGCGGTACAGGAGTGGTGTTGTCTGATCAAATTCTTTCACTATCGTGATCGGACTATGAACGCGCGTTCCGGTAAGTTTGCCCCAAGCGGGGTCTACCGGAATGGTTACACCATGCGAAAATGATTTTAATTCGATGGAACCCAAACGTAGCGGCATTAAACAATTACCAACAATCGGAGATCCATTTTCATCTTCAAGCCATAAATGAGCGGGAGCGGACATATGATTTCCTTATCAGTGATGATGTAAATAACTGTGGGATTAACGCCATCACCATTTACAGTAATGCATGTAAATAACAATTATAACCAGGGTTAATACACCTATAGCCCTGACAGGGCTACCCGTGAAATTTACTTATAAATATCTGAGGGTAATTATTTTTAATAACTTACCATTTCACGTAACGACCAAAAATAAATAACATGAGTACAAGAAAAACGGGTACTGGCCATATAGGCCCATCAGGGAAAAACTGCACCAGAACAGCTGCGAATAAGAGCGTTAACAATGCAGGACCGTACATTGAAAATAATGACCTGAACAACCGTTTAAAAATTCTTATGGCAAGGTTCATCATGTCTTACCGAATCATCCTGGTGATAATGGCGGCAATACCACTATCCGATGCCCATTGTACGTTAAGTGCCTCAGCCCGCTCAAACAGCGGTTGGATCAGAAAATACATCATCTCCAGCTCTTGAGCATATAATGCCGCATAGTAAGCGGGATACGTAAAGTGAAGGCGATGTGCGCTATCTGCGGCTTTCTGAACGACACCATAGATACCCACTGACGCGCCCCCCCTTGATGCCCAGTTTCCGACTAATGCACTGATTTCAAGACTTAAATTCATGCCAACGGCGACGGATGATGATGCTGCTAAAGCAAAACCTGCGTTTGTGAATGAACTGGCGGCAATATGGATATTCACTGCCATTAACATTTTTTTGATGTGATCTATTTGAGCGGACGTTTTCTGCCGAAATACTTCTTCAAAGTATATTTTCAGCATTTCATAAACAACATCTTCACGTCTCAGAATATGATATACGGCCTTAGCGAATCGAATATCCTCAGTCTTTTGTTGTTGGCAGACGTCCTGATATTCATCAGTAAAGCAGGATGTGTAATAGAGTGCGCGCGTTGCACCTGCGCCTATCGTTTCAAGTTGATTTGATACAGCCTTTCCTAGACCTGTTAATGCTTGGTCGAGTTTTAACGCCAGAATTTTATTAGCCTGTAAATAACTAATGACTTCATTGTCGTTATTCATCATCGCTCCATGCGAATATTCATTACATCTGGTTTTCCATTATCTCTCACGGGAAAGCGTCCGGCAAACGGTGAGTCGCGAAACGGACAATATAATTCAGTCATATCGATGATTGAGTGTTCACTGCTTCCTCCGGAGTTTCCCTTTTGCCTGCCTGATCTGCCGGGGCATAGAGGCTTGTGCCAGGAACCAGTTTCACCTCATGGGCCTGTAGTATATCGGCAATCTCCCGTGCATCTGTTATCCAAAATACACATTTTACTGTCTGCATAACGATCCTCATACGGATATAATGAATCACGGTCAGGATGACAACGCGTGGCAAAGCAACAGTAAAAGTGAACGGCCGGCGCGTTCGTGTCCCCGGCCGGGAATTGGAATTTCCGCCGGTTTGACGCTATACCTGTAGACTCAGGCGCGCATTGAGTCATGGAGAATGCTTTCTGCATGGCTGAGTGCATCATTCACTGTGATCAGGAGAATGCATGCAACATCAACCGCAAGGGTCGGCAGGTGCCATCCATCCGCTAATTCGTAAACTGATGCATACCGCAGGCGTGCGCAGAGAAGAAGTCTCCCTGCTGCTCTGGAGTATGCTGTACATTTTCTGTGTGTTATCGGCGTATTATGTTATCCGCCCGATACGGGATACGCTCGGTATTGACGGGGGCGTGAATAATCTGCAATGGCTGTTCGCGGCGACCCTGATTGTGATGATCCTGCTGACACTGCCGTTCTCTGCGTTATCTTCCCGTCTGCCGCGACGGCGTTTTATTCCCTGGGTCTACCGTTTCTTTATCATTCACCTGCTTATTTTTGCCGCGCTGATGTTTTTTCTGCCCCGCGGCGATCATCGCTGGCTGGGGCGAGTGTTTTTTGTCTGGGTCTCTGTCTTTAATCTCTATGTCGTGTCGGTTTTCTGGTCGCTGGTGGCAGATATTTTCAGCCGTGAGCGCGCCAGCCGGTTATTTTCGTTGATGGCGGCGGGGGCAACGCTGGGGGCAGTAATAGGTTCGCTGCTGACGACTGTGCTGGTACGCTGGCTGAATATGAGCGGACTCTTTTTGCTCTCAGCCGTGTTACTTGAAGTCGCTGTTTTCTGTGTCCGTCAGTTGAATACACAGGTGCGGAAAAATCCGCTGTCTGACACAGAAGATCACGATACTGTACCGGCTCAGGCGGATGACGGCCCGGTGAAGGGCGGCATTTTTGACGGGATATTGGCCATTGCCCGCTCCGGGTATCTGCTGAATATCTGTCTGTATATGTTGCTGTTTTCGGTGACCTCCACCTTCGTCTATTTCCGGCAGGCGGACCTGGTGCATCAGATTTTCAAAAGTGATGAGAGCCGTACCACCTTTTTTGCGGCCAGTGACCTGTCTGTCAATATTCTTACATTGCTCAGCCAGTTACTGATCACCGGACGCCTGCTCAGTCGCTACGGTACCCGGCGTGTCCTGGCTATCCTGCCGTTAGTCACCCTGGCCGGATTTCTGATGTTAAGTGTATGGCCGACACTGGCGGGCCTGTTTATTTTTGCGGTGCTCCGTCGGGCAGGAAACTTTGCCTTTGCGCGCCCGGCGCGCGAAGTGTTGTTTACCGTGCTTTCGCGGGAGCAAAAATATAAAGCGAAAAATGTCACTGATACCGTCGTTTACCGGGCCGGTGATCAGGCGGGCGCCTGGAGCTGGACGGCAATGAATGCGGTCGGTCTGAGCGGCAGCCTGATCGCCTGGCTGGCAATCCCGCTCTCTTTGCTGTGGTTGATCAACAGCCTGTGGCTGGGTAAAAAACAGAAGTTACTGGAAAATAAAAAACAACCGGAACGCCTTCCGGTGTCCGGAGGATAGTTATGCATACAGTGGATCTTTGCGGTCAGCAGCTTCCTGCCATCGGTATGGGGAGCTGGCGTCTGGGGCAGGGGCGGCATGCCCGTCAGCAGGAAGCCGACGCACTGCGTTTCGGGTTATCTCAGGGGATCAGGGTTATCGATACCGCCGAAATGTACGGCGAGGGTGAGTCGGAAACCCTGATAGGCGAAGCCCTCAGGGGGATCCGCGAGCAGGCATGGCTGGTCTCTAAAGTTTATCCGTGGAATGCCTCCCGAGGTGCAATGCAGAAGGCCTGCGAGGATTCCCTGCGTCGCCTGCAGACAGAGTATCTTGATTTATACCTGTTGCACTGGTCATCGGAACATCCGCTGGATGAGATTATCGAAGGGTTCGGGCGGCTTAAAGCGCAGGGGAAAATCGGGGCCTGGGGGGTATCCAACTTCGATACCCGTGCTATGCAGCAGCTCTGGCAGACGCCGGGCGGGGATCAGTGTGCGGTGAATCAGATTTTTTATAACCCGGCGGCCCGTGGGGTCGAATATTCCTTACTGCCGTGGTGTGAAGAACACGGGGTCACCCTGATGGGGTATTCGCCGCTCGGCGGGCATGGCAGTGAATTACTGCACGACCCGGTCGTGCGGGCGCTGGCGGATCATTATCAGACGGGGAGCGCAGATATTTTGCTGCGTTGGGCTATCCGGCAGGGAAATATGCTGGTGATCCCTGAGTCCGGCAGTGTTGAACATACCGCCATCAATGCTGCTGCCTTAACGGGGGAGTTAACCGACAATGATCTTCAGTTACTGGAAAGGCGCTTCCCTGCGCCACAGCGGGAAACTCCGCTGGAAATCCGTTAATTACGGCTACTGCGCCGCTGACCAGCGGTCCAGTGATCCCGTTACAGTGCCATATCGTGTTGCGGACTGGCCGTGTGTTCCGCCGGGGTCGCTGCCTGCGCGGTGGCCGGTGCACTGATCACCGGGGGTTTGGTCAGTTGTAACGTCTGAGCCGTTTCATCCCACACCTGCTGAGTCAGAGCCACATCACCGTTCAGCTTACGGCCATAGCTTGGCACAATTGTGCGGATTTTCTGCTGCCATTCCGGGGTTTTTACCTGCTCGCTGAACAGTTTTTCGATCACATTTAAGGTGATCGGCGCTGCTGTCGAGGCACCCGGGGAGGCACCCAGCAGTGCCGCCAGCGTTTTCTGCTGGTCGGTCACAATCTCAGTGCCCAGCTTCAGCACGCCGCCTTTGCTGGCGTCTTTCTTGACTATCTGTACCCGCTGTCCGGCCTGCCACAGATGCCAGTCTGATGGTTTCGCGTCCGGGTAGTATTCCTTCAGCGCGGCAAAACGGTCTTCATCAGACAGCATCACCTGGCCTATCAGATATTTCACCAGATCAAAGTTATCAATACCCACATGGGCCATCGGCATGAAATTATGAGTAGTGGTGGCATTCAGCAAATCAAACAGCGAACCGTTCTTCAGATATTTAGTCGAGAAAGTCGCAAAGGGGCCGAACAGTACCACTTTTTTACCGTCCAGATTACGGGCATCCAGATGCGGTACGGACATCGGTGGCGCACCGACCGAGGCCTGGCCATAGACTTTCACCGGATGGTGTTCGGTAATGGCCGGGTTTTCTGTCACCAGGAAAGAGCCGCCGACCGGAAATCCGCCATAGTTTTCCGCCTCCGGAATGTTGGTCTCCTGCAGTAACTTCAGTGAGGCACCCCCGGCACCGATAAAGACATAGCGGGCATCAATATCATGGGTCGTATTGGTTTTACGGTCGTTGACGGTTACATGCCAGGAGTTATCCGCGTTGCGTGAGAATCCTGTCACTTCGGTAGAGAGTTCCAGGCTGAAGTTTGGCTGTTGTTTCAGGCTGCCAACCAGCTGACGGGTGATTTCACCGTAGTTGACATCGGTCCCCAGCGGGGTCCAGGTGGCGGCCACTTTTTGTGCAGGGTCACGGCCATCAATGATCAGCGGTGCCCACTGACGGATCTGATTCTGGTCAGTGGAGTATTTCATCCCCTGGAACAGGGTACTGGTCTGCAGGGCTTCATAGCGTTTGTGCAGGTAATCGACGTTTGCCTCACCCCAGACAAAGCTCATATGCGGGGTAGAGTTAATAAAGGAGTGCGGGTTATTCAGTACTCCTTGTCTGACCAGGGAAGACCAGTACTGTCTGGAAATCATAAACGATTCATTGATCTCCAGTGCCTTACTGATATCGATGCTACCGTCGGCACGTTGCGGCGTATAGTTCAGCTCCATATTCGCAGAATGGCCGGTACCGGCATTATTCCAGCCGTTCGACGATTCTTCTGCCACACCGTCCAGCCGTTCCACCATGATCTGCTGCCAATCCGGTTGCAGTTCATGCAGCCAGGTCCCCAGCGAAGCACTCATGATGCCGCCACCGATCAGCAGGACATCGGTTTTTTCGGTAGCCGCGGCCACACTTTGGCTGAAAGTTGTCATGGATAACAGGGTCAGACTGAAAGCAATTTTCTTTGAATACATCATAATACGCCTGGTCATTGGGAAAACTGGCCGAAGTGTAACGCTAAATGTGACTAAATGTGAATAGTATTGTGTAATTATATAGAATTAAAACTGTTTGTTAAATGTGAATAAACTGACAAACTATTGATTGTAAGTGGTAATTTTATGCGGTGAAAAATGGTGAGGCAGGTAAATATTTAACATATGTAATACCGGACTGCCTGAATGTAACAGTAGGTGATTAAATACTACGATATTGCGGAGGCGGAGATAGGGGGCGACTGACAGCAATTTCTGAGGTCAGACTTGAGAATTATTGTATAATCGGCAGACCGCCAACGACAGCCGACAGACGCATGATTATCCGAAAACCTCAGCACTGGTTTATCCGCTTATTTGACTGGCATGGATCAGTTCTATCAAAAATATCCTTTCGCCTGAGCCTGAATGTATTGATGTCCCTGCTGGCCTTACTGAGCCTGCCCTGGTACGAGAGTATGAACGTTCGGCTGACCACAGCGCCGTTCAGTCTGCTGGGCATTGCCATTGCGATTTTCCTGGGCTTTCGCAACAATGCGAGTTATGCGCGCTTTCTGGAAGCTCGTTTACTCTGGGGAACACTGCTGATTAATAGCCGTATTTTGCTACGTCAGCTTCATTCCGTGTTACCGGCCAACGCGCCGGAATTGATAAGATTCTCTGAATTATTGTCGGCCTATGCGTATGCGCTGAAACATCAGCTCAGGGGCAGTGACGCCCGTGCGGATTTGCAGCGCCTGCTGCCGGAAGCGGTTTTTCAGCAGGTGATCAACAGTCCTTTCCGCGCCAACCGCGTGTTGTTATGTCTGGGGGAGTCGCTCGGGCAGATGCGCCGTGAGGGAAAACTGTCGGATATTCTGTTTACTGAACTGGATAAGCCGTTGCGTAAACTCGAGACCATTCTCGGGGGATGTGAGCGGCTGGATAATACGCCCATCCCCTTTGCCTATACGCTGATCCTGCACCGCACTGTCTATCTTTTCTGTACCCTGTTACCGTTCTCGCTGGTGACAGAACTGCATTATATGACCATTCTGGTGTCAGCCTTTATCTCTTATACCTTTCTTTCGCTGGAGTCGCTGGCAGAAGAACTGGAACGGCCTTTCGGCACGGCATCTAATCAGTTACCGCTGGATGCCATTTGTCTGACCATTGAACGGCATATGCTGGAAATGAACGACCTGTCACCTTTACCTCCGGCTTTACTCCCGGATCGGCATTTCAAACTGACCTGATCTGCGTTCCGCAGGGGGCACGGCTGGCCCGGAGACCCGGCCAGCCGGCTAATCTTTTCTTTCGCGTCGCGTCGTGTAATGCCGTGCCGGCTGACGGTCACTCGTCCGGCCAGCCGCACGACGCTTATTCGGCTTCTTTCAATGTCCCGGCCCGGCCAGCGCGCCGGAAGGTCAGGCTCAGGTAAATCAGGTTCAGCAGGATCACTACAGCCGAAGCCAGAAAGACCCAGCGCATCCCCAGAGCCGCGGACGTTACGGCACCCAGCAGCGGGCCGGTGACATTTCCCAGGTTCATAAAAGACTGATTGTAACCAAAGACCCGCCCGGACACGTTGGCTGAAGAGTGGCGCAATAGCAGTGACTGGATAGCAGGGAACATGGCTCCGTCAGCAAAACCCAATAAAAAACGCAGCAGAGAAAACTGCGTCACACTGCTGACCAGAGACATCAGCGTCAGCAGCAGGATAAACATGACGAAGGCGACAGAAATAATCCGGTGCGGTCCCAGCGTATCGCTCATCCGGCCCCAGACGGGGGCGGAGATCAGGGCCGACATTCCCGGCAGCGCCGCGATAAACCCGCTGATAAAAGCAATATTATGGCTGTCCGGGGAGAGGTGCTGCACATAGAGAAACAGGATAGGGTTGACCGAACCGTTACATAACTGAACCGATAACGTGCAAAACAGCAGGCTCAGTATCACGCTGGCGGAAGGAACGGTCTGCCAGACAGAAGGGGGCTTACTGACCGTATTCTTCTGCCGTGCGGGCTGAGGTTCTTCTTTGATCAGAAAAAACGTAACCAGCGTGGCAATCACCAGCAAACCGGTGGTGACCTGGAACACAGGACGCAGGCTAATGGTATCTGCCAGATAACCACCGAGCAACGGCCCGCCGAGGAACCCGCTGATCTGTGCGGTAGAAAGAATGCTTAGCGCCCAGCCACTTCTGCCTTTCGGTGCCTGTGAGGCCACCAGTGCCATCGCATTAGGAATATAGCCGGAGGCCAGCCCCATAATGCCGCGCCATAAAAAAAGCTGCCAGACATGGGTCACCAGACCCTGAAAGAAAATGGCGATAGCCATGCCGATAGCGGCACGGATCAGCATTAACTTGCGGCCCTTACTGTCGGCCAGTCGTCCCCACATCGGCGACACTATCGCTGAGACCAGGAACGTAATACTGAAGCTCAGGCCCGACCACAGGGTGAGATCCGCCGTGCTGTAGTGGCCGAGTTGTGAAATATAGAGCGGCAAAAAAGGCAGAATCTGGCTAGTACCTAAACCTGTAATAAAACATCCCAGCCAGAGGGAAAACAGGTTCTTCTTCCAGGAGATCATAAGCAGAGGGCGATTATCTAAGCAGTCGGAGGGAAAAGTATACGCCAGCTGACGGCACAATGGCAGTCAGAACCGGGAATAAGCCGTTGAAATGACAGGTGCAGGACCGTAATTCGCATTTTTGATCCGCCGGAGGAGCTGTCCGGACTGACGGGGCATGTCGCCGGGGGACGGGTCTCTGTTATCAGGCAACGTAATATCAGTGACGTTTTTTTCTGTAACATCACTGGCCCTGACCGACGGGGAAGGGACATTATTTTTCAACAGTTGCCCGCAACAGAAATATTCCCATCTGGCGGTAATCTCATTATGACAAGGGTCACAATACTGAGTGAACAGAGCAAAATCCTCTTTCACTGAACAATGCGGATGATACAGTGTGCGGGTGTGATCAGTAGCCGAAATTCAGCGGCTTACGCGGCATCGCGCTGCCTGGAAACAGTATCAGCCACCTTTATGAGGTGCCTCAATGCGCAGAAAAATCTGCTGTCTTTCGCACAATGATTTTCCTGCCTCATTATCTCGTTAGCTGGCTTTATTACAGGATATTGTTAATTCGGGCTTTAGTGTTATATCACCGTCAATGGATAACGGATAATCTTTCAGGATGAGAATATGGATAATTCAGGGAAATACGGCCCTTTTAAACCTTCAGTCATCATTACGGCATTATTTTTATCTTCATCAGCGCTGGCAACCGTCCCGGATTACAGTGTTCTGGGGTTTGAAGCGCCCCGGGAAGGCTTGCTTGGCGATTCGGGAGGCCTGCGTTCGGGACTGCAAGCCCGCGGCTTTACTTATTCTCTCGGCTACCTCAGCCAGACGGCGCTCAATATGGCGGGCGGCTATAACAGCCACAGTAAAGCGGAATATATTGATCAGTTCTCCCTGACCTTTAATCAGAATTTGGAAGCCCTGACCGGTATTCCGGATGCAGCGATTGAAGGGAACATCGTCAACCGCAACCATAACAGTAACCTGACTAGCTCGCGTCTGCAAAATCCCTCGATTCCCTTTAACGACCTGGCTCAGGAAAGCTGGGGCGGACAGTCGATTACCCGTCTGGGCTGGCTGACGTTTTCGCGCAGTTTCCTGGACCACCGGCTCTCCTGGCGGGTGGGACTGATCAATAAGGTTCAGACCTTTGACCAGTCTATCCCTTGTGATTTTCAGGTATTAAGTCAGTGCGGCGGGAAATCCGCCAATGCCATGCTGTGGAATAACTGGAATGTTCATAGCTGGGGCACCACACTGGCCTATAAACTGACACCGGAGTGGACCCTGAAAGCCGGGGTGATGGAACAGAACCCGCGTGTGGCGGATCGCAGCCATGCCTGGAGCTGGTCAACCCGGGGCAGCCGCGGGGCATTGTTCCCGGTCGAGGCGGAACTGAAAACGCAGGTCAACGGACTGCCCGGCGTCTACAACGTGGGGGCACTGCTGACCAATGCCCGCCAGCAGCACCTTTCCCGGGGTGTGTCGCAACCGGATGGCAGCCGGGATCCTCAGGGCTACCGTACCTACGGAACTACCGGGTTTATCTGGGCGTCAGGTAACCAGCAGATCACCCGTCACCCGGACGATGCCAGCCGGGGGATGAGTATTTCATGGAGTGGCAGCCTTTCGGATCAGCGTACTAACCGTGTGCGGTTGACCAGTTCACTGTCGATGCGTTATCGCGGATTACTGGATGCGCGGCCCGAAGACTGGCTGGGACTGGGCGTCAGTTATATTAAAATGAGTGGTTACGCGAACGAGCAGTTGCAGTTTGCCAGCCAGGGGCAGTTTCCGGGAGGGAACGGGTATCCGGCTATCAGTCATTCGGTCAACGCCGAGCTGTATTATCGCATTCGCGCGACGTCCTGGCTGGAACTGCAGCCGGATATTCAGTATTGGCATAATCCGGGCGGTGCCGGCAGTACGCCGGATGCCTGGGTCGCCGGGCTGAAAACGGTGGTTTCTTTCTGAGTCCGTTTCTCCCGGCCAGGCCGGCCGGGGGAGTTTTCCATCTTTAGCCGCTTCCTGTCCGGACAGAACATCACTCTCAGTCTCTTCCGGTCAGGGTTCGGTTCCTGTCATTACCGGGCAGACCTCTCCCGGTGTATTCACGTCAGCTTTCCTGTGTCCCGGCAACGTCGTCACTGCCCGGCATCCTTCAGAACCGGTCGGGCTTCAGCCGTTGCGTTTTTTGCCGCATAACAACCCGATAAACAGCGGAGTGCCGAGTAACACCGCCATGATCCCGGCCGGGATCTGGAAAGGAAAAATCACCAGCCGGCCCAGGGTATCGGCCACCATCATCAGTACCGCGCCGGTCACCGCCGCGACCGGCAGCGCCACGGTCATCGAACGGAGACCTGCCTGGCTTACCACCCGGGGCGCCAGTAAGCCGATAAAACTCATCGGGCCAAGCAACAGCGTGGCGCAGGCACTGAGTACCGCACAAAAGATCAGCAATACCGCGGTGACCGGCCGCAGGGCAATTCCCAGCGAGGAAGCGACCTCACGTCCCAGCGGCAGGAGGGTCAGCCACCGTGAAAAGAGCAATGCTACCGGCAGAGCGACCAGAAAGAGTGCTAATCCGATCAGGGCCATCTGCGGGGTTGCCCCCAGGGAGGAACCTGACAGCCAGCTGATGATCTGGCTGGTATTTGGCGCACCGCTCGCCAGCAGAATGCTGATGACGGCTGCCGACAGTGCACTCAGTGCGGTACCGGCCAGCAGGATCCGCGGGGAAGATGTGCGTCTGCCAAAAGCAAAGCAGATAATTATCCCCAGGCTCAGCAGTGCGCCGGCCAGCGCCGCCGGGAACATGGCTATTCCGCCCGATACCGGGAAGAACAGCAGCATCAGTACCACTCCGCAGGCCGCACCACTGTTAACCCCCAGCACTTCCGGACTGGCCAGCGGGTTAGCGGTCAGGCGCTGCAGGATAACGCCGGCAATGGCTAACAAACCGCCACAACTGCCGGCGACCATGGCCCGGGGCCAGCGGAAAGCCAGCGGGTCATGGACGCTGAAGCTGATCCCGCTGGCATTTCTTTGAATGGCGAAGCAGATCAGAGCCACAATGATCATCAGCAGTACCAGTAGCGCACACTTTTTACCGTTCATCGACAGCGTCCGGCTGACCGGTGTCCGCAGGTCCGGCGCAGTCACAAAACGCGCCCGGGCGATGATCCATAGCATCAACGGGATCCCGCAGATAGCCGTGATATTGCCGGCAGTCAACGGGTATCCCGCCGATCCTGCCAGTATCGACAGTTGGTCGCAGATAAGCAAAATCAGCGCGCCGAACAGCATTACCCGCAGCATATGACTGATAAACCGTTGATGCGGATAAAGGCGACAAATCTGCGGGGCAAACAGGCCAATAAAACCGATAATTCCGGCCTGACTGACCGTCCAGCCGCATAACACTGTCACCAGCGCTAACCCGACCAGACGTATCTTCTGACTGCGGCCTCCCAGACTGTCGACGATGGCATCGGACAGACGCAGCAGGTTCAGCGCACGGGAAAACAGCAGTGTCAGCAGCGTGGTCAGGATCAGTACCGGTGCCAGACGGCGCGCCACCGACCAGTCGTTCTGCGCCAGATCACCGCTGCTCCAGATAAACAGGTCCTGCAATTGTTCATGACGGAATAAGGTCAGCCCGTTTTGCAGAGCAGAGCAGAACAGGCCGATCAGTAATCCGGTCAGTAGCAGGGTCAGGGTGGATAACTGACGCTGACGGCTGAGTGCGAAAATAATCAGCATACATACCATGGCCCCGGCCAGCGAAAATCCCTGACCGGCCAGCACGCCGCCACCCAGCAATGTTGCCAGGGTCAGCCCCAGTTGAGCACCGGAGGCTATTCCCAGCGTGGCCGGCTCCGCCAGCGGATTTTTCAGCAGTAACTGGCATAGCCAGCCGGCAAGGCCCAGCGCGCCTCCGGCCAGCAGAGCAACGGCGATACGCGGCAGAAAGCTGTACTGAAACAGCAGGTGTTGTTGCAGAAGAAGATTGGCCGCGGCCGGGGGAGTGAGCTGTGCAATTCCGGGCGGATGAACGTAATGCAGGGTATTGGTGAGCAATAAGCCCGCGGCGCTCAGGCAAAGCAGTAAAATAAGGAGGATCCCGACAGGTTTACGCATGCCACTCTCCGGCACTGCGGGCCAGTGCCCCGGCAAATCGCAGGGCAGAACAGAGCCCCCCATACAGCCACACCGGGTCCAGCAAATAACGCCGATGCTGCTGATTAAACGGCATCTGCTGCCAGAGAGGCGAACCGGCAAGCGCGGTGGTGACAGACGTATCATGGTGTGAAAACTGTAAAGCAATATCCGCCTGACAGGTCAGTAACTGTTCGGTCCCGACAATCACGCTGCCCCACAGGCTGGTGGCCCCTTGCCAGGCACACTCCAGTCCGGTGGCGGCAAGCACTTCCCCGAACAGGCTGTCATGCGTCAGCACCAGAACCTGACGCGGAGAGAGCAGTGTGAACATCAGGATCTTTTTACCCGCCATCGGTGCTAACTGACGCCGGTATCCGGCCATCTGCTGCCGGAAACCGGTGAGAAACTGTTGTGCCTGAGCCTCGCGGTGAAGGCGCAGGGCCAGTTGCAGGATATTATCGCGGGCAGTGTTGAGCAGGGTTTCACCCGGCTCACGGAAGGAGTATTCCCATACCGGAGCAATCTGCTGCAGACGGGAGACAGGCAACGCGGAGTGATCCGGCAGGATCAGCAAATCCGGGGAGAGGCTGGCCAGCAGTTCCAGGTTTGGCTCGGTGCGTAACCCCAGTTCAGTCACCTGTGGCGGCAGAACCGGTGCCGCGACCCAGTCATGGTAACCGCGGATATCGCTGACAGCGACAGGGGTGATCCCGAGCGCATACAGGGTTTCGACAGCCGACCATTCCAGGGCCGCCACCCGAGGCACTGACGCCGGAGGGGCTGCTGCGATAGCGCCGGCGGGCAGGGAGGCTGCGGCCACTATCAGTGCCGAGCGGCAAAGCATCTGACGACGGGTCAGCATCGGCGTGTCGCCGTCTGGCAGGTAATTATCTGACATAACTGATGAGATCCCCGTTCTCCGGCTGGCGAATGATACCCATGGCAACGCCATAGATTTGCTCCAGTTGCTGTTCTGTCATCAGTTCGCTGACACCGCCCTGGAATATTTTTTCGCCCTGGCGCAGCGCAATAAATTCATCACAAAACCGCGCCGCCATATTGATATCGTGCAGCACCATGATCACGGTTAACTGACGCTGCCGTGAGAGATCACGGATGACTGACAGCACCTCTTTCTGATGGGCAATATCCAGTGCAGACGTGGGTTCATCCAGCAGCAGGCAATGGCTGCCCTGAACCACACACATGGCAATCCAGGCCCGTTGCCGTTCACCGCCGGATAACTGTTCGACCGGATGGCGGGCCTGCCGGGTCAGCGACACGCTTTCGATGGCATTGGCGATGATGTCTTTGTCTTCATCGGTCACCCTGCCGAGTGCTCCGTGCCATGCATAGCGCCCCAGTGCCACCAGTTCAGTAACGGTCATTCCTTCTGCCACGGGCAGGTGCTGAGGAAGGTAGGCCACCTGACGGGCAAATTCGCGGGCCCCCCACTGGTGAAGGGGTTTACCCCGCCAGCTAATCTCCCCGTCAAACTCAGGGTTCTGCCGGCTGAGCAGTTTTATCAGGGTCGATTTACCTGAGCCATTATGACCGATTAACCCGGTCACTCGCTGAGGCGTAAATTCGAGGGTCAGGGGGTTAAGTAACTGCCGGTGACCCATGGATACCTGTGCCTGATGAAGGCGAAAGGTCGCTTCCGGCGGTGCCGGGGGGGTACTTTTCACGGGATCTCTCCGGGATTAATGTTTACCGCATTTTTCCAGCGGGCAGGAGGCACATTTCTGATGATCGTCCAGCCGGAAGATCAGACAACAATGGCGGCGTTCGGTTTTGTCTTCACCGTCAGGCGTTTTCAGTGTGCGCAAGGGGGCTTTCAGACGATTAATACTGCCGTCGGTGAAATGGCTGGCAGAAAAAAGGTCGCGGAATATCCGGACATCGGCTGCTTTGCTGTCGGCCTGCTGCATACCCTGCCATAACCGCACCGCGGCATTGCTCCAGAACACCGTAAGATTATTGCCCGCCAGGGACGAGAGGGTCTGACACACCGGGGTAATAAACTGACAGATTAACTGCTCTGTCTGCTGATGTTGCTGAGCAGGCGTCAGCCCGCGCAGTGGTTCACCCCGCTGATGCCAGCGTTCCGGGCAGCCCGCGGCATTCAGCGTCAGCTGACCGTTAAATTCCCACAGCGGACAGGCACGCTGTTCACTGCATAACTGATCGGCCCAGCTGATCAGTGCATCTGCAAAAAACCATTGTGACCACAGTGACAGCCAGGCGACTTTGCGGGCCGGGGAACAGGCCGTCCAGCCGCCGGGGAGCAGGGCCTCAAACTGGTGCGGGTGACAGACAATACTGGCCGGAACTTCAGTCAGTGTTGCGCTCGCAGAGGTGTGGGGTAAAGGCATGACGTTATTCCATCACTGGCGGTAAATATCCAGGAATAATAATGCAAATGATAAAGAGTTGCATTACTATCCTGCGCTTACAGCACCTTTCAGGAACTTTGTCGTGGAGGAAAGCCTCCGTGCGGCGAAATATTTTAGAAACTACTCTGCTCGCAGGTTGAAACTATGTACAAAACTCGCCTTTTATTCCGCCCGGACGTCCTCCGTCAGGCTGTACTGATCGCTCTGTTACCGGTCAGTGTCCCGGTGCTGGCCGCGGAGACTGACACGCAAGTCCGGCCTGAGACACTGACAGTGACCGCCAGCCCGCCGGGCGCTGATACCAATAACGGTCAGGACCCGGTACCGGCGTTTCTCGACGGCGGCATCGCCAACGGTGCGAGGCTGGGGGTATTGGGAGAGCAGAAATCGCTGGATGTGCCTTTCAGCGTGATCAGCTATACCTCAACTTTGCTGGACGCTCAGCAGGCCCGTACGCTGCAGGATGTGGTGAAAAATGACGCTTCTGTTCAGAGTGTGCGCGGCTACGGAAACTTTTCTCAAGGTTTTCGTATCCGTGGTTTTGATCTGTACGGTGATGATATTGGCCTGAATGGTTTATATGGCATTTTGCCCCGCCAGATCCTGCCGCTGGAGGATGTGGACAGGGTAGAGCTGATCAAAGGGTCCAGCGCCTTCCTGAACGGTGTCCCGGCCGCCGGGACCGGCGTCGGGGGGAACGTTAACATTGAATCGAAGCACGCCACGGCTTCTCCTGTCCGTCGTCTGAATGTGGACTATAACTCACGCAGTCAACCCGGGATCAGTGCAGATATCGGCCAGCGGTTCGGCGACAATAACCAGTTCGGCGTAAGGGCGAACGTGGTCCACCGGGAAGGCGAAACTGAAATCCGTCATGAAAAAGACCGGACCACAGCGGCGTTTCTGGGCCTGGATTACCGCGGCGAAAAGTTCGACAGCTCCCTGGACCTGGGGTATGTGAAATCCACTATCCATAACGGCCGTGCCGGGATCAAACTGGACGAGGGAATGACAGCGTTGCCTGAGGTACCAGACCCGCGAACCAACTATGGCCAGAGCTGGAATTATGCCGACCTGACCACCCGTTATGCCATGCTGAAGAATGACTATCACCTGACGCCGGACTGGGTGCTTTACAGTGCCATTGGCGGCAGCCACACCAATGAATGGTCAGCCAGTGCTTCTCCGGTGGTCTACAACATGGCCGGTGATTCAGACATGAACCTGCTGAATACCCATTACACCGCAGACACTGTGAGCGGAATGGCCGGTGTGCGCGGTAAATTCCGGACCGGCGACATCAGCCACCAGGTCAATCTCGGCTATTCCGGGATCTATAACCGGGCAGGCAGTGCTTATCAGATGTCCGGGGCATTTACCGGACCGAATATTTACCAGCCGACCGCCGTGGAACCGACCGGAATTCTCTATACCGGCGGCAATATGTCCGCGCCTTCGGTCCGCAGCCGGACGGCAAATAACGGCATTTCGTTCTCCGATACCGTCGGCGTGCTGGATGACCGGTTACTTTTTACTGCCGGAGCCAGGTATCAGAAATTACGTATCCGCAATTATGAATACAGCGGTGCAGAAGACACGAACGGGGCATTTGATGCACATCGCTGGTCCCCGGTCTATGGCGCAGTCTGGAAAGCCCGTGACTGGCTATCGGTGTATGCCAACCATATCGAGGGCCTTCAGGCCGCGAATGCAGCACCTTTCAATGCCTCCAATGCCGGGAAGATCACCGGTATCGGGCGTACCCGGCAGAATGAGATCGGACTGAAAGTCCAGCGTGACCGGTTCGGTGGCAACCTGGCGCTGTTCGATATGCGTAAGATGGCTGGCGTATTGGGCAGTGATAATATTTACCGTCTGTCCGGTGAGCAGCGTAACCAGGGGGTAGAACTGAATGTCTTTGGTGAACCGGTACTGGGCTGGCGGGTGAATGCCGGGACCACCTGGCTGAAGCCGGTCATGAATAACATGTACGGGTCGGCAAACGGTAAGGATGCGGTAGGTGTTCCCCGTAACCAGTGGCGGCTGTACACGGAATATGACGTGCCGGGCATGCAGGGCGTGACGGTTAACGGCACACTGATGCACTCCGGTCATCAGTATGCGGACAGCAATAATAGCCTGCGTATGCCGGCCTGGACGCGGCTGGATCTCGGCGTCCAGTATGCGATGCCGTGGCAGCAAACACGCCTGACCTGGCGTGCCGGGGTAGAAAACGTAACGAATGCGAAGTACTGGGAAACCATAGGTCAGGACAGTGGCTATCTGACCCAGGGTGATCCTCGTACCGTGAAGTTGTCAGTGAGTGTGGATTTCTGATCACTGCATTGATTGTCCTTTCTCTTCCCGTCCGCCTGTGCTGGCGGGAATTTTCTGCAGAAAACTATGTTGTTACTTAAATCAGTTCTGAAGCACCACCTGCCGGCGATAGCCGGAATTATCCTGCTAAACCTGCTCAGTGCCTGTCTGGGCATTTTTACGATTTCTTATATCAACCAGACGCTGGCGCAGGAAAGTTCACTGCAAATCGGGCTTGCGAAACTGGCGTGCTTGCTGATCACCTTATTGCTGGTGACGCTGGCGGCTCAGTGGACACTGACCGCGCTGGGACACCACTTTATCTGGAAGAAGCGCAGCCGGATGATCCTGCAACTGCTGGGCATGTCGCCGGACCAGCTGGAGCAACAGGGCAACGGGGAACTGCTATCGATGCTGGGGCCGGATATCCGTAATATTACACTGGCGTTCGTTCGTCTGCCGGAGCTGATTCAGGGGATCGTCCTGGGGATCGTGGCTATCGGGTATCTCGGCTATCTTTCTCTGCCGGTACTGGCCATTGTCGTCGTCTGGATGGGGCTGACCTTTTACTCAGGTTACCGGATGGTGGCACGGGTTTACCTGCACCTGCGGGAAGTCCGTCATTATGAAACTGATTTGCAGGATGTCTTCCAGGTTATCATCCACGGTAATAAAGAGCTGGCGCTTGATCCGGCCCGTGCCCGGCATTTCTATGAGAATGACTACCAGCAAGCGGCGCTCGGCTACCGGCAGCATATTATCCGCGCCGACAGTTTTCACCTCTCGGCCATTAACTGGTCCAATATTATGATGCTGGGGCTGACAGGCCTGATTTTCCTGGCTTCACAGGCCATGAGCTGGATTTCCGGCACGGTGGCAACCTCGTTTTCCCTGACGGTGTTGTTCCTGCGCTCCCCGTTGCTGCAGGCTATCGGGGCCTGGCCGACATTACTGAGTGGTGAACTGGCATTTAAAAAAATAACCGGGATGCTGGCCCCGGATCAGGAAGCACTGCCGGAAACGGACGTGTCGCTGCCTGCCGATTGGCAGACCCTGCGCTGGGAAAACCTGAGCTGGCATTACCCGCAATCCGGTTTCAGTGTCGGACCGGTCTCTGCCCGGCTTAATCGTGGTGAAATCGTATTTATCATCGGAGCTAACGGTTCCGGCAAATCGACCCTCAGTCAGATGCTGACCGGCTTGTATGCCAGCGCCGGGGCCGGCGTCTGGCTGGATGATCAGCCACTGAATACCGCAGAGCTGAAGTCGTTGTTCTCGGTGGTATTTACCCGGCCTTATCTGTTTAAAACCGTGTTTGTGACGCCGGAAAGCGGGGATGAAGCGCTGGCTGAACTGTGGCTGGAGAAACTTGGCCTGCAGGGAAAGGTCAGTATTGAGAATAATCAACTGTCCACGCTGGACCTGTCGCAGGGGCAGCAGAAACGGGTGGCGCTGTTGCTGGCCCTGGCTGCCCGCCGCGATATTCTGTTTCTGGATGAATGGGCCGCCGAGCAGGATCCGCAGTTCAGACGCTATTTTTATCGCGAATTATTGCCCTGGTTCCGGGCGCAGGGTAAGACCCTGATGATCATCAGTCACGATGATGATTATTTCGACGTTGCCGACAGAGTCCTTGAAATGCACCAGGGCCAGTTACGTGAACTGACTGCGGAACAGCGGGACAATGCCTCGCGGGACGTGATTTCTCAACTGGGGCGTTGAAGGCAGACTGCCTGCGGGCGACCTCATCCTGGCCGGAGGGGAGAAAGTTTCTCCGGCATTGATCTAACGATAAATTCATCAGAGAGATAACGATAAAAAATACACGGAATATAGATTACACTGCTCAGATAAGGCATTTTACGTTCTGTATTTTGCCGGATCCAGAGAGAGTTCTCATTGCTTAAAAAATTTGTAAATTCATTCTCTATATATCGGGGGTTACCGACCGATATTTATTACATCGCGGTAGCAAGATTCGTACTGGGCCTGGGTAATTTTATAATCCCTTTTCTCTTCCTGTTGCTTACCCTGAAGCTGGGCTATTCAGCGACCTCCGCCGGGGGATTAGCCATGGGAGTGACGTTATTCTATTTATTGGGCAACTTTTCAGGGGGGAAACTTTCTGACAGCCTTGGCCATAAAAAAATAATGGTCTTTGGCGAACTCGCCGGTTCGGGAGTGCTTATACTGAGTGGCTTTTTCCATGACTGGCATTTAATGCTGCCTGTCTTACTTTTTATCAGTTATTTTTTCTTCGGAATTGCGCTTCCTGCGAGTAATGCCCTGGTGGCTGATTTATCGACCCCGGAAAACAGAAATGCGGTGATATCTTTCAGCTATCTTTCTTATAATTTAGGATCGGGTGTCGGGCCTGTGCTGGCGGGGTATCTGTTCAGGGATCATACCGCCTGGATTTTTATTGGTAACGGTTTAGCCGGTTTAATCGGCATTTTGATCGTTATATTGGGTGTGCGTCATCACTATGAGCGTCGTCTGACACCTCCCGCAGAACCTGGTGATGCTGAGGAAGCGAAGCAAGGCACGGTATGGCGGGTCTTCAAAGAGAGGCCATGGCTGCTGGTTTTCGGGGTTCTATGCACTTTCCTCTGGTTTAGCGTAAACCAGATGACGATAGTCACCCCGCTTTTCCTGGCTCATCGTTATGGTGAGAACGGTCCCTTGTTATTTGGTCAGCTGATGACCTTTGCAAGTCTGCTGGTGGTTATCATCACTCCGATATTAATAAGGGTCACCGGTCAAACATGCGAGATAAAAAGCCTTGCGTTAGCTGGTTTTTTATTTGCAGCAGGCTACTTATTCGTCATGTTATTTAGCCCGATCGCGATGCAGTTTGTGGCATGGTTTTTCCTCTCCGCAGGAGAAGTGCTGCTTTTGACAAAAGAAGGGGTGTATTTAGCCAATCAATCACCGGTGAGCCATCGCGGGCGTATAAACAGCATAATGACGACGTTGAGGAGTTTAGGGTTAATGCCTGCCTGTATTCTGATGGGGGCTTGTATTCAATCCTTCGGATACATTACGACCTGGTGGGTGATCATTATCATTTCTCTTATAACGGCTGTTGCTTTACTTCTGTTGTCACATCATCAAAAGCAATTTAAATATCCGACGGCGCCGGGAAAAGTTAATTAACCGGACATCAGTGACTTTATCAGTATAAAGGCCGTGCTATCGGCGGTGTACGGGCCGATAGCACGGCCGGCAACAATCGCTGTCGGGCGGTTATCAGGGGCTCTGACCCGGACCACGCTCGGAGGCGATGTCTCCGCGTGTGGTCTGCAACCCTCACAGATTAGCGTTTACCGCTGCCGTCGACGTGATTTCACTATCCCGCCGCCGATAACCAGCAGAATAACCACTACAATCAGCGCGATGATCCCGCCTTTCGCTATTGCCAGCAAGGGGGAAACCGCACCACCGTCACGCAGTGTTTTCACCCGCTCCGGTGTGGTGCGGACACCGGCATCCCCGTCATTTTTAAATAAATAGTTCCCTGGCGTATGGCAGGCGGGGCAGTGTGCCAGCCCCTCTGCCAGGCAGGCTCCACGGTTCCATTCTGCAGAATGACCAGCATCCGTCACGAAGGGCGTTGCCCCGGCATACAGACTGTCCCATACCGCCATGGATAACCGGATATTAAACGGAAAAGGCAGGGCGGTTTTCTGTGGACTGAGGTCGACCGGCGCAACACCCTGCATAAAATAGGCATACAGTGCTTTCATGTCACTGTCGGTGATCGCTGCATACGAGGTATAGGACATCGCCGGATAGAGGCTGGCTCCGTCGCGACGTATCCCCTGGCGAACAGCCCGTTCAAAGTCAGTCAGTGAATACTGGCCGATACCGGCAGGGTCAGAAGGGGTAATATTGGTACTGATAATTTTACCGATAGGGGTATCAATCGCCAGCCCCCCGGCAAAAATTTTGCCAGGAATAGCGTCAGCGGTACGTAACCCCAGAGCACAAGCGGTGAGTGTCGAATTGGCGGTGGCGACGGTCGGCATCACCCCGGTAGAAACCATATAGAGGTTGTCATACTCCCGGGCTTTACCGACCGGGTTGGTGACTGACGTCCGTTCATCGGTACTAACTGATATTAAATACTTTTAATTAACAGTGTGTGATTAATCCAAGCCAGGATTTAATTTACCTGCTAAAGATAAAATGCGGCTTTTATCAAGAAATTATACAGCCACATCATCTTATAATCCTTCGCATTTCACATGGTTATTTCCCGAATGTAAGGATGATAAATGAACAATAAGAGCACTCCAGTCGGCAATAACACAACATCCACCCGACTGAAATTACAGTCCACCGGAGTCACGGCTTACTGCACCTTTGGACCTGCACTCTATTTTCATCCGGACAGCGAAACCCTGATAGCCGTTGATGCCTGTGATAACGATGCCATTGAGCGGGAGCATGGCCGGCTGGAAAAGCTGCTGGCTACCCGTATCGACGCCCGGTTGCGCATTGACGAAATCACGCAGCAGATGATAAGCCTCAACTGGCATCAGGTCGCTGAGCGCAACCGCCTCGAGTCACGGCTGAAACAGGAATATCAGCAGCTCGACGGGGCCATCGTGGCGCTGAGAACCGAGCTTCAGGATCTCACCCCTGCCAGCCAGCTTCCGCAGGCCACACTGCTGGACGATAACGCAAAGAAAAGCGCCATCGGTATCATGGAGATGATCGAAATACGCGGCGAAGGATACCGCGGCGGGCGTTACACCTATGTTCGCTCCGATAAAATCCGCAGTCACTGGCGGCGCTATCGACTGAACGACGGCGAAAAACAGCCGGCGACAAAGAGTTTTATGAAAACCGTCAGTCATACCGGTGAAGATGGCGTCACCCGTACGTGGCAGGAAATCGATACGGAGAAGCTGAAGTCACAGCTGGCAAAAGTAAAACCCTCCATGACCATCCGGGAACGGAAGCTGCTTGATGACCATGTGGATGTACTCACTGATTGGGCCAGAGAACTGAATGACAGCCTGAAAGAACATGCTGAATCGGAAAGCGGCAACATCGTTTTTGACGGACAGGCCCAGCTGATGCGCTGGACTTACGGCGCCGGCCTCAAAGGCTCCCTGAACCCGTTTGAATACGACATCCGCACCGGTAAGGTAAAACCCACCGCCACGGCCAGCGGAAAACTGAGCGCCTACGCCAGCCTTGTGCTGGCCGAAGCGAAAAGTACCGCAAAAGTTTACTGGCCTGACCATGCCGGAACCCGTATCTGCTACCCGCTGGATCCGGCACGCATCCCCGGTGGCGGCATGGGGCTGCTCGGCATTCTGCGCTTTGATTTCGAACTGGCTCTGTCCGGCAGTATCGGGGCGAGTCTGGGTATCGAAGCCGGCATCAGCTTCTCCGGGGATATGGTAAAGGGACTCCCCGTCAGAGCAACACCCACCGGCACGCCCGGACAATGGCGTAATGTTGATATTTCAAAAGCAGTCGAAGAAGTAAAGCCCGGTGCAGAACTGAGCCTGTTTGCCGGAGCGGAAGCCGGGGCCAATCTCGCAGGGAGAATGGTCTGGCTCAATCCTGACAAGGCAGGTAAGGGAAGTGACAAATTTAGCTCACTGGCGAAAGTGGCCGTTGGTGTGACCGGACAGGCAGGCTGGGGTGTCAGTGGTTGCGTGGAACTCAGCTGGAAAGACGGGAAAGTCCGTATCCGTATCAAGGGAGGGGTTTGCTCTGGGCTCGGCGCAAAGGGTTCAGTAACGCTGGAAGTGGACGGTCAGGCTATCATGACCGGGTTTATGCCGTGCCTCACCTATATGCTGCGCAATGCTGACTATACCCGCCTGATGAATATCATGACTGAAAAAAATTACGGCTATTTCTGCGCCATCCCGTTACTCACCGGTATCTACAGCCTGAACAGGGCCATTGATGTGGCAGAGGGAATCAGCGATGTACTGGAAAGGAGTTGGAGCAACAAAGAGGCTCGTGTAAGGCTGATGGAAAGAATCCTTGCCGATGATGACTACCTGAAATACGCCCCGCCGGAAAGCAAAGGTGCCGCCATCGCCGCCCTGATTGAGACCAGTTTCTGGGATGAAGTTGCCAGTCCGGCCAGCCATCGGGGGGAAGCCTGCGAGGGCGGCACCACCTTTGCCAGCCGGAAGCGCGCTATTCTTGCCGTCCTGCGCTGGGTGCAGTCAAAGCGTGAGTACGAGAATATCATGCAGCACCTTTCCACCACGATTGGCGAAAAAGGCGACTGGAAAGCCAACGAGGGCCGCGTTATCATGTTTCTGGCTAAAGGTGAGCAACCGCGTGAATACGGATACGATGCCAGGTTCATTCCGGGCGGACCGAAGGTCATCATCACCCCCAGCCACTACGCGGAAAATCTGCACGCCATTTACACCCATTTGCCGGATGCCCCCGCCGTTTCTCCGGGTCACTCGAACGAATTCATGCTCCCCCTCACGCCTGTGTCACCGTCACTCCTGCACAGCTGTACCACCTACATCATTACCCAACACGGACGATAAACCATGACCGGACAGACTCTTTCACGCCTTAGCCTGACA
>NZ_JFJX01000013.1:0-671 GCF_000611875.2 Tatumella sp. UCD-D_suzukii
CGCTGACCCATTATACAAAAGGTACGCAGTCACACCCTAAAAGGTGCTCCCACTGCTTGTACGTACACGGTTTCAGGTTCTTTTCACTCCCCTCGCCGGGGTTCTTTTCGCCTTTCCCTCACGGTACTGGTTCACTATCGGTCAGTCAGGAGTATTTAGCCTTGGAGGATGGTCCCCCCATATTCAGACAGGATACCACGTGTCCCGCCCTACTCTTCGAACTCACAATGTGTGCATTTTCATGTACGGGACTATCACCCTGTATCGTGCGACTTTCCAGACGCTTCCATTAACACACACACTGATGATGGTTCCGGGCTCCTCCCCGTTCGCTCGCCGCTACTGGGGGAATCTCGGTTGATTTCTTTTCCTCGGGTTACTTAGATGTTTCAGTTCCCCCGGTTCGCCTCGTTAACCTATGTATTCAGTTAACGATGATGCACTGAGTGCACCGGGTTTCCCCATTCGGAAATCGTCGGCTGTAACGGTTCATATCACCTTACCGACGCTTATCGCAGATTAGCACGTCCTTCATCGCCTCTGACTGCCAGGGCATCCACCGTGTACGCTTATTCGCTTAACCTCACAACCCACAGACGTCTTGCAACGACTCTGAATCGTAAAAGTTTTTGAGAGACTCTGAATAACTTAACGTTATTCATTGTTTTCAA
>NZ_JFJX01000014.1:0-720 GCF_000611875.2 Tatumella sp. UCD-D_suzukii
GAATACATACCAAAATGTAAGACAATACATAACCCAAGAAAGCATTGATTTTATATCGCCTAATTTATCGCAACCTATCTCAATTTGATAAACAGAACCAGAAAACATAACAAAATTACTACAGCCATGACCAGTAGGAATAGACGGCCTTAGAGCGCCTTCATTTAAAAATGATTCCCAAGCACCGCCATGAGAATCTTTATCAATATTTAATTGAGTTTTAGCTTGAGCAGTTGCCAAATCAAACTATGAATCACCATCACCATAATGACCAGTATTTTGCTCAGGGTCAGCAAATTTACAAGCACCGCGAACTAGATTATTTAAATTATCACAAAGAGAAGTAATATTATTTTGAGTCTGCTCATCAGCTGATCGCTTGTCATCTGTAGAAGTATCATCTTCGGTAAGTTTATCCTTGATGCCCTCTGACAAATCAGGGGTTTCCGTTTTAACGCCCTTAGCAACAGCAGAAGCTACTTGATCCTCAGTTAGTGACTTACCGGACGTGCCACCGGAAGAACCTCCAGAGGAGCCACCCGTATCAGAACCGCCAGAAGAGCCACCAGTATCAGAACCACCAGTATCACCGCCACCAGTCTCAGAACCACCAGTATCACCACCAATATCGTCAGTTGGTTGTGATTGACTCTCACCAGACTCAGGAACGTAACCTGTAGGCTTCCAAGTCGCAGCACAGACCGTTTTAGCGTTATTACA
>NZ_JFJX01000015.1:0-608 GCF_000611875.2 Tatumella sp. UCD-D_suzukii
ATGTAATAGAAGTGAATACATACCAAAATGTAAGACAATACATAACCCAAGAAAGCATTGATTTTATATCGCCTAATTTATCGCAACCTATCTCAATTTGATAAACAGAACCAGAAAACATAACAAAATTACTACAGCCATGACCAGTAGGAATAGACGGCCTTAGAGCGCCTTCATTTAAAAATGATTCCCAAGCACCGCCATGATAATCTTTATCAATATTTAATTGAGTTTTAGCTTGAGCAGTTGCCAAATCAAACTCTGAATCACCATCACCATAATGACCAGTATTTTGCTCAGGGTCAGCAAATTTACCAGCACCGCGAACTAGATTATTTAAATTATCACCAAGATAAGTAATATTATTTTGAGTCTGCTCATCAGCTGATCGCTTGTCATCTGTAGAAGTATCATCTTCGGTAAGTTTATCCTTGATGCCCTCTGACAAATCAGGGGTTGCCGTTTTAACGCCCTTAGCAACAGCAGAAGCTACTTGATCCTCAGTTAGTGACTTACCGGACGTGCCACCGGAAGAACCTCCAGAGGAGCCACCCGTATCAGAACCGCCAGAAGAGCCACCAGTATCAGAACCACCAGTATCACCGCCA
>NZ_JFJX01000016.1:0-598 GCF_000611875.2 Tatumella sp. UCD-D_suzukii
TATGTTTCCCATGTGAACCTTGCTGAGGTTGCCCGCCTTTCTGGTCTGACTCTTGCCGCCCATACAGTAGAATACGCCATTGATGGTGATTTGACTGTATCGGGGCTTAAGCATCCTTACGAATCTCTCCCTTCTCATTATGCTGGGATCGCATTGAAAATTTTTGAGGGCGGTAAGAATTTCGAGCCATGTGTAGAGCTGAAAGCATCTCCGGCGAAATTGTTACAAGGTCACAATCTTTTTGGGCCTACATCTTTTGAGTTGTGCGGTCTGGAATTTTTCGGTGCCTTTGCTGCTGCTATGCCTGAACTCTATGATTTGTGTGATGTAACTAATACGGTAGTTGGTCGCATAGATGTAACTGTCAGTGCAAAAGTCGCAAATGATCACATTGCTAACCAGGTGATTTCTTTCTTGCGCAATGTATCCAACGGTCAGACTAAAAAGACTCGTGCTCTTGATTATGAAACAACTGTTATGTGGAACGAAGGAAGTCGCCACCGTACTCTTGTTGCATACTTGAAACATCATGAGGTGCAGGCTCAGATTAAGAGATTGCAGAAAAAGAAAAGTTCCCACTTATCTTCTTATGAAAAAA
>NZ_JFJX01000017.1:0-697 GCF_000611875.2 Tatumella sp. UCD-D_suzukii
TGCTCACACAGATTGTCTGATGAAATTAAAGAGAGCAGTAATCTTCTGCAGGCTTGTAGCTCAGGTGGTTAGAGCGCACCCCTGATAAGGGTGAGGTCGGTGGTTCAAGTCCACTCAGGCCTACCAATTCTTTCTCATACGGCGTTATGACTCCGGCTCGCATAGCAGGCTATGCGTCGCGAAGCCATGCCTTGTCTGAAAAAGAATAGGAAACTTCAGAAAATTATCATCGATGGGGCTATAGCTCAGCTGGGAGAGCGCCTGCCTTGCACGCAGGATGTCAGCGGTTCGATCCCGCTTAGCTCCACCATCATTCAGCAGTGCCTGCTGAAACATATCTTAAAGATGACTTACGAGTCATGTTTAAGATATTGCTCTTTAACAATACGGAACAAGCTGAAAATTTGAAAACAATGAATAACGTTAAGTTAGTCAGAGTCTCTCAAAAACTTTTACGATTCAGAGTCGTTGCAAGACGTCTGTGGGTTGTGAGGTTAAGCGAATAAGCGTACACGGTGGATGCCCTGGCAGTCAGAGGCGATGAAGGACGTGCTAATCTGCGATAAGCGTCGGTAAGGTGATATGAACCGTTACAGCCGACGATTTCCGAATGGGGAAACCCGGTGCACTCAGTGCATCATCGTTAACTGAATACATAGGTTAACGAGGCGAACCGGGGGAACTGAAACATCTAAGT